>JARIEX010000012.1 GCA_031127095.1 Gemmatimonadota bacterium
CACGGGGCCACGGCGCGTAGTCTGCGCGCCGCATGCCCTGTGCAGCCGCCCATAGCGGAGTGACTGCATGAGCACTGAAGCGGGGACCGGCGTCAAGCGCCGAGACTTCCTCAAGATCCTAGGCGCCACGAGCGCGACCACCGCCGTGGTGGGCTGTTCCTCCGAAAAGGTGGGCAAGCTCATCCCGTACGTGGCGTCTCCTGACAACACCGTGCCCGGCGTGTCGCAGTATTACGCGACCACCTGCCGCGAGTGCGCCACGGCCTGCGGCGTCATGGCCGAGGTCCGCGACGGACGACCGATCAAGTTGGACGGGAATCCTGATCACGCGATGAGCCGGGGAGCGATCTGCTCCACCGGCCTGTCGGCGGTCCAGGGCCTGTACAACCCCGATCGCTATCGCTCGCCGATGGTCCGCGAGGGCAACGCCCTCAAGCCCATCACCTGGGACAAGGCGTACGAGCTGCTCGCCCAGAAGATCGGCGAGGTCAAGAGCCGTTCGCAGGCATCCGGCGTCGTGTTCGTCAACCAGCACGAGTCGGGCACCTTCCCGGGCTTCCTCGACCAGTGGTTGTCGGCGCAGGGCATGCCGGCGCACCTCAGCGTCGATGCGCTGGCGCCCATGGCGACCATCGCGGCCAACCAGAAGGCATACGGCGCATCGTGGCCGGCCCTCGACTTTGGCGCGGCCAAGCTGGTCATCAGCTTCGGTGCCGATTTCCTCGACGGCTGGGGGCACAGTGTGCCGCAGCAGCTCGACTGGGCCGATGCGCGCGCCAAGCTCGACGGCGCACCGCGACTGGTCTACGTCGGCGCGCGCCGCTCGCTCACCGGCCTGAACGCCGATCAGTGGATCGCGGCCAAGCCCGGCAGCGAAATGGAGATCTGCGCGGCCCTCACGGGCAGCGGCACGATGGCCGCCGCGGCCGATGCGTCGGGTGTGCCTGTGGCCACCCTCGAGGCGCTCGCCAAGGCGATCACCGCGGCCGGGTCGGGTGTCATGGCCATTGGTGGCATGACCACCGCCAACGCCACCGAGTGCGGCGTGATGCTCGCGGAGATCAACAAGAAGGCCGGCGCGGTCGGAACCACGATCAAGCCGGCGGCGGGACACGGCGGGTACAATGGTCTCGCCTCCTACGCCGATCTGGCCGGTGCGGTCGAGCGCATGAATGCGGGCACGGTACCGCTCGCGTTCGTGCGCGGCGCCAACCCGGCCCACACCATGCCCAAGTCCGCCGGGTTCGCCGCGGCCTTCGCCAAGGTGCCGTTCAAGGTGGCGTTCACGTCGGTCCCCGATGAAACCGCGCAGCTGTGCGATCTCATCCTGCCGGACAACCACTGGCTGGAAAGCTGGGGCGACGCCGTCAGCGTCACGGGTCAGGTTGGGCTGCAGCAGCCCACGCTCGAGCCGGTGTTCGACACGAAGGCCACCGCCGACGTGCTCATCGCACTCGCCAAGAAAGATCAGGCCCTCGCGGCCAAGTACACGGCCGCCGACTATCGCGGCTGGTTCATCAGCAAGTTCCCCGGTGGTGGCGCCGCGTTCACCACGGCGCTCACCAAGGCGTCGATCGCCGGATCGCCCCTGGTGGCCACCGCGTCGCGGACGCTCTCGGCCACGCCGAAAGCGGCCGACGCCGGTGCCGGCGAGTACTTCGTGCACGTCTATCCGTCTCCGACGCTCGGCGACGGACGCGGCGCGAACAAGCCGTGGCTCCAGGAACTCCCCGATCCCGTCACCAAGATCGCGTGGCAGTCGTGGGTTGAAGTCCATCCCACCACGTTCAAGAAGCTCGCCCTCGTCGAAGGGCAGCATCTGACCGTCGAAACGGCCGCCGGCAAGATCACCGCGCCGGTGTATCGCTACATGGGCGTGCGTCCGGACACCGTGGCCATTTCGCTCGGCCTCGGTCACACGGCGTACGGCCGGTTCGCGCAGAATGTCGGCATCAACGGGTACGACCTGCTCGCCAGCGGATGGGACGCCTCCGGCGCACTCACCCTCTCCGGCGCCAAGGGCAAGGTCACCGTGGCGGCGGAAACGTCGCAGCTGGTCACCACCGAAGGCTCCGCCCGTCAGCATGGGCGCGGCATCGGACAGGCCATGTCGCTCGCGGCGCTGCTTGGACAGGAAGCCGAGGAGGGCGGGCATGCCGAACACGACATCCCCGGTCTCCCGTCGCAGGACTTCAAGGCCGGTCTCAAGTCACCCATCGCGGCCGACGCCCAGGGTGAGTTTGCCAATCCCGAGGGCAAGGACACGGGGATGTACGATCCCCAGCACTCGAGCAAGATGGAGAAGCGCCGCTGGGCGATGACCATCGACCTCGCGCGCTGCACCGGTTGCTCGGCCTGCGTCACGGCGTGCTACAGCGAAAACAACATTCCCACGGTGGGGGCGCCGTATCAGGGACGTGCCCTCAGCCCGACCACGTGGGATGAACGTCCGGGCGCGAACATCATCAAGGGCCGTGAAATGGCCTGGATCCGCCTCGAGCGTTACTACGAAGGCAACGAGAACACGGAGAACGAGTTCTCGCCCGACTTCGACACGCGCTTCGTGCCCATGATGTGTCAGCACTGCGGCAATGCGCCGTGCGAGCCGGTGTGCCCCGTGTACGCCACGTACCACTCGCCCGACGGCCTCAACGTGCAGGTGTACAACCGCTGCGTCGGCACGCGCTACTGCAGTAACAACTGCCCGTACAAGGTCCGCTACTTCAACTGGTTCGGTTACGGCGAACCGGAGCGCAAGCAGTACGCGTGGCCGGAGCCGATGCACTGGGCGCTCAACCCCGACGTCACCGTGCGTGGCAAGGGCGTCATGGAGAAGTGCACGTTCTGCGTGCAGCGTATCCGTGAGGCCGAACACCGCGCGCGTGCCGAAGGACGCGAAGTGCAGGCCGACGAGTTCACGACCGCCTGCTCGCAGGCATGCCCGTCGCGCGCCATCGTCTTCGGTGACGCGGCCGACGAAAACTGGACCGTAGCGAAGCTCGCCTATGACCGTCGTGCCTACCACGTGTTCGAGGAACTGAACACGTACACCGCCGTGGTCTATCTCAAGAAGGTCAACTATCCGGCGCCGGCCTCCCCGGCGCAGGCCTGAGGGCGTCGCGCATGGCATCCGTAGCGCATCCGGTGCGTGAGGGCATTCGTGGGCCGAATATTGCGTCGGCCGACGTGCAGCTCCCCGCAGTCCGTGATTACGAGCAGGTCGATCGCGATATCATCGCGACGCTCGGCTTCACCAAAAAGTGGTTCATGGGCCTCAGCCTCGCCGTCTTGGCGATGCTGATCGGCGCCTCCGCGTGGATCTACCAGATCTACTGGGGCCTCGGTCAGGCCGGCTACGAACCGCCGGTGATGTGGGGTAACTTCATCATCACGTTCGTCTTCTGGGTCGGTATCGGTCACGCCGGTACGCTGATCTCGGCCATTCTGTATCTGTTCCGCGCCGGGTTCCGCACCTCGATCTACCGCGCCGCGGAAGCGATGACGGTGTTCGCGGTCATGACCGCCGGGCTCTTCCCGATCATTCACATCGGGCGCCCGTGGAAGTTCTTCTGGTTGCTGCCGTATCCGAACTGGCGCCTCCTGTTCCCGAACTTCAAGTCGCCGCTCGTGTGGGACGTCTTTGCCATCTCGACGTACCTCACCATCTCCACCACGTTCCTCTACATCGGTCTGATCCCCGACATCGCGGTCCTCCGCGACAAGGAAACCAACCCGATGCGCAAGCGGATCCTCGCGATCCTCTCGCTCGGCTGGCGGAACAGCGACCGTGAATGGCGTCACTTCGCGAAGGCGTATCTCTTCCTCGCCGCCTTCAGCACCCCGCTCGTGCTCTCCGTGCACTCAGTCGTTTCCTTCGACTTTGCCATGGCGCTCACCCCGGGTTGGCACGCCTCGATCTTCCCGCCGTACTTCGTGGCCGGCGCCATCTTCTCCGGCTTCGCGATGGTGTGGACGATCGCCATCCCGATGCGGAAGTGGTTCAAGCTCGAGCACTACATCACGCTCAACCATCTCGACGCCACGGCCAAGGTCGTGCTCTTCACCTCCATGGTGGTGGGCTGCGCGTACCTGATCGAGTTCTTCATCGCGTGGTACAGCGGCGTCCGGGCCGAGCAGGAGTTCTTCTACAACCGCGTCTTCGGACAGTGGTGGTGGGCCGCGTGGATCATGTTGCTCTGCAACATGTCCCTCCCCATGTCGCTCTGGTCGCAGAAGCTCCGCCGCAACCCCACGTGGCTGTTCGTGCTCTCGCTGTTCATCAACCTCGGCATGTGGTTCGAGCGCTTCGTCATCGTCGTGCCGTCGCTCTCCCACGAGTTCGAGCCCTGGCAGTGGGGTAGCTACGCCCCGAGCTGGGTTGACATGGCGTTCCTCGTTGGATCGTTCGGCTGGTTCTTCATGTGGTTCCTGCTGTTCGTGAAGCAGCTGCCCGTTATGGCCATCGCCGAGCTCAAGGAAATCGTCGCGCCGCGCGTCAAGCACGGTCAGGGTGGAGGGCATCACTGATGCAAGGTGTTGTCGGAGCATTCCACGAGATCGACACGACGGTCGCGGCCATCAACGATCTCAAGAAGAAGAAGCTCGGCGATGTCACGGTCTACTCGCCGACCATCCGCCACGAACTCGATCACGCCATCGATGCCCCGCAGAGCGTCGTCCGCCGGTTTACGCTGGTGGGCGGTCTCCTCGGTGTCAGCTTCGGCTACTGGGTCGCCATCTGGTCGTCCAACTACTGGCCCCTCGTGGTCGGTGGCAAAGCGATCGCCTCGTGGATTCCCTACACCATCATCGGATTCGAAGTGATGGTGCTCGTTGGCGCCCTGTCCACGGTCGCCGGTATGTTCATCAATTCGCGCATTCCGCGCCTCAGCTCGACCTCGGGATACGACACCAGATTCTCGGGTGGGTATTTCGGCATCTTCATCGCCTGCGACGCCAGCAAGGCCGGTCAGGCGGAAGAACTGCTGCGCCATCACGGTGCAGTGGAGGTGCGGCGTGAAGCCTGAGCCCATGTTCGTCATGACTTCTGTGGTTGCGCGCGCGTCGCGCCTCGCGGTGGCCCTCGTGCTCCCCTTCTCGTTCGGGGCGTGCACCTGGTTTACCGACTTCAAGAACCAGCCCCGTATCGAGCCGTGGGAGCCCCTCTCCCAGAACGACGCCGACTCGCTGGTGCCGCCACGCGGCAACCCGCAGTTCAGCGTGCCGGTGCAGGGCACCGCGGTTGCCGGTTACCAGATTTCGTACGCGCCGCTGCCGCAGGTGATCGATTCCTTCGCAGCCGTTCCCAACCCGCATCCGGTCACCGATGCGTCGCTGCAGAACGGCAAGAAGAACTATCAGATCAACTGTGCCGTCTGTCACGGCAACGCCGGCGACGCCAACGGCGGTCTCAAGAAGGTCAATCCGGCGTACGGCTGGAGTCCCAGCCTGCTCACCGAGTCGGCCAAGGGACGCTCGGACGGCTACATCTACGGCATGCTCCGAAACGGCCGCGGTATCATGCCCAGCTACAACCGCATCGAAGAAGCGGACCGCTGGGATGTGATCAACTATGTGCGGGCCCTGCAGGGTAAGCTGACCGTGGCCGCCGACACCATGCTGATCGGGTACCCCGGTCAGAACGGCACCACGGTGCCGGGACCGACGCTCACCGCGCCGAACGTTCCGTCGCGGTATCTCCACCCCACGCAGCAGCCGACGCCCGGGTCTTCGGGCATCAACTCGGCCACCTACAAGGGCAACAACGACAACGACACCATGCGCAAGCTGCATGGCGCTCCGCACTCGGAAAAGGCTCCGGCGGGTGAGACGACCAAGGCCGGTGCGCCGGCCGAGAGCAAGGAGAAGCACGAGTGAGCCAGCACTACCACTACCCGGAGCGCGCTGAGTTCGCCAAGCGCCTGTCCGCCAAGTCGGTACCGGGCGGCATCAAGACGGCGGCGCTCGGCGCCGCTGTGGTCGGCATCGCCGTATTCGTCTTCGGCCTGTTCACCAACGCTGACCGCGCCTGGCAGGCGTTGCACTTCAACTGGCTGTTCTTCGCCACGATCTCGTCGGCTGGTGTGGCCTTCGCCTCGGTCCAGCGCATTGTCACGGCGCGCTGGTCCCGCCCCATTGTTCGCTTTGCCGAAGGCTACGTCGCCTTCATGCCGGTCGCGTTCGTGATCCTGCTCGCCATCCTCTTTGGCAGCGGCGATCACATCTTCACGTGGGCCGGTCGTGAAACGATCACGGTGGCGGAGAAGGCACGGTATCTCTCCCCCGGCTGGTTCCTGTTCCGCGGCGTCTTCTTCTTCGGCGCCCTCACGCTGCTCCAGTTGCTCTTTGTGTACCACTCCGTCCGCATGGACGTCGCGGTCCTCCCGGAGTACGGAGCCAAGTGGGCCGCCGGTCTGCGCGCCAAGATGCGTGCCGGCTTCGGGGATGAGCGGCGCGAGCTGCACACCCAGCATTCCCTCATGGGGAAGCTTGGCATCGCGGTCTGCATCGCGTTCGTGGTCGGCTGGTGTTTCATGGCGTGGGACTACTCCATGAGCATCTCGCTGCACTTCCAGCAGACGATGTACGCGTGGATCGTGTTCATGGGCGCGTGGCTCAACATGATCATGTCGCTCTCGCTCCTCACGATGTGGTGGCGGAAGCACCTCCAGGCAGACGATCTCGTCACCATGGACCACTTCTGGGATCTCGGGAAGCTCTGCTTCGCGTTCACGGCGTTCTTTGGCTACATCAGCTTCAGCCAGTATCTGGTGATCTGGTACGGCAACCTGCCGGAAGAGACGCACTTCTACCGTCTGCGTCTCTCGGGCGTGTGGAAGCCGGTCACGCAACTCATTCCCATCCTCGTGTTTGTGCTGCCGTTCTTCGGGCTCATCTCGAAGGCTGCCAAGGTGTATCTGCCCACGTTCGTGCTCTTCGCCGTGTGCAGCCTCCTCGGCATCTACCTGCATCGCTACATCGAGATCTATCCGTCCATCTACGGTGAGGCCACCAGCCTGCCGTTCGGACTCCAGGAAATCGGAACCACCGTCGGCTTCCTCGGTCTCTGGGCGTTCTGCTACTTCTCGTTCATGGACGCCTTCCCGGTCATGCGTGTGTTCATGATGACCACGCCGGCCAAGGACGAAGTGCAGGTGCCGGTTGATGCGCGTACCATGGAACCGCTGCCCGCGCACGAGTAGTCGCGGCAGCACACCGGTGGACGAGCGGGCGAGCACCTGTCGGTGTTCGCCCGCTTTTGGTTTTCACGCTGGAGAGATTGGCGCGTGGCGACGAAGTGATTATTCTTCCGGTGTGCGTGGGACATTCGGGGCGTTAGCTCAGCTGGGAGAGCGCGCGCTTTGCAAGCGTGAGGTCATCGGTTCGATCCCGATACGCTCCACTCGAAGTCAGCGAGATCAACACACGAGAAAGGCGCCCCATCATGCGAGAGGGCGCCTTTCTCGTACCCCGTGAGAATCAGCGCCTAGCCGTTGCGCACGAATGCGCCGACGCGATCCACCACCACGCTGTCCGACCGGCTCACCCGTGCGAAGGCACCCACGGTAGCCCCATGCTCTCCGGGCACCCACAATTCCTCCACACGCCCGCCCACCGATCGGAGGTGCGCGGCGAGCGACGTCGTGTTCCGTGGCCGTACGGTCGTGTCGTCGCGCCCCATCACCAGCAGCGACGGTGGCGAAGCCGCGGTCGCAAAATGCACCGGCTGCGCATCGTATTCGCGCTCGGCCGGTCCGGCAAACGTCGCGCGCAGCAGATCGGAGTCGAGGACGAAATCGTAGGGGCCAGACAAGCCGATGTATCCCGTCACATTGGACGTCGACAGCTGGTGCGCCGCGAGGTAGCGCGCGTCGTAGCAGAGCAGCGCCGCAATGTGCGCACCGGCGCTGTGCCCCATCACGAACACCCGCCTCGGGTCGCCGCCCCACGCGGCAACGCGCGCGTGCGCGTGCGCAAACGCCTGCGCCACGTCCTGCACGAACCCCGGGAAGCGCTGCTCCGGCATCAGGCCGTAGTTCGGGAGCACCGCGATGAACCCGAGCTGGGCCAGTGCTTGGCCGACGAAGCGATAGAGGGACTTGTCGCCGCTCTGCCAGCTGCCGCCGTGCACGAACATCACCACGGGGCGCGCCTCGCCCAGCGGCGTCGCGGCCGGTCGGTACACGTCGTACTGCTGTCGTGGCGCGGTGCCGTAGGCCGATTCCGACACGGACGCGTCGCCATTCTCGATCAGGTTGGCGGCGCCCAGCAGAATGTTTACCCAGCCGGCCGTGCGCACGCCGGCGGCGGTCACGAGTCCGGCCGCGCCGAGCCCGACGATCCGGCGTCGATCGAGCATCGGGAGCTTGCGGGTGCCCCCGGCGGCCACATCATCCAGCGCCATGCTCAGTAGATCGTCGTCTTGGACGAGGACAGCACGCCCGAGGACACGCTGAGCGTGTAGGGTGTCGCACCGCTCACCGACCACGAGGCAAGGTTGGCCGACTGTCCCACCGGCACGCGCACCGTCGTGACCGGGGTGTAGGTCAGCGGAACGCCGGCCGTACACACCCGGGTCGCGCTGCTCGTGACACTCAGCAGATACGCCCCGTTGCCGGCACCGAACACGGTACCGACTCCAGCGGCGGTCACACCCATCGCCGACAACTCGTCCACGCCCAGGCCGCGCGGCGCGGTGGCCGTGCCATCCTGCTGGAGGCGCGCCAGAAACGTGGCGAGTCGTCCCATTCGGTCACGCACCACGAAATGCGAGTCGGTGATCAGGTTGCTCAGGACCGGTACGGTGAACAGCGCCCGCGTCAGCGTGACGGAGGCGTCGTACGGGTTGGCCATCACCGTCGAGGACACGGACGATGCGTTGAACGCGGCGTAGACATACGGCCCAAGAACGGCGAGACCGGCGCTCGTGCCACCGACCGGGTACCCCGCGGCCACGCGCGCATTCACGGCGGTCTGCAGCGCAGTGCCAGTCCACAGGTTCACGTAGGTGGACTGATCACCGCCCGCGATAAAGACCACCTCGGCCTTCGTAATCGCATTGCGCACGTATTCGCTGCTGGCCCCCGCCACCGATGAGATCACGATACTCGTGACCGAGTTGGCACCGAAGTTCAGGAGGTATTTGTTGTAGCTGTTGGTCCCGCTGGTGCGGAGGACCACCACATCGCCGTATTTCAGCGTCCCGCGCGCGCCCCCCTGCGCCAGCAGCCACCGCATACCCGCATCGCTGTCCGTACCGCCGCCAGCGAGCAACACCCCGCCCAGTGGTGTCGTCTGCACGTCGATGGTGCTTCCGGAGACATACGCCGTGTATCCGAGGTTGACCTTCGCCGCCGCCGCGCGAAGCGCTTCGACAGGGGCCCCGTGAAGTGGCGCCGCTGGTGCGACTGTGTCGCCACACGCGACGAGCGACAGTGTCAGGAAGAGCGATGGAACGAGAACATGTGACATGGACCGGCGACCGGAA
Source organism: Gemmatimonadota bacterium (assembly GCA_031127095.1). Lineage (GTDB taxonomy): Bacteria > Gemmatimonadota > Gemmatimonadetes > Gemmatimonadales > Gemmatimonadaceae > Gemmatimonas. Next base: position 9,488 of record JARIEX010000012.1, read on the forward strand.
GAGGGCACAGCGCGCACGACCCAGCGCTCCATGAATATAGTGCGTCTTGGGCCGACGAATCGGAACTGACGGAGTCGGCCACGTCGTTGTAGTAGGGTTACGCCGACAGCCACCCAACGCGGCCTTTTCTCGTCACCCGTTTTCCCTTCTCATGTCATCGACCACTGCGCCGGTTCAGGCCGGCACTGAAGCGCCTGATTTCACGCTCCCCTCCACCTCGGGGGAGACGGTCACGCTTTCGTCCTTCCGCGGGCAGAAGCACGTGCTGTTGGCGTTCTTCCCGGCGGCCTTCAGCAGCGTGTGCACCACCGAGTTCTGCGCCCTCAGCGACGACTTCGATGCGTTCTCCAGCGCCGACGTGCAGGTACTCCCCATCTCCGTCGACAACGTGCCGTCGTTGACGGAGTTCCGCGACAAGCATGCGATGCGCCTCGAACTGCTGTCGGACTTCAAGCGCGAGGTCGCCACCGCCTACGGGGTCTTCTTGCCGAGCTACCTGGTCGCCAATCGCGCCTATTTTCTGATCGATCAGACCGGGATCGTCCGCTGGGCGCACGTGGAGGAGCATCCTGGGTACAAGCGCGAGAATGCCGAAATCCTCGCGGCCATCGGCGCGTTGAGCACCTGATCGGTATTGGGGGCGCCCGCGTCATTCGGTCAGCTTGTCCGATGCGGGGGCGCCTCGTAGCTTGTACGGGTGAATCCTGCTCCGACCGTGGCACCGATGAGTGCCGTTCCCACCCTCGGCCTGTCCGGGCTGATCGGGCTGATGGCGCGTGCGACCTCGATGTCGCAGGGGGTGCTCGATGTCCTCGCCTGCGTCGGTGCAGAGGTCGGTGCGGCGCGCCTCGCCGTGGAGTTTACCGACACGGCGCTCCGCCCCATGGTGTGGCGGTGTGCCGAGCCGCATGACGACGCGCTCCCCGAGGCCACGGTGCAACTGCCGGTCCGTGCCGGCGCCGACGTCTTGGCCACCATGGTCGTGCACCGTGCCCTGCCGATGTCACCGCCCGAGCGGCAGCAGCTGGAATCCGTCGCCGACCTGTTCGGGCTCGCGCTGGCGCGCGAATCCCGGCTTCGCGCCGTGGAGGCCGAGCTCACCGATCGGATCCAGGAAGTGGCCGATCAGCGGGCCTTTATCGAACGGGTCGTTGACTCGCTCCCCGTCGGACTCCACGTGGTCGATCGCGACTATCGCATCCACGCCTGGAACCACAAGCGCGAAACCGGCTTGCAAGGAGTGGCCCGAACCGACGCCATCGGTCGCACGATCTTCGAGGTGCTGCACCGGCAGCCCGCGGCGCTGCTTAAACGCGAATTCGACGAAGTCTTTTCGTCGGGGCGCCTCCAGCAGTTCCAGATGGAGAGCAGCGCCTTCGGGGAAAGACGGATCTTCCGCATTTCCAAGATCCCCATGCGCATGGGCGACGGACCGGTGACCCACGTCATCACGATCGGTGAGGACATCACCGATTGGAAAGCGGCCCTCGATCGCACCGCACAGTCAGAGAAGCTCGCCGCCCTCGGTCAGCTTGCCGCGGGCGTGATGCACGAGATCAACAATCCACTCGCCACGATCGCAGCGTGCGCCGAGTCCATGAGTCTGCAGCAGGAGCTCGGTGCGACGGCGGCGCCGCCCACTGAACTGCTGCGCATCATCGACCTCGAGGTGCAGCGCTGCAAGAAAATCGTGAACGGCCTCCTCGACTTCTCGCGTCCCAAGCCGGCGCAGCGCGAGGCGTTCGATCTGGATGAGGTCGTACGACAGGGGATGTTCCTGCTCCAGCATCACCCGCGCTTCAAGCGCGTCAAGCTCGTGACGGAGTTGGAAGGGAGTGGGCGTATGCGGGTGCACGGCGATGCCGATCAGCTGGTCCAAGTGCTCATCGCGCTGGCCATGAACGCGCTCGATGCCACGCCTGAGGGTGGTCGTGTGTTCATCCGGACCACCGCCGAGCGCGATGAGCATGGCCGCATGTCGGCGCAGCTCGAAGTCGAGGACGAGGGGCCCGGTATTCCGAGGGCGTTGCAGGCCAAGGTCTTCGAACCGTTTTTCACCACCAAGCCGGTGGGGCAGGGCACAGGGCTCGGTCTGGCGATCTGCTATGGCATCGTGAGCGATCACGGGGGACAGATGGAGCTCATCTCCACAGAAGGCGCCGGTGCGCGGTTTCGGGTCACGCTCCCGGCCGTCGAGCCGTCATGAGCGTGCCGCCGTTTCGGGCCGTTGATCCGGGGTCGCCGATTCGCGTGCTCATCGCTGAGGACGAGGCCAATCTGGGCATGATCCTCGAACAGTTCATGAGCGCGCGTGGCTTCGCGGTCACGATGGTGCGCGACGGCCGCGCAGCGCTCGAGGCCCTGCGCAGTGGGGCGTTCGACGTCGCGCTGCTCGACGTGGTGATGCCCGAGCTCGATGGACTGGAAGTGCTCCGCCTGGTGCGCGAAGCGGCGATGCCTCCGGAAATCATCGTCATCACCGGGAACGGCACCGTGGAGACCGCGATCGCGGCGCTCAAACTCGGTGCGTATGACTTCCTGTCGAAGCCGTATCGCATGGCAGAAATCGAGGTGATCGTCAAACGGGCGTGGGAGAAGCGCATGCTGACGTGCGACAACCATACCCTGCAAGCGCGCTTGCGGCGCGTCAGTGGGGTCGCGCCGTTCCTCACCCAGTATGCGCCGCTGCGCGCCGTGCTCACGGTGGTCGGGCGCGTCGCCGCCGAGGCCACCACGGTCCTGATCACTGGCGAGGTGGGCACAGGAAAACGGCACATCGCCCGGCTGCTGCACACGGGCGGCGCCGAGCCGGAGGCGTCGTTCATCGACGTCAACTGTGCGCTCCTGCCCGCCGAATCGAGCGAGGCCGATCTCTTTGGCGTCGAGCGTGACCCGGTCGGTGCTGAGCCTCCACGCACGGGTCTCCTCGAACTCGCGGCCGGTGGCACCCTATACCTCCACAACGTGGGGGCCCTTGAGCTGCGGCTGCAGGCGCTACTGCTGCACGCCCTTGAGTCGGGGAGCTTCTGCCGGGTTGGCGGGACGCAGCCGGTACCCGTCAGGGCGCGCCTCGTCGCCGCTGACGCGGCTGATCTCGACCGCATGGTCCACGACGGACAGTTTCTGGCCGGTCTGTTGCACCAGCTCTCGGCCATCCGGATTACGGTGCCGGCGTTGCGCGACCGCGCCGTCGACATCACGCTGCTCGCGGCGCATTTCCTGGATGCGTTCGGGGCGGCGCGCGGCAAGCAGGCCCTCGTGCTCAGCCCCGAGGCGGCGGTGGTCCTCGAGCAGTATCCGTGGCCGGGGAACGTACGCGAACTCCAGACCGTGATGGAGCGCGCCGCACTGCTCGTGGCCGAACAGGTTGTCGGCCCGGCCGGACTCGCGATGGCGGTTGCCACGACGCCGGACGCCGCGCGCGACGTCGCGAGCGGGCTCACGCTCGTTGAGGTGGAACGCCGTCACATGGCCGCGGTGCTCCAGCAGACGGGATGGCATCAGGGGCGGGCCGCGGATCTGCTCGGCATCTCGCCGAAAACGCTGTACCGCAAGATCCGCGAGTACGGGTTCCAGCGGCCGGCCGGTGGGGCGCGCGCATGAAAATTCTCGTGATCGAGGATGATCCGACCGTCGGAGAGTTCGTGCGCCGCGGCCTCGAAGAGCAGCGATGGAACGTTGATCTGATCAACAACGGGCTCGAGGGCGAGCGCATGGCCACCGCCCAGCCGTACGATCTCATCGTCCTCGACATGCGGCTGCCGGGTCGGAACGGCCTCGATATCCTGCGCACGCTGCGGGCGCGTGGGTTTGAGCGCCCCGTTCTCGTACTCACGGCGCAGGACGCCGTGGATGCCAAGGTGGAGACGCTGCGGGCTGGCGCCGACGACTACGTCACGAAGCCGTTTGCCTTCGAGGAACTGCTGGCGCGCGTCGAGGCCCTGCTGCGGCGGCCGCGCGCCATGGCCTCACCGCTGCTGCGCGTCGCGGACCTCGAACTCGATCAGGGCACGCGCGGGGTGCAGCGCGGCGACGAGTCGATCGAGCTCACCCCGAAGGAGTTTGCGGTACTCGAGTACCTCATGCGGCACGCCGGACGCGTCATGAGCCGGACGCTCATCACCGAGTATGCCTGGGGCTACCATTTCGATCCGGGGACCAACATCGTCGACGTCGTGATCAATCATCTGCGCAAGAAGATCGACGCGAGGTTCGAGAAAAAGCTGATCACCACGGTGCGTGGCGTCGGCTACATGATCCGCGGCTAGCGGGGCACGGCATGAGCTCAATCCGGGCGCGGCTCACGGCGGCGTATACCGCGGCCTTCATCGGCACGCTCGTGATTTTCTCGATCGCGCTGCTCGCCGTGCGGCGCGAAATTCTCTTCCGCGAACTCGATGCGCGCGTGCAGGCGGAGGCCGATCAGGTGGTCCGCGCGATCGGCCTGGCACGGAACACCGGCACGGATCCCATCGTCGCGCAGGAAGACCCGCTGGCCGGCCCCCGCGTGTCGTTTCGCATGCGGTCCTTCCTGTCGTTGCTCGACGGCTACGTCCTCGTGCAGGACAGCACGGGGTACGACATCTACGCGTCCCCCAGCGTGCAGCAGCTTTCTGTGTCCGACCGGGACGCATTCAGTTCGGCCGCGCGGCAATCGGCCAGCGGTGGGGCCACCGAACGCGTGCAGCTCAGCATGGACCGTGTCGTGCTGGCCACGCGCATCGTGCCCCTCAGCGAGAACGCGCGCTACAAGGCGTACGCGGCCCTCAGCATGAACGACATTCAGTTCACGCCCCGCGAGCTGCTGGGGACGATGCTCGTGATCACGCCGTTCCTCCTGGCCATCTCGATGACCTTCGCGTGGGCCATCGCAGGGCGTGCGTTCCGACCCATCGACCGGATCATCGATCAGGTCGAGGCCATTACCGACGGCCGTTCGCTGCACCGGCGTCTCGCCATCGGCGCCGCCGGCGATGAACTCGCGCGCCTGTCGTCCACCCTCAACGCCTTCATCGAGCGGCTCGAAACATCGTTCGGTGCCCTCCGCCGGTTTACCGCCGACGCCAGTCACGAACTCAAGACGCCGCTCGCGGTGATGCGGGCGGACATCGAGCGATCACTGTCCCCTACGTCCACGGCCAGCGAGCAGGCGATCGCCATCGAGGAGGCGCTGGAGCAGGTCACGCGCATGGCCGACCTGGTCGACTCGCTGCTCACGCTCGCGCGCGCCGATGAGGGGCGGTTCGATCTGTATCGCGAGCCGGTCGAGCTTGGCCCGCTCATGCGCGAAGTCGTCGAAACCGCGCGGCTGCTCGGTGAGGATGCCGATCTCACGATCGACGCGCCCGTGCTCGATGATGCTGAGGTGCTCGCCGACCTGACACGCCTGCGGCAGTTGTATCTCAATCTGGTCACGAACGCCATCAAGTACACGCCGCGTGGTGGGCGCGTCGAGATCACGCTCGTGCGCGGGGAAGCGGCCGCCACGTTCGCCGTGAAGGACACCGGCATCGGGATCGCTGCGGCTGATTTGCCCTACATCTTCGAGCGGTTCTGGCGCGCCGACCGGGTCCGGTCGCGCGCGTCGGAACGTGGCGGATTCGGGTTGGGGCTCGCGATTTGTCAGTGGATCGCGCAGGCACACGGCGGGGCGCTGAGCGTTCAGTCGCGTCTGGGGCGGGGCAGCACGTTCACCGTGGTGATACCACTCGCCGGGGCGCCGGGCTCCGGCATGACCGGTGAGTACGAATCCATCGTGCACAGTGTCGGGGATGATGACGCGGTGAGCCCAATGCTAACCGCGGATTAATCCGATCCTAATGTTTCGTCCATTGCCCGATCATCTCTGATGCGTAGAATCGCCTCAGTCAGTTCCCGGGCCTCTTGTCCGGGCAGCTGCGAACCATCGCCCGCACCCGGACAAGCGAGATGTTCAACAACCTGCTTGAATCGCAAGCCAAGAAGCAGAAGCGCTTGGGTGGGTCCTTTACCTCACTGGTCCTCCACACGGCTGTCGTCATTGCCCTCGTGATTGTCACGAAGAATTCGGGCATCGTTGACGACAAGGTGAAAGAGGAGAAGCTCGATTTCGTCGAGGTGAAAAAGGACGAGCCCAAGCCGCCCGAGCCGGAAAAGCCGCCCCCACCGCCCGACGCGGTGGTCGCGCCGCCGCCGCCCAAGGGCTTCCAGGTCCTCTCGGCTCCCATCGAAATCCCCAACGTCATCCCCGACATCGATTTGTCCAAGAAGGTCACGGACGAAGCCGACTTCTCGGGTAAGGGTGTCGCCGGTGGTATTGCGAAGGGTGTCGAAGGTGGAAAGGGCCCGGTCCCGCAGGGTGACCAGCCGTACTTCGACTTCCAGGTCGAAAAGCCCGTCGTCATGGCGCCGGGCGCACAAGGTCCCGCCTATCCCGATATGCTCCGCACCGCGGGCATCGAGGGCACCGTACTGGCGCAGTTCGTCGTCGACACCACCGGCCGTGCCGAGATGGGCACGTTCAAGGTCCTGAAGTCCGACAACGACCTGTTCTCCAATGCCGTGAAGAATGCGCTGCAGCGTATGCGCTTTCTCCCCGCCGAAGTCGGGGGGCGCAAGGTGAAGCAGCTCGTGCAGCAGCCGTTCCAGTTCTCGCTCAACCGCTAAGACTCTTTCACTCGCTCTGCGGAGATTCAAGTCATGAACATGTCGTTGATGGAGCTGTACTCGTCGATGGGTTGGTTCGCCAAGGGTATCGTGTTTACGCTCCTTGGTATGTCGGCCTTCTCGTTCACGGTGCTCATTTCGAAGTGGTGGGGGATGCGGAAGGCGCAGGTCGAGACGCGCAAGTTCGCCCCCGAGTTCTCGCAGTTCCTCGAAGAAGACAACCTGATCGAGGCGATCAAGCTGGCCGAAGGCTACAAGAAGTCGCATGTCGCCCGTGTGCTCGGTGGCGCCCTTGCCGAAATCCGCCCGCTCATTCAGGACGGCTCCGTGACGGTGTCGGACATCAACACGTCGGAGCGCGCCGTCGAGCGCGAAATGCTCATGACGATCGTTGATCTCAAGCGTGGCCTTGGCGTCCTCGCGACCGTCGGCGCCACCGCGCCGTTCGTCGGACTGCTCGGCACCACGATGGGTATCGTGAACTCCTTCACGGGTATGGCCACGTCCGGAGCCGGCGGTATCTCCGCCATCGCCGCCGGTGTTGCCGAAGCCCTCATCACCACCGCCATCGGTATCGGCGTGGCCATTCCCGCCGTGTGGGCGTTCAACTACTTCCAGACGAAGATTGACAACCTCACGGCCGAGATGACCTACACGTCGAAGGAAATGATCGACTACCTCATCAAGGGTGTTTCGGGTGAGTTCGGCCGGTCGCGCTTCACGCGTGAGTTCAACACCGCTGGTCAGCAGTCGATCTCGCAGTAATCACGATCGGTCAGCCGGACGGCGCCCCGTACGGGGTGCCGCACCGGCCGGCTCAACGCCAGGAGTTATGCGATGGGAATGAGTGTCAGCAGCGGGGGCGGCGTAAAGGCCGAACCCAACGTGACCCCCATGATCGACGTGATGCTCGTACTGCTCATCATCTTCATGATCACGATCCCGCAGATCAACGCGGGCTTCACTGCGGTCCCGCCGGAAGGGCAGAATCTCAAGCCCCACCCGGAAGAAGATGGTGATCAGGTGCTCGGCATCGACGATCAGGGTCGGTACTACCTCAACAAGAAGCCGATCCGCAACGAGGACCTCGAAGCCCTCGTTGGCGAGATCTATCTGAAGGAGCGCGAAGACTACATCATGTACGTCAAGGCCCATAAGGACCTCGTGTACGTGAAGGTGGTGGATGCGCTGGATCGCATCTCGCGCTCTGGTGTCCGCGTCGCGGCGCTCATCACGGATCAGACACCGAATACGGAATCGCTCGTCGAGAGCGACCGTATCAGACCCGGGAGCTGAGCATGGGAATGTCTGCACCCAGTGGCGGTTCAAATCTGAACAACGATATGAACGTCACCCCGATGATCGACGTGCTCCTCGTGCTGCTCATCATCTTCATGATGATCATCCCGATGAGCCGCAAGGCAATCGACACGCAGCTGCCTGATCCCACACCGCAGCCCGCGTCGACGCAGGTCAATCCGGACCAGATCGTGCTTGAAGTGCTGCCGGATGACAAGTTTGCGGTGAACAAGGAGCCGATCGAGCGCGCGGCGCTGTTGGAAAAGTTGAAGTCGATCTACGATCCCCGTCCCGAGAAGATCATCTTCATCAAGGGCGACACCACGGTGAAGTACTCCAGCGTGATCTGGGCTATGGATCAGGCGCGTGGTGCCGGGGTAAAGGTCATCGGCGTCCCGCCGAAGTGACCTGAGCCTGTCCACTGCGGACAGGACCAGAGATCCACGTCGTGTCCACGGCGGGCGAACCCCATGGGGCTCGTCCGCCGTGCTACGTTGTACCGGTCTCACCTCCCGACTCTCCATGACGACAACGCCACCGCCCTCAGATTCCGCCAACCTGCCGCCACCGGAGCGCCCCCGCTATCGGCCACCCATCGGCGTACCGGTCGGGAACACGCGTCGCCTCCGCAGCCTGCTGATCAGCATCGGGATCCACCTGCTCATCATCATCCTGCTCATCGTTCCCTTCACCTCACCGGAGATGCTGCGAGAGGTGCTGGGTGCCGGCGGCGCCGGTCCAGCCGGCGGTGGCGGCGGTGGACGACGTGGGACCGGCGGAGCAGCAAAAAATGAACGGTTGCAGTTCGTGCGCATGACGCCAGCGCCACCGCCCACGCCCGTGGTGCAGCCGCCGCTCGTCAAGCCGCTCGTTCCACCGCCGCCGCCGCCGCCGCCGCCCGTTAAGCCGCAACCCCAGCCCGCCGCACCCGCGCAACCAGCCGCCAGCGAGGCGGCCGACGCCAAAGCCGCCACCACCGGCACCGGTGGCGGCGCCGGCGCCGATGGGAGCGCCGGTGCCGGCTCGGGCAGTGGCGGTGGGGTCGGCTCCGGTGTCGGAACGGGGAAGGGGACCAGCGTGGGACCTGGTACGGGTGGGGGACCCGGGACGGTCTACCCGCCCGCCCCCACGGAGCTGTTCCTGCCGCCGCTCCCCGTGCCGAACAAGGCCAAAGGCACTGTCGTGGTGATCTTCGAGGTCGACTCCACGGGCAAAGTGCTCGACCTCCAGTTCACCCCCACCCGTGACGGGGCGTATAATCGGAAGCTGCGCGAGGCACTCGTTGCCATCCGCTTCCGTCCCGCCGTGAATGCGCAGGGCGTGCCCGTCCGCGGCAAAGCCGAGATTACGTATTCGCTGTAGGCTCGCTGTACGCGTGACGTCACTATACCTTGCGCCCACGGTACATCTGCGCGCGCCGTCCCTCCTCCCTGCACGGCACGCGAATCCCCCCGATCCGAGGGCTCATGGGGCTGTTTGATCGCAAGCCGATCGCTGCCGCTGATGACAGCGGACATGGAATGCGCCGCACGCTCGGCGCCGGCGATCTCGTCATGCTCGCCATCGGTGCCGTGATCGGCGCCGGCATCTTCTCCTCGCTCGGAACCGCAGCCGCCGGCGAAACACTCGCCGATGGGACGATCGTCCGCTACGGCGCCGGACCCGCGCTGGTGCTGTCGTTCATCTTGCTCGGGGCCGTGTGTGGGCTGGCCGCCCTCTGCTACGCAGAACTCGCCGCCATGATCCCCCAAGCCGGCAGCGCGTATGCCTACTCCTATGCCACCCTCGGTGAAATCGTGGCGTGGGTCGTCGGATGGGCGCTCATCCTCGAGTACGCCGTCGGTAATGTCGCGGTGGCCATTGGGTGGGCCGGGTACTTCAACGCGCTGCTCTCGGGGTTCGGCATCGATCTCCCCGGATGGCTCACCCACGGCTACTGGAACGTGAAGGCCAGCGGTGATCCGGCCGTGCGCGCGCTGTTGGACACGGCGCCGCATCTCGGACCGATCCCCATTCTAGTCAATCTCCCCGCCTTCGGCGTCGTGGTTGCCATCACCCTGCTGTTGCTGCGGGGCGTCAAGGAAAGCGCCCGCGCGAATAACATCATGGTGGTGATCAAGCTCCTCGTGCTCACCCTGTTCGTCGTGGTCGGGGGAATGCATATCGACCCCGCTAACTACAAGCCGTTCGCGCCGAACGGATTCCGCGGCATTCATCAGGGTGCCGCCATCGTGTTTTTCGCGTACATCGGCTTCGACGCGATTTCCACGGCGGCAGAGGAAACGAAGAACCCGCAGAAGAATCTGCCCATCGGCATTCTGGGCGGGCTCGCCGTCTGCACGCTCATCTATGTCATCGTCGGCTTGGTCGCCACCGGTCTCGTGCCGTACGAACAGCTCCGCAGCAGCGACCCGCTTGCCAAGGCGCTCTCCATTGCCGGTCTCGATACCGCCAGCTGGATCGTGGCGGCCGGTGCCGTGGTGTCGATGTCCGCCGTGTTGCTGGTGTTTCAGTATGGCCAGCCGCGCATCTTCTATGCCATGGCCCGCGACGGTCTGCTGCCGCCGTTCGCCGCCAAGCTGCACCCCAAAACCCGGACGCCGCACGTCACCACGATCATCACCGGCGTGGCCGTCGCGCTCGGTGCCTTGGTTGCCGACGATGCCGCCACCTATGATCTGACCAACATCGGAACGTTGGCGGCCTTTGCCGTGGTCTGCATCGGGGTGCTCGTGCTCCGCATTCGCGAACCCGACCGGCACCGCCCCTTCCGGGTCCCGTTCGTCTGGGCCGTCACGCTCATCGGCGCCGGCGCCTGCGTGTTCGTCATGCAAGGCCTGCCGTCGAGCGCGTGGAAGGCCTTCGGGGTCTGGATGCTCATCGGCCTCACGCTCTACTTCGCGTACGGGTACCGACATTCGGTCCTGCGTCGGAACGGCGCGCCGGACGCCACCAAGTAGTACTCGTCGTTGTCGCCCGTCTCTCGTTGCCCCCTGACTCCACACATCCGTATCATGGCCCACCAGTCCTCCAGCACGTCTCCGGCGGCATCGAGCAAGGGATTCCTCGGCATCGGATTCTCGCAGTGGATCATCATTTCGATGATCGTCGGCATTCTCATCGGCTGGCTTGCGCCGGACTTCGCGCCGAATCTCAAGCCGTTCGCGAACATCTTCCTGCGCATGATCAAGTCGCTGATCGTGCCGCTGCTGTTCAGTACCCTCGTCGTCGGTATCGCGGGCCACGGCGATGACATGAAAAAAGTGGGCAAGCTGGCTCTCCGCTCCATCATCTACTTCGAAGTCGTCACCACGGCGGCCCTGGCAATCGGCCTCGTCGCGGTGAACTACGTCAAGCCGGGGGTCGGGCTCTCGATCGACACCGGTGCGGCGGCCGGTGAGGAGTTCAAGCAGCTCGCGGCCAAAACGCCGACATTCGCCTCCGTGCTCGAGCACACGGTGCCGCAGAGCTTCTTCGAGGCGGCGGCCCAGAACGAAGTCCTGCAGATCGTGTTCTTCGCGATCATCTTCGCCGTCTCGCTGGCGCGCGTCGAAGGACCGTCCAAGAAGGTCATGCTCGACTGGCTGCAGTCGCTCAGCGAAATCATGTTCAAGTTCGTCGGCATCGTGATGGCGTACGCTCCCATCGGTATCGGGGCCGCCATTGGGGTCACGGTCGGGAAGAGCGGCCTTGGGGTGCTCCTCAGCCTCGGCAAGCTGGTCGGCACGCTCTACGTGTCGCTCATCATCTTCGTCCTGCTGGTGCTGGTGCCGGTCGCCATGATCGCGCGCATTCCGATCATGCGGTTCTGGCGCACCGTCAAGGAACCGTGGCTCATCGCCTTCTCCACCGCCTCGAGCGAAGCGGCGTTTCCGCAGGCCATGCAGGCCATGGAAAAGTTCGGCGTGCCGCGCCGCATTGTGTCCTTCGTCCTTCCCACGGGATACTCGTTCAACCTCGATGGCAGCACGCTGTATCTCGCCATCGCGTCGGTCTTCGTGGCGCAGGCGGCCGGCATCGATATGCCGCTCAGTACCCAGCTGCTCATGATGCTCACGCTCATGCTCACCTCGAAGGGAGTCGCCGCGGTGCCGCGTGCCTCGCTGGTTATCCTGTCCGGCGCGCTGGCCCAGTTCAATCTGCCGCTCGAAGGGATCGCCCTCATTCTCGGGGTCGATGCGATCATGGACATGGCGCGTACGTCCGTCAACCTGCTGGGCAATTGCCTGGCCACCGTGGTCATGGCGCGTTGGGAAGGCGAACTCGTCATCCCGGAGACGGAGACCGTCACCGCCTGACCGGCGCCTCACATGGGGATTATCCAGGCCAGTATTCCGCTGTTTTTCGTGCTGATCGCGGTCGAGCTGCTTGTCACGCAGCTCGGCCGCCGTTCGTTCTATCGACTGAATGATTCCATCAGTGATCTGGCCGCGGGAACGCTGAGTCAGATCGCCGGCATCTTCACCAAGTTGCTCTTGATCGGTGTCTTCGCCTGGCTGTTTGATCACGCCCGCATTCAGCGCAGCGGGCTCGTGCCGGCGTGGCCCGATGGCGACATGGCCACGCGATGGGATGGGCAGTGGCACCTCGACGTGCCGGCGATCGCCGGATGGGCGGCGGCGTTCGTGCTCGTGGATTTCGCATACTACTGGTTCCATCGCGTCTCCCATGAGGTCAACATCTTCTGGGCCGGACACGTGGTGCATCACTCGAGCGAGGAGTACAACCTCGCGGTGGCGCTACGGCAGAGCGCCGTCGGCGGCGTGCTGTCGTGGGTGTTTTACGCCCCCCTCGCCGTGCTCGGCATGTCGTGGCAGCAGTTTGCGATCTGCTACGCCCTCAACCTCATCTATCAATTCTGGATCCACACGCGCGTCATTGCGCGGCTCCCGGCATGGGCCGAAGCGGTACTCAACACGCCGTCGCATCATCGCGTGCATCACGGCGTGAATCCGGAATATCAGGATCGCAACTACGCCGGAGTCTTCATCGTGTGGGATCGCTGGTTCGGGACCTTCATCGAGGAGGTCGCCGAGCCCGTGTACGGCCTTACCGTCCCGCTGCAGAGTTGGAATCCGGTATGGGCACAGATCCACCAGTACGTGACGATCGCGCGCAATGTGCGTGCCGCGCGGACGTGGCGTGATCGCTGGTCCTGCGTGTTCGGCTCGCCGGGCTGGCGGTCGGCGGCTGATGGTGGTCCCGTCGTCGTGCCTGACGTGTCACCGAGCGAATTCCTGAGGTACGATCCCGGCGTACCGTCGGCCGTCTCGGCCTATGCGCTCGTTCAGTTTGTCCTCACGATCCCGCCGGCGCTCTGGCTGCTCAGATCGGCCGATGCGCTCCCCGCCGGTTCACTCTCGGCCGGAATTTTCTACGTGGCGCTGTCGCTTACGAATGTCGGCGGCCTGCTCGAGGGACGACGCTGGGCGTTCACCACGGAGCAGGCCCGCCTCGGCGCGCTCGGTGTGGCGGCCGTGATTCTTCTAGCACGCAGTGAGGCGTCGCACTGGATCGGCGGCGCCTCGTTGAGTGGTGTGCTGCTCAGTGCAATGGTGCTCTGGCGACACCGGCACGCGTTCACGCTCACCAGCGACGAGCGCATGGACGTCGGGCACCGCGTCGCCGTGCCCGAGCAGGCGCGCTAAACCTCGACGCCGAGCAGCCGCCGGGCGCGACGGATCGCGCCGCGCGCCGCGTCCACTTCCTCAGAGCGTACCGTCGCTCCCGGTACGGCACTCTTCAGACGCTGCTCCAGTCGCTTGCGCACCAGTGACCCTCTGGACAACAGTCCGCCCGCGAACGCCACCGGCACCGCCGCGCGCTCGTCCATAAAGCATCGTCGCGCGAGCGTCCGGATGTGCAGCGCCAGCTCTTCCACGCAAAAGCTCACGAGGGCATTCGCCCGCAGGTCCCCGGTCGCAGCCACCTTCGTGATCACGGGAGCGAGGGTCGCAAATGCGCCCGGCGTCGCCGCTGCAGCCCATGGAATGAGGTCGTCCAGCGATTCCAACTCGAGGGCGGTCAGCACGGCACCGGTCAGCGCCGTGTCCGGCTCACGGCCGTCGTGCGCCGCCGTGATCACGCTCAGGGCGCGGCGTCCGAGCCATGCCGCACTGCCTTCGTCACCGATGTTCGGCCCCCACCCACCACACCGCTCCAGGCGCCCGTCGGGGGCACGCGAATACGCCACCGAACCGGTTCCGGAGATCAGCAGTACCCCGGCCGAGTCGCCGAACGCGTCGTCCATGGCAATCGTCGCGTCGGCCTGCACCGACACATCGTCCGCCACGCGCCGGGACGCCAAGGCCGACCAGAGCGCCTGCGCCGCGCGCTCCTGACCCGCACCGGCCACGCCCACCACGCACACGGCTGGGCGTGTGTCCGACCGGTCGGCCTGTGCCAGCACCTCGCCGATCAGCGCCTTGATGATATCGGCCGCGAGCCCTTCCTGACCGGGATGTAACGCACTGGCGGCACCCTCCACTCGCGCAAGGGTGTTGCCGGCGGCATCGGCCAGCACGACGCGCGTGCGGCTCCCACCGCCGTCTACACCGACGACCAGTGGGGTCGGGTCGAGAGGTCCGGCACTCATGAACGATTTCCTTGAAAAGTGCGCGGCGCGCTTGGCGCCGGATGAGTGAATGAGGACAACATGCCCGTCACAAAGGTGATCGAGAGTCCGATCAGCACGTACCACGGCCAGGCGATGGACGCCACACCGTGGAGCGCCGGTTCCATCGACGGATACGCTGCCACGATCTGTTTCGCGAACACGATGAACGCCATGCAACTGATGCCGACGCTCATGCCGAGAATCGCGTCGCGCTGAACGGCGCGCGACCAGAAGAGACCGAGAAAGAACCCACCCAGCAGGCCGCCCTGCGTAAACGAGGCAATCGACAGCGCGATCACGACGACCGGCGTACCCTGCTCCTTGAACATCAGCGCGCCCGCGGTGAGCGCGATACCCCACGCCAGTGCGAACAACTTACTCACCCGCAGCGTCCGGGGATCGTCCGCCGAACGGCCGGTGAACGGGAGATAAATGTCGTACACCGATGACGCGGCCAATGCGTTGATGGCGCCCGAGTGCGTACTCATCGTGGCGGCGATGATCGCGGCGACGATGAGCCCGATCAAACCGTGGGGCATCCGTTCAATGATGAAGGTCGGAAAAATCTGATCGGCCGTCGCGAAACTCTGTCCGCCATACACGACCCACAAGCCAAGCCCGACCATGAGGAACAGCGTCATCTGTGCAAACACGGCAAATCCACTGCCGATGATCGCCACTTGCGCCTGTTTCAGCGAACGGCTCGACAGCAAACGCTGTACGATGATCTGATCGGTGCCGTGCGACGCCATCGCCAGGAATGCACCGCCGATGAGACCGGCGAACATCGTGTGCGGTCGATCAAAGCCGGTGTACCAGTCGATTCCCTGCAGTTTGCCCGCCTCGCCGGCACGCGCAAGAATGGTCGTCCAGCCGCCATCCACCGCCTGGCCGATCAACACGATCGCGGAAATGCCACCCATCAGGTAGATGCTCGCCTGCAGCAGTTCCGTCCACACCACCGCCTTCATGCCACCTCGGTACGTGTAGATCACCGTGAGGACACCGAGCACCACGATCGCTGCCGGCATCGCGTACTCCTTGGGGACGACAGGCCCGATGATCAAGGCTACCGGAATGGCCGTCGCGAACACCCGGACAGCATCAGCCATCGCACGCGTGATCATAAAAACGATCGACGTGAAGCGTCGAGTGCCGAGGCCGAATCGCGTCTCGAGCAACGCATAGGCCGTCACCAGATTCCCCGCGAAGTACCGCGGCAGGAGCGTGTACGCGACGACGATGCGGCCGACAATGTAGCCGGCCACCACCTCCAAGAATCCGAGATTGCCCGTGTAGGCCAGTCCGGGAATACTGATGAAGGTGAGGGCCGAGGTCTCGCTGGCCACGATGGAAAAGAGGACCGCCCACCACGGAATCGCGCGCTCGGCCACGAAATAGTCGCTCGTGGAGCGCTGGGTCCGCCCGATCCACATCCCCAACGCCGTGGTGCCGCCGAGATAGAGCAGCAACACGAACAGGTCGAGAAGATTGAACCGGCCGCTCACGAGGGCACACCGGTATTACGCGATGACATACGCCTCCATGGCGAAGTACTCGGCCAAGCCGAGATGATCCAACTGGGCGGACGTTGCCTTGTTCCGCTGCTCCACGCGCTGCCAGAACTCACGGGCATCCTGTCCTGGAAACGGCGCCGAATCTTTTTGCGACTGATGCTTGAAGATCGCCTGGATCTTGAGCGTGAGCTCCTCCTGCGACAACGGCACGAGCACCGTTGCCTCGGTGATCGGCCACTCCTGCCAAGCCCCGCGGTACAGCCACACCTGCGGGCGGGCGGGCGCGCCGGGAGCGTCGTACACCTCGTGGAGCGCGCTGTCGATCGCTTCCTTGCACATGCGATGCGTGCCATGAGGATCAGACAAGTCGCCGGCCACGAAGATGATCTCGGGCTGCACCTCGCGCAGCAGATCGGCCACGATCGCCACGTCCGGCGGGCCGATGGGATCCTTCCGCACCTTCCCGGTCTGATAGAACGGCAGGTTGAGGAAGCGCGCATGCGCCCGGGTCAGCCCCATGACCTCAATGCCGCTCACCGCTTCCGACTCGCGGATGATGCGCTTGATGTCCTGCACTTCGGTGATGTCCACCTGACCGGCGCGCTTTGCATCGAGAAAGGCATGCACCGTGGCGGCGAGGTCGCGGACCGCCGCACTGTCGCCCATGTGCTCGTGCGCCAGGCGCACCAGAAAATCCATGTACCGCCGTACATCATGGTCGAACACCGCGATGTTGCCGCTCGTCATGTAGGCCACGGTCATCCGGTTGTCGTTCTCCACGAACTTGCGCAGAATGCCGCCCATCGAGATCACGTCGTCATCGGGATGCGGCGAAAAGCACAACGTCTTCATCCCGCGGGGCAGCTTGCTCTTACCGCGGATCTTCGCGCCCAGCACGTTGAACACCAGCCCGTTCACGGCGCCCGGAGAACCATGCCGCGCCACCAGCGACGACAGCGCGTTTTCTGCGTAGTCGTGCTGCGTGAGCTTGAGAATCGCTTTTTCGCACCGGCCCGCCAGCCACGTCACGGCGCGCACGGCGAGGGCATCGTCCCAGTGCACCTCGTCGATCAGCCACGGGGTCGCCACACGCGTCAGATCCACGGCCGCGGCATGGTCCACGTAGAACGTCGTGTGCGGATGCCGCTGCAGGAACGTGGCGGCCACCGCGCGGTCGATCTCCCCTTCGACCGCCCGGCGCACGATGCCGGACTTGTGCTCGCCGGTCGCCAGAATCGCGATCTCGCGCGCCTGCAAAATGGTGGCGATGCCCATCGTGATCGCTTCGCGTGGTACGTTCTCCTCGCCGAAGAAATCGGCGGCGGCGTCGCGACGGGTCACGGAGTCCAGATGGACCACGCGCGTGCGGCTCTGCTCGCCGGAGCCCGGCTCGTTGAACCCGATATGTCCCGTCTTACCAATGCCGAGCAGCTGGAAGTCCACGCCGCCGGCGGCCGCGATCGCCGCCTCGTAACGGGCGCACGCGGCGTCGACGTCGGCGCGGTCGAGTGCGCCGTCCGGGATGTGGACATTCGCCGGGTCGATATCCACGTGCGAGAACAGATTCTCCCACATGAACCGGTGATACGAATGGATGCTGTCCGGCCGCATCGGGTAGTACTCGTCCAGATTGAACGAGATCACATGCCGGAAGCTCAGCCCCTCCTCACGGTGCAGGCGGATCAGCTCACGGTACACGCCGATCGGTGTCGAGCCCGTGGCCAGTCCGAGCACGATCGGCCGCCCCGCCGCCGCACGCTCGCGCATCAAGGTGGCAACGCGGCCGGCGACGACGCGCGCCATGTCGGCATGCTCGTCGATGATGACCGTGGCGATCCGCTCGCGCACGGTACCGGAGACATCGGCGTGGACAAAGAGGGAGCCACCGACGCGCACAGGCCCGCCGCTCGTGTTGAGCGCGCGGGCCTGTGCTCCATCAGTGGCCTCCGGGAAACCGGGGGCCGTGGTCATGACGGGAAGTGTCGGGGTGCTGGTTCAGGCCGAGAAGGAACTGCCGCAACCGCAACCGCCGGTTGACTGCGGATTCTTGAACGTGAAGCCGGATCCCTGCATCGACGTGACATAGTCGATCGTCGTACCGCTCAGGTACTGCGCCGAGAACGGATCGACGAACAGCTTGATCCCCTCGAGTTCGAAAACCGTATCGTCTTCCGCGTTCTTGTCCTCGATCACCAGCCCGTACTTGAAACCGCTGCACCCTCCCGGCATCACCGACACGCGCAGGCCGCCCTGTTCGGGCGTCACGCCTTCCGCTTCCATGAACTTGCGGACTTCCGTCGCGGCCGTGGACGTGAGAACCACCATGACATCCGGCTGCTGCATCGTGCTCATTGCTGTCCTCCGAAGCGGCCGGCTGACACCCCGGCCTGATGGAGCGCGCCGCCCGCACCCGATCGCACCCGCGATCGGCAACCGGGACAGCGTCGCGTCTAGCTGGAAGGAAAATAGCGAGTAGATCGCTCCCCTTCAAGAAACCCGTGCACAAACGACCAATCACCGCCCCGTGTCACCCCGAAGCGCACCGACCGCCGCGTCGGCCAGTGCTGTGCGGACTCCCCCGATTTTGCGGTTCTCCCGGGTCGGGTTGACACGATTCGTGAGGAGCAGCACGAACACGCCCTGCCGCGGGTCCATCCAGAGCGAGGTGCCGGTAAAGCCAGTGTGCCCGAACGCCATCGGCGACAGGCGCCCGCCCGCGGAGTTCCCGCCCGTGGGCGTCTCCCACCCCAGGGCGCGCCGCGAGATCGTGGTGTCCTGCGCCCGCGTAAAGGTCGCCACCGTCGACGAGTCGAATACCCGCACACCGCCCAGCGTTCCGTGGCGGAGGTACATCTGCGCAAACCGGGCGAGGTCGCGCCCACTGGAAAAGAGTCCCGCGTGCCCCGAGACGCCCCCCAGACGCGAGGCATTCTCGTCGTGTACCTCTCCGCGGATCTTCCGCTGACGCCACGGATCGATCTCCGTGGGGGCGATCCGGGCCATCCATGAGGCCGGCGGGAGATAGCGGGTGTCGCCCATCCCGAGCGGGCCGAATACGTGTGCGCTGTCGTAGCGGGCTAATGGCTCGCCGCTCACGCGTTCCACCAGCTTGCCCAGCAGGATGAAGCCGAGGTCGCTGTACAGATAACGCACCGCCGGGAGGGTATCCGGCGAGGTCGCGAACAGCTGCTGCTCCGCCTCCTCAGGCGTTGCGGCTTCCTTGTACAGCGCCCGCCACGCCGGCAAGCCCGAGGAGTGGCTTAGCAGATGACGCACGGTGATCCGCTCGGCGCCCGGCGCGGTCCAGCCGGGGAGGTAGCGCACCACCGGCGTGTCAAGCGCCACCCGGCCGGCACCCACCAACTGCAGCACGGCACTGGTGGTCCCGATCACTTTGGTGAGCGAGGCGAGGTCCCAGACGGTTCGTGACGAGGGCCGCGTGGCGTCGGCGGCATCGAGCCGGCCGACGCCGAATTCCGCAATGATGCCATCGGCCGTCCCAACGGCGGCATAGGCCCCCGGAAAGGCGCTGTCCGCCATCGCACGATTCAGCACCGCCCGGACACTGTCGCCGACCCGGGCCGCTTGGGCTGCCGCGATCCCGGGGACCGCCGCCGGCCGGCTGGCGCGCGGCGCACACGCCCCCAGAGACACGACAACCGGCCCGGCTGCCACGGCCGCGAGCAGGAACATCGTGACGCCGCGCCGCTTGAGAAAGGCGGGTTTCGGTGCGTTCGTGCAGGGGAAGCGGTATCGCGAAGCGACCGCACGCGAGTCGGTGGTGTAGGGATCCGGACAGGTCATGTGTTGGCAGGGGGCAGGGCGTTGCGCGACTCGTGCGCATCGCGATCGCGCAGGTTCTTCGGGAGGGGACGCATGAAGGCGATGAAGGCGCTGGTGCTGCTGACGCTGGTCTGTACCGCAACGATCGTCGCGGGATGCTCGCGTGGCGCACGCCCCGAGAACGAGCCGACGCCCGATGACAGTATGGACGGGATGCTCGCCGGAACCCGGAACCGCAAGGTGCGCCCGGGAATTTCCGTGCTGCTGGACGATAGCATCAAGCTCATCGCCGGCAAGCGGGTGGCGCTGGTGACCAACCAGACCGGCGTCGATGAAAAAGGGCGGCGCTCGATCGACCTGCTCTTCGCCGACCCTCGCGCCCAGCGGGCGGGCGTCAGGCTGGTCCGCCTGTTCGCCCCGGAGCATGGAGCCACCGGAACCGCCGATCGTCCCAACCTCGAGGACGAGCGGGACGTCAAAACCGGTCTGACGATCCATTCGCTCTACCAGCGCGGCACCATTCCGCCCCCCGACAGCTTGCTCACCGACGTCGACGTGCTGGTGGTGGACCTGCAGGACATCGGCACCCGCACCTGGACATACGTAGGCGTGGTGCTCTATGCCATGCATGCCGGCGCCAAGCGCGGCATCCCCGTCCTCGTGCTCGATCGGCCCAATCCGCTCACCGGTGCCCGTGCCGAGGGCGCTCTCCTCGACTCGGCGCTCGCCAACGGGGCGGTCCCCAGCGCCACCAACCGGCCGAACGGCTTCGCGCTGTACCCGATGCCGCTGCGGCACGGCCTCACGATGGGGGAAATGGCCCGGCTCTTTCAGGCGCAGTTCAAGTTGACCACCCGCCTGACCGTCGTCCCCATGCGGAACTGGCGCCGCGCCATGTGGTTCGACGAGACCTCGCTGCCGTGGGTGCGGCCGTCGCCCAACATGCCGAACGGCACCAGCGCGCTCCTCTATCCAGCGCTCGTGCCGTTTGAGGCCAGCAATGTCTCGGTCGGCCGCGGGACGGACGGACCGTTTCAGCGCGTCGGCGCCTCGTGGCTGAACGCCGATTCGGTCGCGCGGGCGCTCGAAGACCTGTCACTCACCGGTGTCCGGTTCAAGGCCGAACGTTTTACTCCGGATAAGCCGGGGGACGGCAAGTTCGCCGGACGATCCATTCCCGGGGTCCGGATCGAGGTCATCGATCGGGAACGGGTGCAACCGGCCCGCATCGGGGCGGCCCTCCTCTGGGCCCTCAACCGGATCCACCACGATTCGCTCAAGATCACCGCCTTGGGTTTCGACCAGCGGATGGGGGCGGTCCGGGTCCGCGAGGCGCTCCTCGGCGGCGCCGATCCCGATGCGGTCATGGACCGGCAGCTTCCCGCGGTGATCGCCTTCGAAAAAGACGCCAGACGCTTTTATCTCTACCGTTGACGGGTATGGAGTTCTAGCTTTCCACGGCTAGGTACCCTTCCGTTCCTTCAGCGCGATCGAGATGCAATCACTGTGGAGCGCGATCCAGCGCGGATACATGCGAGTCATCGCCCCGGTGGCGGACTGGCTGGTAGCGCGTCGTGTGCGCCCCAACACCATCACGACCATCGGGACCATTTGTACCTGCACGGCCGGCGTGATTTTCGCATCGGGTCACATCAGCGCGGGCGGATGGTTCCTTGGCCTCACGGCGCTCTTCGACGTCCTCGACGGCAACGTCGCGCGCCGCACCGGACAGAGCACCGTCTTCGGGGCCTTCTACGACTCCACGCTCGATCGCGTGGCCGACGGGTTTCTGCTCGGCGGGCTCTTGGTGTTCTATGCCACCAGTCCGGTGCATGCCAGTCAGCCCATGGTCATGGTCACGCTGGCCGCACTCATTGCCACCTTCCTGACGTCGTACGCCCGGGCGCGCGCCGAAGGACTCGGTCTCGATGCGAAGGTCGGTATGCTGCAACGCGCTGAGCGCATTACGCTGCTCTCCGCACCCCAGGCGTTTTTCGGCCTGGCGCTCGACGGCTGGATTCTCGCCGGTATCGTCAGCCTCTTGGCTGTGACGGCGTGGATCACCGTGTTTCAGCGCATTTCGTTCGTGTATCGCACGACCACTTCCCCTGGAGAATAAACGCAGTGTCCGACTCGACTCGCGGTAATGCCGCGTCCCCAGCCCCGGCGACGGGGAAGCTCGCCATCTTTACGCCGGGTCTCGGCGCCGTGGCGACCACGTTCATCGCCGGTGTCGAGCGCGTGCGCCGCGGACTCTCGGTCCCGATCGGCTCGCTCTCCCAGATGGCGACGATTCGCCTCGGCAAGCGCACCGATGGCCGTAGCCCGCTGATCAAGGATTTCGTCTCGCTCGCGAAGCTCGATGACATCGTGTTCGGCGCGTGGGATCCCATTCCCGACACGGCGTACGAGTCGGCCATGAATGCTGGCGTGCTCGACAAGGGGGACATCGAACCGATCGCTGATTTCCTCAAGAGCATCAAGCCGATGCCAGCCGTGTTCGAGAGCCGCTACGTCACGCGCATCACCCGCGCGACCAACGTCAAGACGGGCAAGAACAAGCGCGACCTCGCCGAGCAGATCCGCGCCGACATCCGGAATGTCATGCAGAGCAGCGGCGCGACGCGCGGCGTGATGGTGTGGACGGGATCGACCGAGACCTTCATCAGCCCCGGCCCGCAGCATCAGACCATCGAAGCGTTTGAAAAGGCGATGGAAGAGAACGATGACTCGATCGCGCCCAGCATGCTCTACGCCTATGCCGCCATCATGGAAGGCATCCCGTACTGCAACGGTGCCCCGAATCTCTCCGCCGATTTCCCGGCGCTGCTCGACCTCGCGATCGAGAAGGGAGTGCCCGTCTCCGGGAAAGACTTCAAGACCGGCCAGACGTGGATGAAGACCATTATCGCGCCCGGCCTCAAGGCGCGCATGCTCGGCCTCGAAGGCTGGTACTCCACGAACATCCTCGGCAATCGCGACGGCGAAGTGCTCGATGATCCGGCGTCGTTCAAGACCAAGGAAGCGTCGAAGCTCTCCGTGTTGCACACGATCTTGCAGCCCGAAGTGTATCCGGAGCTGTACAAGGACTTCTCGCACGTCGTGCGCATCAACTACTACCCGCCGCGCGGCGACAATAAAGAAGGCTGGGACAACATCGACATCAAGGGGTGGCTGGGCTACCCGATGCAGATCAAGGTCAACTTTCTCTGCCGCGACTCCATCCTGGCGGCGCCGATGGTCCTCGACCTCGCGCTCTTCTCGGACTTCGCCATGCGCGCCGGCATGAAGGGCATTCAGGAGTGGCTGAGCTTCTACTACAAGGCCCCCCAGACCGCGCCGGGACTCCAGCCGGAACACGATCTGTTTATCCAGCAGACGAAGCTCAAGAACACGCTCCGTCATCTCATGGGTGAGGAGCAGATCACCCACCTCGGACTGGAATATTATCAATGATTGCTGAGCGCACGCGTCGGCTCGGTCGCGTGGTGGCAGTCGCTGCAGCCGGCCTTGTGATGGCCGGCTGCGGAGGCAAGGAAAGCCTACCACCGAAGGGTGAACTCCGGTTCAACACCCAGGACTTCGTTATCCGGGTCGAACCGGAAACCAAGCCGACGCGCGCGCTCGAGCCGATCTATTGGCGGGTTACCGTCCACGACGTGAAGACCGGTCTTCCCATGCAGGGCGGGGAAGGTCGCGTCTTTGCCACCAATCGCGATCGGAAAACGGTGTCCAACGGACTCGGCGAAACCGAGCAACTGGGCACCTATCGCACCAATCTCATGTTCGTCACGGCCGGGATGTGGGCCATGGCCATCCAGTTTCGGCGCGACTCCACGAAAGTCCTGCAGAAAACGCCGGACTGGACGCAGGATATCCTCGCAGCCGAGGAGCCGGGCGATTTCACGCCGCCGGCAACGTCCCGGCCGCCCGAACCGCCACCGCGTGCGTCGATCGACAGCACGCGCAAGGGACCCTGAGTATGCGGCACTTTCATCGGACCTCCGTGACGCCCGATGTGGTGCTCGCGACGGCCGATTCATTTTTCTCCGCCCTCCGGCTCAATCGGGGGAGTAGCGACACGCGCACCCGCGCGTTCGCCGGGGCGCTCGGCTCGCTCATGCTGTCCGTGCGGATGGAGGGCGGCCACTACACCTTCGTTGAGGTGCACACCGACCAGGTCGGTGAGAGCCGCCTCGACAAGAACGTCAAGAAGTTCTTCAATGCCCTCCATCGCACCGCCGACCCTCGGCATGTTATCGAGGCGGGATACTGATGGCCGCGGCGCGAACCACGCGCGCGGCGACGGCTGTTCCGGCGCGGCCCAGCGACGCCCTCTCGCGTGAGCAGAAACTCGAGCTGTACTACTGGATGAAGCTCACCAGACAGCTCGAAGAACGACTGGTCAACCTCTATCGGCAGACCAAAGTCGTCGGCGGGCTTTTTCGCTCGCTCGGTCAGGAGGCGGACGCGGTCGGCAGCTGCTTTGCGCTCGAGCAGCGGGACGTCATGTCGCCGCTGATTCGCAACCTCGGGGCGATGCTCGTCAAGGGCGCGACCCCGGTGGAAGTGCTCAAGCAGTACATGGCCAAAGCCGACTCACCCACCCGCGGACGCGAACTCAACATCCATTTCGGCGACATCGGCGAAGCCGGCGTCACGCGTGGGTTTCTCGGGCAGATCTCGCCGCTGGGCGACATGGTGCCGGTCATGACGGGCGTCACCATGTCCTTCAAGATGCGTGGCGAGGATCGCGTCGGGCTGGTGTACGTCGGCGACGGCGCCACCAGCACGGGCGCCTTCCACGAAGGCATCAACTTCGCCGCCGTGCAGAAGTGCCCCCTGGTCGTGATCGTGGAGAACAACGGGTATGCCTACTCCACCCCCACGTCGAAGCAGTCGGCCGCCCGATTTTTCGTGGACAAGGCCATCGGCTACGGCGTCCTCGGGCTGCAGGCGGACGGCAACGACGTGCTGGCCACCTACGATGTGACCAGGCAGGCGGTCGATCACGCGCGCGCCGGCCACGGCGTGGCGCTGGTCGAGCTGATCACGTATCGACGCAAGGGGCACGCCGAGCACGACAATCAGTCGTATGTGCCGGCCGGTGAGATCGAACAGTGGGCCGCAGAAAACGATCCGATCGACCGCTACCTGCAAGTCATGCGGAGTGTGCTCGGTGTCAGCGACGACGAAATCGCCGCCATCGATGCGCGCATCATGCGCGAGATCGATGACGCCACCGATCTCGCGGAACGCTCGGGCACGCCCGACGCGAGCGAGGCGCTCATGGGCGTGTACGCCGATCCACCGGCCGAGCAGCCGCTCTGGTTCCGGCGCGACGCCGGTGCGGAGTCGTACGGTCAGGAACGCCCGGAAAGCTGGGGCACCTGGAACGCCGGCGAGGGCACACGCTGATGGCGGAGATCACGTATCTCGAAGCCATCCGCGAGGCGTTGTTCGAGGAGATGGCGCGCGACCCGAACGTGTTTTGCATGGGCGAGGACATTGGCGCCTTCGGCGGCGCGTTCAAGGTCACTGAAGGATTGTTGGCGAAGTTCGGCGAACAGCGCGTCATCGATTCGCCGATCAGTGAGATCGCGCTGGTCGGCGCGGCGGCGGGTGCGGCCCATATGGGATTGCGGCCGGTGGTCGAGATGCAGTTCATCGACTTCATCGCCAACGCCTACGACATGCTCACCAACTACGTCGCGACGGCCCGCTATCGCGCCTTCCTCCCGTGCCCGATGGTGGTGCGTGGGCCCAGCGGCGGCTATGTGCGCGGCGGCCCGTTCCACTCGCAGAACCCGGAAGCCGGTTTCCTGCACACGCCGGGGCTCAAGATCGTCTATCCGTCCACGGCGGCGGATGCCAAGGGGCTCATGAAGTCCGCCATCCGCGACGACGACTGCGTGCTCTTCTTCGAGCACAAGTATCTCTACCGTCGCGTGAAAGACGTCATGCCTGAGGGCGATCACATCGTGCCCATCGGCAAGGCGCGCGTGGCGCGCGAAGGCAGCGATGTGTCGATCGTGACCTACGCGTCCACGGTGTGGAAAGCGCTCGAAGCGGCCGACCTCCTTGCGGCGGAGGGGATTTCCGTCGAAGTCATCGATTTGCGCTCGCTTGCGCCGATGGACGATGAGGCGATCTTCCGCACCGTGAAGAAGACGAATCGGTTGTTGATCGTGCATGAGGATACGCGCACCGGTGGCATGGCGGGTGAGATCACCGCGCGCGTCAACGAAACCTGCTTCGAGTGGCTCGACGCGCCCGTGTTGCGCGTCACGGCGGCGGATATCCCGCTGCCGTACGCGCCAGCCCTCGAGGATTACGTGTTGCCGCAAACCGCCGATATCGTTCGAGCGGTCCGGCGCCTGACTGCGTATTGATGTCGACGACCTCTGCTGGCGGTGCGCAGACACCCCTTCCCGAAGACCGTGTGGGTCGGAACATCGGGGTGGGATGTTTCTCGGTGTTTGTTGGCGCCGTGAGTGGCGCGATGGTCGGTGTCGGCATCGGCAAGTTGCTGGGCTTTTTTGCGCGGTGTACACCGATGGCGGGCCTGCCCGCCTGTAATTGGTGGGTGTACGCGGGGTACGGTGGTGCCATCGGCGCGATTTCGCTGCCGATTCTCGCCTTGTGGCGTTTGCGTCGCGCGGATCGCGCGGCCGACGCTGTTTCTTCAGATCGGGGATGATCGAGTGGCTCGCATAGATGTCATCATGCCGCAGATGGGTGAATCCATCGCGGAAGGAACGGTTTCACGGTGGCTCAAGAAGGTCGGCGACAGCGTCAAGCGTGACGAGCCGCTGTTCGAAATCTCCACCGACAAGGTGGATGCCGAGATCCCGTCACCTTCGGCCGGCATCCTCGTCGAGATTCTGACGGGCGAGGGACTCACGGTCGCCATTCAGACCGTCGTGGCGCGGCTCGAGACCGATGCAGCGGCCGCGCTCGCCCCGGTGGCCGCCCCGAGCGCCCCTGTCGCCGCGGCGACCACGCCGGCCGTCGCGCCGGCACCCGCTGCACCGCCGGCTTCGACTTCCGCCGCACTGCCCGTGGCGTCCGCGCCCGCCGGGTCCTTCGAGGAGCGCGTGCGCACGAAGTCGTCGCCGCTGGTGCGGAAGATGGCGGCGGAGCATGGCGTTGAGTTGGCCGGACTGAGCGGCAGCGGCATCGCCGGTCGGGTCACGCGTCGGGATCTCGACGCGTTCCTCGCCGCGAAACCGGCGGTCGCTGCAGCCCCCGCGCCCGGCGCCTCGATGCATGTGCCCGCCGGCGTCGAGCACCATGGCCCGATGCCTACGCCGTGGCCTGGCGATGCCGTCGAACCCATGTCCAAGATCCGGCGGCTCACGTCGGACCACATGGCGCTGGCCATCAAGGTCGCCACGCACGTCACGTCGTTCTTCGAAATCGACCTCACCCGCGTGGCACGCATCCGCGCCGCGATGCGCAAGGACTTCGAAGCGCAGTCCGGCCAGAAGCTCACCTACCTGCCGTTCATCCTGCAGGCCGTGTGCATGCAGCTCAAGCGGCACCCCACGCTGAATGCCGCCGTGGCTGGCACCGACGTCATCCTGCGTAAGCAGATCAATCTCGGCATTGCCGTCGCGCTTGAGCCCACGGGACTCATCGTTCCGGTGCTCAAGCGCGCGGATGAGCTGTCGCTCACCGGGCTCACACGCGGCACCAACGATCTCGCGGCCCGGGCCCGCAGCAAGAAGCTCAGCCCCGCCGACGTGCAGGAGTCCACGTTCACGATCACCAATCCCGGCGTGTTCGGGTCGCTGTTCGGCACCCCGATCATTCCCGTCGGTACGACGGCCATCCTCGGTCTCGGTGCGATTGAAAAGCGCGCCAAGGTGGTCACCGGACGTGATGGTGAGGAAACCATCGCCATTCGTACCTGCGCCTATTTCTCGCTGTCGTTCGATCATCGGGTGATCGACGGCGCCGATGCGGATCGCTTCATGGGCGATCTCAA
The DNA here is from genome assembly GCA_031127095.1 of Gemmatimonadota bacterium. Classification (GTDB taxonomy): domain Bacteria; phylum Gemmatimonadota; class Gemmatimonadetes; order Gemmatimonadales; family Gemmatimonadaceae; genus Gemmatimonas. Next base: position 37,338 of record JARIEX010000012.1, read on the forward strand.
GAAGACACTCGAGACCATCCCCGACGCGGGGTTCTGAGCTCGTCATGGCACGCGTGCTGACGATGCAGGAGTGTGTCGTTGCCCCCGCCGAGCGAGGCGCCTATCTGGCCGCCCTCGCCGAGCGTCGGCAACGCGCCGCTGCGGTCTCCGCACATTTTTGGGTCTTTGAACACGCCACGGAGTCGGGCCGGTTTGTCGAGTTCACGGAGGCCGCCGGCGAGGCACAACTCGCGGCGCTCCAGGACGCCGGCACCCCGCCCGACCGCTGGCGCGAAGTACAAGGAGGCTGATATGCCCGCGCGACGGATCATGGTCGAGGGATGTGAATGGCAGGTGTACCCGTCCGGATTCCTCACCCAGTCGGTCGGGGATGAGTTCGGCCTGATCTTCGTGAGCGGCGCCGGTGATGACCGCGTCGTTCGCGTCACGCGCTATTCCCCCACGGGTTCGCGGGCCCGGGAACAGTCGCTCGCCGAGCTCGATGAGAGGCAGCTCGCAGACCTCTTCCGCACGTCGCAGCCTGGCGCGCGTTCTCCTGAGGCTGGTTACCGGTCGTGACCGCGGCCCCTGGTACGTCGGGCCCGGATGCGATCTCAGGACGTGGCGAGTCCGCGTTATTCGTCGACCTGCAAGTGCACACGACGGCCTCCGACGGTGCGCTGGTGCCCGCGAAAGTCGTGGAGGCCGCGCGCGATGCCGGTCTGTATGCCATCGCCATCACTGATCACGACACGGTCGATGGGCTCCCCGAAGCGACGGCGGCGGGTGAAGTGCTCGGCGTCCGCATTATCGCCGGCGTCGAGCTGAGCTCACACTTCGATGACGACGAGTTGCACCTCCTTGGGTTGCATCTGTCCAATCAGGACGCCATGCGGAGCGCACTGCGTGAACTTCAGGCCGGGCGCGTCCAGCGCGCGGAGCGCATCGTGGCGGTGCTCAACAAACACAGTATGCCGGTGACGATGGAGGCGGTGCTCGCGGAGGCCGCCGAAGGCGCCGTCGGTCGACCGCATATCGCCCGCGCCATGGTGGCCGGCGGCTGGGTCCGCGACTTCCGGGATGCCTTCGATCGCTGGCTCGGCTTCGGCCGCCCGGCGTATATGGCCAAGGAACGATTCGATGTCGCCGACGCGATCGCACTGGTGCATCAGGCCGGTGGACTGGCGGTGTGGGCGCACCCCGGTGATTCCGCGACCCCCACGCGAATCCAGCGTCTCGCCGATGTCGGTCTCGATTCGGTGGAGGTCCTGCACCCCAGTCATCCGCCCGCGTTGTCGCAGCGGCTGTTCGACAACACCGAGCGGGCGGGCTTGCTGCCGAGCGGGGGTTCCGACTGGCACGGCACGCACGATGGGCCGCGTCGGCTGGGTGGGCAGTTGGTGCCCAAGATATGGCTTGACTGGCAAGACGCCCGTGTCGCGGAGCGCGCGGCGGCTGGCACCGCCTGATGTCGAACCGCGTCGCGCTCGTGACCGGCGGCGCGCGGCGCGTGGGCGCCGAGATCGTACGCAGTTTCGCCGCGCGCGGCTACGATGTCCTGCTGCATCATGGCAGGTCGTCGGAAGCGGCCGCGGCCCTCGCGTCGGAGCTCCGTGAACAGTGCGGCGTGCGCGTCGAAGTGGTGCAGGACGACCTCGCGGATGCGAATGCGCCCGGTCGGGTCGTCGCCACGGCCATGCGCGTCTTCGGTGCACTCCACGTGGTCGTCAGTTCGGCCTCGATCATGACCGCGCGTCCTTTCGATGCGGTCACGGTCGAGGAGTGGGAGCAGACCGCTGCCGTGAATCTGCGCGCGCCCTTCTTTCTCATGCAGGCCGCCGCGCGCGTGATGCCGGAGGGCGGCACCATCGTGCAGCTGTCTGATCATCTGGCGTTCGAAGCGGTCTTCCCCAACCTGATCCCGCATCAGGTCACCAAAGCCGCCCTCACGCAACTGGTGCGCACCACCGCGTCGGCGTTGGCGCCCCGCATCCGTGTGAATGCGGTCGCGCCGGGGCTCGTGCTCGCGCCGGACGATCTCTCGGACGACATGATCGAACGGTTTTTGCGCGATGTGCCACTGGCGCGCAGCGGCACACCGCGCGACGTCGCGGAGGCGATTCACTTTCTGGTCGAAGCGCCCTACATCACGGGGGTCGTGCTCCCGGTCGATGGCGGCCGCCATCTTCGCCGATGAGGCGCCGTGACGTTCAACGGTGAGGCGACGCCCCCCCTGCGCTTCGGACGCATCGTGGTCATGGGGGGCGGATGCTACGGCAGCTGGTACGCCCAGCAGCTCACGCGGGCCGTCCAGCGCGGCGCCCTGCAGGCAGAAGAGGTCGTCGTCGTGGATCGCGACCCTGCCTGTCGCGTGGCCGCCGTGCAGGCCTCCGGCGCCTACGAGGGGTTGCCCCTTCGGGTGGCGTGCGCCGAGTGGGACCCGTACGTGGCCGAATGGCTGGGGCAGGGGGCTGCCGCGCTGGCCAACGATGCCATGGTGCCGTCTCCGCTCATGCCGCACGTCTGTCTCGACTGGCTGATGGCGCGCGCGCGGGCGCGGTGGCCGCAACGGACCGTGCGCGTCGCGCCACTCGAGCGCACGCCGCCCACCCCATGGGAACGGGCGTCGCCTGACGGACGCCACTATGTCAGCTTCGCCACATGGATGTGCCCGGTGAATTGCATCGAGCCGGCGCGCTGCCCCCACACCCGCGGTGTCCGCGATTGGAGCATGCCGCCGACGATGCGCCAATATGTCGAGGACAACCCGTCGCTCCGCGGGCCCGTTATCTTTCACTGTGTTCACCGCACGTACGGCGTCGGGATGATCGATGCCGCCGCGATCGCGGATGCCGATCGGCAACTCGCCGGCTATGCTGCGTCCGGCCCCTGTGCTGTGCTCGTCGGAACAGTCTCGCACTGTCACGGCGCGCTCGGCGTTTTGGCGATCGATTGAGTTCTCTTTCTCTCCCCGACGACATGTCCGACGCCCGCCCCGAAAGCATCGTCATCATCGGTTCCGGTCCGGCCGCATGGACCGCCGCCATCTACGCCGCGCGCGCCAATCTCAATCCGCTCGTGTTCGAAGGGGAGCCGGTGGGAACCGAACTGCCCGGCGGCCAGCTCATGCTGACCACGGACATCGAGAACTTCCCCGGCTTCCCCGAAGCCATCAGCGGCCCCGACCTCATGGACCGCATGCGGGCGCAAGCCGTGCATCATGGCGCACGCGTCGTCTCCGAGTTGGTCAAGCAGGTGCACCTGTCGTCGAAACCGTTCGGCATCGTGCCGAACTATTCCGCGCCGGTGAATGCGCACACGGTCATCATCGCAACGGGCGCTGCCGCGCGGTGGATCGGCCTCGACAACGAACTGCGGCTGGCCACCACCGGCGGAGGCGTGTCCGCCTGTGCGGTGTGTGATGGGGCCATGCCGTTCTACCGCAACAAGACGCTGGCCGTCGTCGGCGGTGGTGATACGGCGATGGAAGAGGCCATGTATCTCACCAAGTTCGCCAGCGAAGTCGTCGTGATTCATCGGCGCGACAGCTTCCGCGCGTCCAAGGTCATGGCCAATCGCGTACTGGAACACCCAAAGGTACGCGTCATCTGGAACGCGCAGGTGTCCGACGTGCTCGGCGATGACTTCATCACCGGCCTGCAGCTCACCGACACCGCGACGGGCGCCGTGAGCACGATCGATGTCGGCGGTCTCTTCGTCGCGATCGGTCATACGCCGAATACGAAGTTCCTGCAGGGACAGCTCGATACCACCGAACACGGCTACATCAAGGTGTCGTCGTGGCGCACCGAGACCAACGTGCCGGGCGTCTTTGCCGCCGGAGATGTCATCGACGACTACTACCGGCAGGCCATCACGTCGGCGGGTACCGGGTGCATGGCGGCGCTCGAAGCGGAACGGTGGCTCGCCCATCACGGCATTGGGGAGTCTCCCGTGCTGGAAACGGCCGAAGCGCCCATCCCGGTCACGCCGGACGCCACGTTCGCGTGAGCACGCTCACGCTGCAGCAACTCACCGTCGGTCCACTGCAGGAGAACTGCTGGCTGCTGGCCGATCCCGCCAGCGGACAGGCCGTGCTCATCGATCCGGGTGACGAGGCCGAGCGTCTGCTGGCCGCTGTCGATGCCACGGGTTGCACGCTCACGGCGATCTGGCTCACACACGCGCACTTCGATCATGTCGGAGGCGTCGCTGGCGTCGTGGCGGCCCGCCCGGTGCCGGTCTGGTTGCATCCGGCAGATACGGTTTTGTACGAAAATGCTGCGGCCAGCGCGGCCCGATGGGGCGTCGTCGTCGAGAACCCGCCGCCCGCCGATCACCCCCTCGCCGAAGGGGATCGGCTGCAGCTCGGCGCGTCCACCTTCCTCGTCTGGCACCTGCCGGGACACGCGCCAGGACATGTGGCGTTCATCGGACATGAGCTCTGCTTCTCGGGCGACGTCCTCTTTGCGGGATCCATCGGCCGCACTGACCTCCCGCTGTGCGACCCCACCGCCATGCTGCAGTCACTGCAGAGACTGGCGACACTTCCGACCGGGACTCGGGTATTTCCGGGGCACGGTGCTTCTACCACGATCGGACACGAACTCACCGCGAATCCATTTCTGCGCGGTGCCGCTCGCCCGTTGGGTGCCTGATCCGTCGGTCGGCCGCCGTCGCTTTCCTTTCATCCGGTGTTTGCATGACTCCGTTCAGCCTCCTGCTGCGCTGCCGCCACGTCGCCCTCCTCAGCAGCGTGTGCGCGCTGTCGGCGTGCTCCAGTCTCACCGAGAGCAACGTCGCGCTGAATCGCTACGGCGCGATCACCATCACGGCGCAGAACGCCGCGGCGGGCCGTGCCACGGCTTCCATGAGTGCGGTCTTCTTCGAAGGGCTGTCGGCGTCGGCACCCAGCAGTGCGGCGCAACAGGGCGACCAGTGCGCCTATGCGCTGCTCGACACCGCCGCGACGGGCGCCACCGGATCGTTGAAAGTCGGCGAGAGTCTCGCGCTCACCTTTGCCGGCACCACCGTGGCGCTGCCCTATTCCACGGCGCTGCTGCGGTACCAGCCGGCCGCGGGAACGCTGCTCAGTTACGGGGTCGGCGACGCTGCCACGGTAAGCATCCCGGGCGCCGCCGCTGTGTTCCCGGCGACCGCCATATCCGTCAAGCTCGCCGAGCCCATCGTTCCGGGCCCGATCGCAACGCCGGCCGCGGGATCCCCGCTGGTCGTCTCCTGGAACGGCACCAACGACGCGTCGGCCGCCATCATCCTGTCCGTCCGCTACGGCGCCACGCCCACGGCCACGACCGCCAACGAACAGA
>JARIEX010000013.1 GCA_031127095.1 Gemmatimonadota bacterium
GCTCGATGTTGTCATCAGAGCCGGCCAGCCAGTACTGCATGAGCAGCAGGTACGCGCGCACATCCTGCGCCGTCCCGGGGATGAACTTGAGAATCGACGGCAGCGTGCGCAGCGCCGACATCTGCCGCTCGCCGCTCGACTTTCCTTCGCCACGCGAGCCACGCAGCTTCTTGAGCAGATTGATGGGCGAGAGGGGCGAACGCGCTTCGCCGCCGCTCATGTCGAACTTGCCCAGACGCGTACACTTGACCAGCTCGGGCGTGCAGAGCGCGCACATGACCGCGTCGGCCTGCTCGCGCCGCGCCAGCACCGCCGGCAGCACCGCGTTGGCGTACTCTTCCTGAAAGAGCTGCGTGCACACGATCACGTGCGCCCGGCCGATATCGGCCCGGGCCCGCTCGACCGCCATCGGATCGCTGCCAAAATCGGCGGCGACGTGCATCTGCAGCGTGAGTCCGGGGAGGCTGCGTTCCAGCCGCGCGCGTGCCCGCTCGAACGCATCGGCCAGATGCGCATCGAGCGTGACCACGACCACGCGAACCGGAACCCGGCCCGTCACGGACTCAGCGGCCATAGTAGGCCTTGGCGTCGTACAGCGTATCGACCGTAATCTCGGCGATCCCGTGTTCGAGCGCGTACTTCTCGGTGTTGCGGCGGGCCTTGCCGCGCACGAAGAACGGGATCTTTTTGAGTTCCGCTTCGGCGGGCGCCAACCACGAGGTGCTCATGATCGCGACGATCGTCGCCGTGCCGTCCTCGTCTTCCTCTTCGGCGAAGCCGACCGCGCTGGCCGCCTCGGGTGCCTCGAGGGCCAACGCGGCGCGCGACGAGAACGGTGTGAGCGAGCGCCCGCTGCGCTGGCCCCCCATCGTGTCACCGCGCGCCGGGGCGTCGTCGGCGCCGGCCGCCGGGGAGGCATGCAGATGCGACGGCGTGGCTCCGTCGGCGAACTCGAAGTCGTCCTTGAACATGTGCAGCAGGTGCTCTTCGAGACCCATCATGAGCGGGTGCACCCACGTATCGAAAATCACGTTGGCGCCTTCGAAGCCCATCTGCGGCGAGTGACGCGCCGGCACATCCTGCACATGGATCGGCGCCGAAATCACCGCGCACGGCACACCCAGACGCTTGGCAATGTGGCGTTCCATCTGCGTGCCGAGCACGAGCTCCGGCGCCAGTTCGGTGACGCGCTGCTCGACGGCGAGGTAGTCGTCGCTGATCAGTGCCTCCACGCCAAGCGATGCCGCGAGGTCGCGAATCGGACGCGCGTATTCCCGCGAGTAGGTCCCGATGCCGACCACGGTGAAGCCGAGTTCGTCCTTCGCCATGCGGGCGGCGGCCATGACGTGCGTGGCGTCGCCGAACACGAACACGCGCTTGCCGGTGAGATAGGTGGAGTCAACGGAGCGCGAATACCACGGGAGCAGCGAACGGCTGGCGCCCACTTGCGCCGTCCCGGCGCGTTCGCGCTCGAGCAGCGCGCTCACATCCACGCCGGCCACCTTCCCCACTTCTTCCACGAACTCGCGGGTGGCGAGCACCCCGATCGGTACCGTGCGCACGGTAGGCTGCCCGAACGTTTTCTGCAGCCAACGCGCGGTGGTCTCGGCCACTTCCGGATACAGCACGATGTTGAAATCGGCGTGCGGCATGGCCTGAATGTCCTGCACCGTGGCATTGAGCGGCGCGCAGACATGGATATCCACCCCGATATCGTGCAGCAGGCGCGTGACCTCACGCACGTCATCGCGGTTCCGGAACCCGAGGGCGGTGCCGCCCAGCAGGTTGCAGCGCGGCTTGCGGTGCTCGCGGGTGGCCGCCGCGGTGACGCTTTCGCGCGGCGGTGAGCCGGGCGCGGGTGCGAGCGGCAGCAACAGCGTGCGCACGAGGTGATAGAACGTTTCGCTGGCGCCCCAGTTTTCCTTCTTGGAGTACGCGGGCAGCTCCAGCGGCACGATGGGAATCGGCAACCCCATGCCCATCGCCAGCGATCCGGGCTGATCCTGAATCAGTTCGGCTGTGCACGACTCGCCGACCAGCATGGCGTCGGGCTTGAAGCGCTCGTAGGCATCACGCACGGCCGACTTGACCAGCTCCGCCGTGTCGCCGCCCAGGTCACGCGCCTGAAACGTGGTATACGTGACCGGCGGGCGGGCATCGCGCCGCTCGATCATGGTGAAGAGCAGATCGGCGTAGGTGTCGCCCTGCGGCGCGTGCAGCACGTAATGCACGCCCTTCATCGAGGTCGCGATTCGCATCGCGCCCACGTGCGGCGGGCCTTCGTACGTCCAGAGCGTCAGTTCCATACCGTGATCCTCAAACCGCGAGTCGCTGCGCGCGATCGAGCGGTCGCGCAAAAAGTTCGGCCAGATCGCCGGCCTGCTCGTATCCATGCACCGGCGAAAACACGAGTTCGATCGACCACTTGGTGCGCAGTCCCTCGGCCTCGAGCGGATTGGCCAGGCCAAGGCCGCACACCGTGAGATCGGGACGCGCGTCGCGGCAGCGATCGAGCTGTTTTTCGACGTCCTGCCCTTCGCTGATCTGCGCCGTGGCCGGCAACCGCGAGAGCTCGGCGGCAATCATGAGCTTGTCGAGATACGGCGTGCCAACTTCCACCAGCTCGGCCCCGCACTCCTCGTACAGGAACCGGGCGAGCGGAATCTCGAGCTGCGAATCAGGGAAGAAGAACACGCGCTTGCCGTTCAGCCATGGGCGAATGCGCGCCAGCGCGACACGCGCCCGCTCCGCCGGCGCGGCCGTGACCGTGTTGAACAGGTCGTCGCTCACGCCCCATTCCGTGGCCGCGGCCTTCAGCCAGGCCGTCGTGCCGTTCACGCCGAACGGATAGGGTGCTGAGAGCAGGGTGGCACCGCGCGCGATCAGCGCCCGCGCCGTCTCGCCGAGGAACGGTTGCGCCAGCAGCAACTTGGTATGCGGGCCGACGGGGGGCAGGTCCCGCGCCATGCGCGGCGGAAAGAAATGCACCGGCCCGACACCGAGCTGCGCGAACAGGCGCGTAAACTGGTCTTCGACCACGTCGGCGATGGTACCCACCACCATGAGTTCAGCGGTGGTGCTGGTGGACTCGGGGAGATGCGGCACCATGCAGCGCAGGCACGCGTCTTCACCCTGCGTGAACGTGGTTTCGATGCCGCTGCCCGAATAGTTCAGGATGCGCACCCGCGGCAGGAACTGTTCATTGAGCCGTTCGGCGGCGCGTTGCAGATCGAGCTTGATCACTTCCGACGGGCACGACCCCACGAGAAAGAGCGTGGAGATGTCGGGCCGCCGGTCGAGCAGCTGCTTCACACAGCGATCGAGTTCCTCGTTGGCATCGGCGAGGCCGGCGAGATCGCGCTCACTGAGAATGGCGGTGGCGAACCGCGGCTCCGCAAAGATCATGACGCCCGCCGCGGACTGCACCAGATGGGCGCACGTGCGGGAGCCGACCACGAGGAAGAAGGCGTCCTGCATCTTGCGGTGCAGCCAGACGATGCCCGTGAGGCCGCAGAAGACTTCGCGCTGTCCGCGCTCGCGGATGACCGGCAGTTCCATCGCAGTACTCATACAGTCGTCCGGTGACGCGAGGCGGCTTCTTGCAGTCGCGCCGCCCGCAGCTTGAGCACGAACTGGATGGCGTTCACGGCATAGGTGCCGTACGCCACGAGGGCCAGCGTCATCAGCGAGCGCGGCGGCCAGTCGAGGGCGAGGCCGGCCAGATACGCCGTGTGGAGGGCGATGACCCCCATGCTGACCACGTCTTCCCAGAAGAACGCGGGGGCGAAGAGGTACTTGCCGAACACCACCTTTTCCCAGATCGCGCCGGTGACCATGATGGTGTACAGCACCACCGTCTTGACGACCACGGAGACGTTGGCGGCGAAGAGGCCGTCACCCGTGCGGAGATATCGGATGACGAGCGCGACGGACACCGCCATGACCAGGAACTGGACCGGGGCGAGAATACCCTGCACCAGCGTCCACGCGGTGCTGTCGCGGCGCAGGCGCTCTTCGGGCGTATACAATCCGGCGCCCGGCGCCTGTGGCGACGGGTAACGGGAGCCGAGGGATGCGGTGCGCGCATCCGTGGCATGGGTGGGGTTCGTCATCTGACCATCACTTCCGGGGGTTCGCATACCCAGATACCCGAGAGTATGGTTCGGTACAGAGGTTGTCAAGAAAAGTTTACGTCTAGCTTTCTTGACAATCGGACCAGCCGGTATCACTCTATTCGCTCCGATCGATCCCGGCGAAGAAAGGTGCCCGGATCCCGTTTTTGTTCTTGCGCCCAGGAGACCCCGCGGCAATGTTCGGCGCGTCCCTCCAGCCTGCCGCTTCCGGCCACCATTCGGTGACCCGCGCCCCGGGCACAAGCCCAGACGTGATGGATTCGCCCTTGGTCTCCCCCCGCTCCGAGCGCATCGCGCGCCTCGAGCGCACGATTCAGAACGACCTCGTGCCCCGGCTGCTCACGGGACATCGAGCCGGGCCGCTGCCCCCCGTGCTGTCCGCTGCCATCGCGCGGGAGCTCTCGGAGCGGGACGTGGACGGATTCGTGGCGGCGGTGCGTAGCCCCGACGATGCCCGCGCGGTGGATTTCGTGCGCGACGTGCTTGCCGAGGGTGCCACGATCGAGGCGGTGTATCTCGATCTGCTGGCGCCGTCCGCCCGGCGGTTGGGCACCATGTGGGAGAGCGACGAGTGCGACTTCGTCGAGGTGACCGTCTCGCTGGGGCGCATGCAGCGCCTGCTGCGCGACCTGTCGCAGGTGTTCCTGGCCGATGCGTCGCGCCGTGTCCCGGTGGGGAACGTGCTGCTCACCTGTATTCCCGGGGAACAGCACACGCTCGGCATCATCATGGTCGGGGAGTTCCTGTTGCGTGACGGATGGCGCGTGCTGGTGGGCGCCCCGTGGTCGGAGAGCGATCTCCTCACCATGGTGGGGACCGAGTGGTACGACGTGATCGGGTTTTCCGTCGGGAGCGAAAGTCGGCTCCCCCTGCTCAAGCGCGATATCCGGCGTCTCAAGTCCGCGTCGCGGAACCCGCATGTGCAATTCATGGTAGGCGGCCAGGTGTTCATGGAGGATGCAGGGCTGGCCGAGCAGATCGGCGCGAATGCCATTGCCTCCGACGCCCGCGAAGCACCGACCGTGGCCCGACGGTTACTGGCGGCCGCACAGCAGGCGGCCGAGCACGCGGCGTCTGCCGCACCGCGGGAGGCTGTCGGCGATCATGGCCGGTTCAGTGACGCCCTCCGACGCGACTGAGTCGGCGTTTGGCGACATCGACGCCAAGACCGCCGCCGCCCTCTTCGCCGTCGCGGGCGATATCGCCTTGGTGATGGACGGTGCCGGCGTCATTCGTGACGTCGCCCTGATCGGATCGGACACCCAGTTCGACGCGGCCACCGGCTGGATCGGGCGGCCGTGGATCGACACCGTCACCACCGAAACGCGCGCCAAGATCGACACGCTGCTGAAAGAAGCGCACAGCACCGGCGTGTCCAAGCGGCGGCAGGTGAACCATCTGCTGGTGGACGGGAACGACGTGCCGGTGTCCTACACGGCCCTCCGGCTGGGACGCGACGGCAGTCTCGTGGCCGTGGGGCGCGACATGCGGCATGTGTCGGCGCTGCAGCAGCGACTGGTGGAGGCACAGCAGGCCATGGAGCGCGACTACTGGCGTCTCCGCCATGTGGAAACGCGCTACCGGCTGCTGTTCCAGATTGCCAGCGATGCGATTCTGGTGATCGACGCGACCACCCTCAAGGTGCTCGACGCCAACACGGCGGCTGGCCAGGTGTTCGGGGACTCCCCCGATCGCCTCATCGGGCGGCCGTTCCCGTTCGGGGCCGAGCCGGGCGCGGCGCGCGTGCTCGACGACCTCATGACATCGGCGCGGAGCGCGGGGCGCGCGGGCGACGTCCTGGTCACCATGAGCGACGGCGGCCGGTCCTACCACGCCTCGGCGTCCTGCTTCCGGCAGGAGTCGGCCACGCTGCTGCTGGTGCGCTTTGCGGCCACCGACGTCGCGCCGTCCCTGGAGACGTCGTCCCAGTCGCCACCGCGTGTGCTGGACCTTCTGGAACGGTCGCCCGACGGGTTCGTGGTCACCGACCTCGATGGGTACGTCCTCACGGCCAACCGTGCCTTCCTGGACATCGCGGAGCTGGCGAGCGAGGAACAGGTGCGGGGCACCCTGTTCTCGACCTACATCGGCCGCCCCGGCGCCGACTTCCCCGTCTTCACGAGCATGCTCAAGAAGAACGGGGTGGTGCGCCTGATGGCCACCACGGCCCGCGGCTCCCACGGCCATCAATGCGAGGTCGAGGTCTCGGCCGTGTGGGCGCCCGACGGCGAGGAGCCGTGCGTGGGCTTTACCATCCGCGACATCGGCCGACGTCTGGCCAGCGGCCCACAGGGCGCCCGCGACCTGACCCGGGCCGTCGAGGAGCTCACGTCGCTGGTGGGCCGGGTGTCCCTCCGGGATCTGGTGCGGGACACGGTCGATCTGGTGGAACGGCACTTTATAGAAGCCGCCCTCGAACTAACCAACGACAACCGGACGTCGGCCGCCGAAGTCCTGGGTGTCAGCCGACAAAGCCTGTATGTGAAGCTCCGGCGCCACCAGCTGGTGGCCCCCGGCAACGAGCGGGACGACGCCCCGGGCGTCTGACGAGCAGGGAAAAACGGCCGGTCTCCCCCGGCCGTTTTTCATGTCCCCCCGCCCCGGCGGCCCCCATCCGGGGCAAGCCAAATTTCCTCTGTTGCATTTCTGTACTGTCAACTAAACTAGACGCCTATGAGCGTCAGCTTCTCCGTACGGTCGGCGGCGGTGCGCCCGGATCCCAGAGCGATCCTGACGCTGCTCAAGCCGGTGACGTGGTTTCCGCCGATGTGGGCGTACACCTGCGGTGCTATTTCCGCGGGGGTCCCCCTCACCGAGCGCCTCCCCTTGCTCGCGCTTGGTATCGCGATCACGGGGCCGCTCGTGTGCGCCTCCAGTCAGGCGGTGAACGACTGGTTCGACCGGCACGTCGACGCCATCAACGAACCCGATCGCCCCATTCCATCCGGCCGGATTCCCGGTCAGTGGGGGCTCGCGATCGCGCTGTTCTGGACGGCGCTGTGCGTCGTGGCCGCGCTGCCACTCGGTGCATTCGGCGTGGCCGCGGTGGCCGTCGCCCTGCTCTTCTCGTGGGGCTACAGCGCGCCGCCGTTCCGCTTCAAGCGCAACGGCTGGATCGGTAACGCAGCCGTCGGCTTTACGTATGAAGGACTCGCGTGGGTGACCGGCGCCGGGATCATGCTCGGCAACCGGGTGCCCCCGATGCCGCTGGTGGTGCTGGCCGTGCTGTACAGCATCGGCGCGCACGGCATCATGACGCTCAATGATTTCAAGGCCATGGACGGCGACCGTCGCATGGGCATTCGCTCGCTCCCCGTGCAACTGGGCGCCGACGGTGCCGCGCGGGTGGCGTCGCTGGTCATGCTGCTCGCGCAGGCGGCGGTGATCGTGCTGCTCGTCTCGTGGCAGCGCACCATGCCGGCGATGGCGATTGCGGTGCTCACGCTGGTGCAGGCCGTGATGATGTGGCGCTTCATGCAGGCACCGCGTGAACGCGCCCTCTGGCTAAGCGCGCTCGGCGTGCCGTTCTACGTGGGCGGCATGATGATCGCCGCGTTCGCCGTGCGGTCGCTGCCGGTGGTTGTCGGAGCGGCGCCATGAGTTGGTGGCAGCTCTCGCGACTCGGCCTCGTGCAGGCCGCCATCGGCGCCGTCGTCGTGCTGCTCACGACGACCATCAATCGCGTGATCGTGGTGGAACTCGCGCTTCCCGCCACCGTGCCCGGACTGCTCGTCGCGCTGCACTTCGGCGTGCAGCTCGTGCTGCGACCGCGGCTCGGCCACGACAGCGATCGCAGTGGTCGCCGCACGCCGTGGATTCTCGGTGGACTGGCCGTGTGCGCGCTGGGCGGCGTGGGGGTCGCGGCGAGTATTCCCGTGATGGCGACGAATGTCGCCCTCGGCATCGCCCTCGCGTCGATCGCCAGCGTCGTGCTCGGCGCGGGCGTGAGTGCCGCCGGTACGCCGTTGCTGGCGCTGATGAGTGAGCGCGCGCATCCGTCGCAGCGCGCCGGCGCGGCGGCGATCACGTGGATCCTGATGATCGTCGGCATCATCATCACGGCCGCGACGTCCGGCGCGCTGCTCGACCCCTTCTCGTACACGCGATTGATTGCCATCGCCGGCGGCATCGGCGGCATCGGCTTTCTGGTGGCGGTGGTGGCCACGTACGGCGTGGAGCGCGGCCCGCGCCCCACGCCGACCCTGCCGGTCAGCGATGATGCGTCGCACGGGTCCTTCATGGCGGCGCTGCGCACCGTGTGGGGTGAGCCGGCGGCGCGTCTGTTCGCCAGCTTCGTGTTTCTGGCCATGTTCGCGTACAGCGCGCAGGACCTCATTCTCGAGCCGTTTGCCGGGATCGCGTTCGGCATGACGCCGGGTGAGAGCACCAAGCTCTCGGGGCTGCATCATGGCGGGGTCCTGATCGGCATGCTCATCACGGCCATCGTGGCCACGCGCCGCGGGCAGTTGCGCCACTGGGCGGCGGCGGGGTGCATGGCATCGGCCGTCACCTACGTCGCGCTGGCCGCCTCACCGGTGCTGGGCGACGTGCGCACCTTCACGGTCATCGTGATGCTGCTCGGCCTCGCCAACGGCGTGTTCGCCATCGGTGCCATTGGTTCGATGATGGCCCTGACCGGCGACAAGACCGACGGACGCGCCGGGCTGCGTCTGGGCGTGTTCGGTGCCGCGCAGGCGCTGGCCTATGCGGTGGGCACGATGGCCGGCGCGGTCGGCGTCGACACGGCCAAGGCCGTGCTGGCGTCGCCGCTGCGTGGCTATCTCGCGGTCTTCAGTGTGGAGGCGGTGCTGTTTGCGGCCTCCGCGTTTCTGGCCCTGCGCAGTGCGTCGAGCGAGCGCGCGAACGATGTGTTTCGTGAGCGCGCCGAGCTGCTGCCGGCGGTCTTGCAGTGAACTCCCTCCCGAAGTCCCCCCAGGAGAATGTCGCATGAGCCCATCGTCCCCAACCACTGCTGCCGACCGCGACCTCTATGACGTCATCGTCGTGGGTGCCGGCCCCGCCGGGTCCACCGCCGCGCACGATCTGGCGAAAGCCGGGCGCTCGGTGCTGCTCCTGGACCGTGGCGGGCGCGTGAAGCCGTGCGGCGGCGCGGTGCCGCCGCAACTGCTGCGCGACTTCGATGTGCCGGAGTCGCTGCTGGTGGCGCACATCGACACGGCGCGTATCATCTCGCCGACGTGGCGCACGGTGGATATTCCGGTGGGGAACGGCTTCGTGGGGATGGTGGACCGTGAGGTGTTCGACGAGTGGCTGCGGGTGCGCGCGACGACGGCCGGCGTGGAACGGCGGATCGGCACGTTCACCACGTTCACGCGCGGCGAGGACGGCGTGCCGGTCATTCAGTACACCGACGGCAAGTCGCGGCACGGCGAGTCGCGGCAGGTGCGCGCCCGCATGGTGATCGGCGCCGACGGGGCGCTGTCGCCGGTGGCCCGCCAGTGCATCCCGTACGCGCACAAGGCCAAGCATGTCTTCGCGTATCACGAAATCGTGAAGTCGCCGGTGGCGGGGCAGGAAGCGAACTTCGGCGCGGCGCGCTGCGACGTGTACTATCAGGCGCCGCTCTCCCCCGACTTCTACGCGTGGGTATTCCCGCACGGTGCCACGACGAGCATCGGCACGGGGACGCTGCAGAAGGGCTTCGGGCTGAAAGATGCGGTCAGCAAGCTCCGGGCCGAGACAGGGCTCGACAAGGTCGAGACGATCCGGAAGGAAGGGGCACCCATTCCGATCAAGCCGTTGCCGCAGTGGGACAACGGCCGCGACGTGGTGCTGGCCGGCGATGCGGCGGGCGTGGTCGCTCCCGCCAGTGGTGAGGGGATTTTTTACGCAATGACCGGCGGACGCTTCGCGGCGCAGGCCGTGGAAGAAGTGCTGGCCACGGGCAATGCCCGCGCGCTGCGCCTCGCGCGCAAGCGGTTCATGCGCATGCACGGCCCGGTGTTCGCGGTGCTCGACATCATGCAGACCTTCTGGTATCGCAACGACAACCGCCGCGAGCGTTTTGTCGCGATCTGCCGGGACCGGGACGTGCAGGAGCTCACGTTCGACGGGTACATGAACAAGCAGCTGGTGAAAGCCAAACCGATGGCGCACGTGCGGATCTTCTTCAAGAACCTCGCCCATCTGACCGGTCTCGCCACCGCGTGAGCCACCGCGTGAGCCCCTGTCCCGAGTCCGCACTCCCATGCTGATATCGATCGCGATTGACTTTCGTCTGGCCGACGTGGCCACGCGTGAGCGCTTCCACCTGTCGGAGGAGCGCCTGACGCAGCTGTATCGCACGGCGCGCAGCGAAGTGGTCACCGAGGCGGCGCTGATCTCCACATGCAACCGCACCGAGTTGTACGCGTGGGTGGACAGCGACGAGCCGAAAGTCGTGGAACGCGCGGTGCAGACGCTGGCGCGCCGCTGGATGCGCACGCGTGCCGACGGCGACGCGCTGCTGCAGTCATCCACGCGTCGCGTGGGGATCGAGGCGGCACGTCACGTGGTGCGGATCGCAGCGGGGCTTGAATCGCAGGTGCTGGGTGACGGGCAGATTCTGGGGCAGCTCAAGGCGGCGTACAAGCGCTCCACGCGCGGTCAGGCTGCGGGCCCGGTGCTGCATCGTCTGTTCGAGACGGCGCTCCGCGCCGGCAAGCGCGTGCAGACCGAGACGTCGCTCACTGCGGGACGCAATTCGGTGGGCGCCGAAGCCGCCATCACCGCCTCACAGCGGTTCGGCAACCTCGAGAATGCGCGTTGTCTGGTCGTGGGGGCCGGCAAGACGGGCGCCCGCGCCACCAAACAGCTGCACCGTCTGGGCGCGCGCGACCTCGTGATCATGAATCGCACGTTCGAGACGGCGCAGGAGCTGGCGAAGTTCGTGGGTGGCCGTGCGGCCCCGTTCGACACCCTGCACGTGGAAGCGGCGATGGCCGACGTGGTCATCGTGGCCACGGGGAGCGAAGTGCCGGTGATCACCGGGCCGAGCCTCGCCACCGCGCGTGAAGCGTGCGCGTCGATGGGTTACGCCATCCTGCTCATGGACCTGAGCCTGCCGCGCAACATCGATCCGCGCGTGAGCGATCAGCCGGGCGTCACGCTCGTCGATCTCGACACGCTGCACCAGCCGATTCTCGACGCCGAAACGATGCGCCGCGATGCAGTGCCGGTCGCGACGGCGATCTGTGAGAGCGAGATCGATTCGTTCATGGAGTGGATCGCAACGATGCCGGCCCGCGACGCGATCAAGCCGCTGCGTGAGGCGCTCGAAGATGTGGCCCGCCGCGAGGTCGCGTTCGCCGCCAAGGATGCCGGCGTGCATGACGCGGCTGTCGCGGAACGCACGGCGTCGCGCATCGTGGCGAAGTTGCTGGCGGGTCCGATGGCGGCGCTGCGGCGTGCGGTGCAGCGCGGGGAACCGCTGGACGCGCAGGCCATGATGCTGCTGGAAATGTTCTCCCCGGCGGCCGCCCCCGCGCCGCGCCCGTCGCGGACAGCGCGCCCCCCGGCGCCCGCCGTCCGCGTGGCGGCAGCCGTCCCTCCTGTTCCCGCCGTATCCGATGCCCCCCACGCGCCCGCCTCGGGTGCGGCGCGGGCTGACGGCCGACGCCGCGCGCCGCGCGAGGTCCGGTCATCGCTGATTCTTTCTCCGGAGCAGTTCACGTGAGTTCCTTGCCCGCGCCGACCACGCCCGTCAACGATCTGCTGCTGCGCGCGCTCCGCCGTGAGCGCGTGGAACGCCCGCCGGTGTGGATGATGCGTCAGGCGGGACGGTACCTGCCCGAGTACCGCGCCGTCCGCGCGAAGTCTGACTTCCTCACCATGTGCCGGACCCCCGAGCTGGCCGTCGAAGTGACGCTGCAGCCGCTCGACCTGGTCGGTGTGGATGCCGCGATCATCTTCAGCGACATCCTGGTGATCCCGGAAGCGATGGGGATGCACCTCACGCTCGACGAAGGGATCGGCCCGCAGTTCCCCTCCCCGCTGCGCTCGCTGAAGGATCTCGACCAGCTGCACGCCGTGGATCCGCAGGAGCATCTCAAGTACGTGCTCGACGCGCTCAAGCTGGCCCGCCGCGAAATCAACGGCAAAGTGCCGTTGATCGGATTCGCCGGCTCGCCGTGGACGCTCGCGGCCTACATGGTGGAAGGCAAAGGCACGAAGCAGTTCGCCGTCGCCAAGCGCATGCTGTACGAAAATCCCGAGATGGCCCATGCGCTGCTCGGCAAGATTGCCGACGCGGTGGGTGACTACCTCGTGGCGCAGGTCGGCGCGGGCGCACAGGTGGTGCAGCTGTTCGAGTCGTGGGCCGGTGCCCTCGGCCCCGAGGAGTTCCGCACGTTTGCGCTGCCGTATCTCGCACGGTGCGCGCAGAAAGCCCGTGAAGCGGGCGTGCCGGTGATCGTGTTCGCACCGGGCGCGGGATGGGCGCTGGCGGAGATCGCCGCCGCCACCAACGCCGACGCGATCGGTGTGGACTGGCATACGTCGCCGGCCGATGCACGACGACAGCTGGATCCGTTTCGCGTGGCCATGCAGGGCAACCTCGATCCCTGCGCGCTGTACGGCCCGCCGGCCGAGATCCGCCGACGGACGCACGCGATGATCCGCGCCTTCGGCCCCATCGGTCACATCGCGAATCTGGGGCACGGCATCCTGCCCGATGTCCCGCCCGCGCATGCGCGCGCGTTCATCGACGCGGTGAAGGAGTGGCAGTGGACGGACGAGGAGATCGCAGCAGCGACGGCACAGTCCACTCAGTGGAGCAACCCAATGGCGGGGGCACGATGAGCGCAGCGGTATTTCCCACGGCGGCGCCGGTCCCGGCCCCGACCGTCACCACGCGTCGCGCCGAAGCGACGCGCTGGATCGCGGGATTGCACGACGAACTCACGTCGTTTTTCGGACGGCTCGACCGCGGCGGCACGTTCGCCGAGGACCGGTGGGAGCGGCCGGGCGGCGGCGGCGGCGTAGCGCGCGTGATGACTGATGGCGTGACGTTCGAGAAGGCGGGGATCAACCGCTCGGCGGTGATGGGCGAACTGCCGGAGCTCGCGGCGCGGCGTCTGGGCGGACACGGCGCGGCCGCCGGTGCCACGCATTTCTTCGCGACCGGCGTGAGCCTCGTGGTGCATCCGCGCAGCCCGAAGCTGCCCACGGTGCACCTGAACGTCCGCTATTTCGAACTCACCGACGAACACGGGCATCTCACCGACAGCTGGTTCGGCGGCGGCACCGATCTCACGCCGTTCTATCCGTATCACGAAGACGGCGCGCTGTTCCACCGCGCGCTGCGCGATATGGCCAACCGGCACCACGCCCGGTTCTATCCCGACTTCAAGCAGTGGTGCGACGAGTATTTCGTGAACGTGCACCGGGAAAACGAGGCCCGCGGGATCGGCGGCCTGTTCTTCGATCACCTGCGTCCGGACGAGGCCACGCACGGTCTCGATCTCGACGGGGTGCAGGCCTTCGTGAGTGACGTGGCACGGGTGCTGCGCCACGCGTACGAGCCGATCGTGGAACGGCGCCGGGACGAAGCCTTCAGTGAGGCCGAGCGGGAATTTCAGCTCGTGCGTCGCGGACGCTACGTGGAGTTCAATCTGGTGCACGACCGCGGCACGATCTTCGGGCTGCAGACCAATGCGCGGGTGGAGAGCGTGCTGATGAGTCTTCCGCCGCTCGCCATGTGGCAGTATGCCCCGCGCTACGCCGCGGATTCGTTCGAGGCTCGGTTGGTGAAGATGCTCGAGCCCCGTGACTGGGTGACGGACGTGAACGGAGGGTGAGCGATGCGCGCGGTGGCTGAGCAACGCAACGACGTGCCGTCAGGAGACACCGGGGCCAGTGCCCCGCGCTCCGTGGCGGTGGTAGGGGCCGGCATCACCGGGCTCGTTACGGCGTACGCGCTGCGCCGTCGGGGCGTGCAGGTCACGCTCTACGAGGCGAGCCGCCACACGGGCGGCTCGATCCGGACCACGCATACCGACGGCTTTCTGGCGGAGCACGGCCCGAATTCGTTCGTGACGTCGGCGCCGGTCGAGGCGCTGATCGCCCAGCTCGACCTGCAGGACGACGTGGTCGAGGCCAATCCGGACGCCAATCGCCGCTTCGTCGTACGCGACGGCGTCTTGCAGGCGTTCCCCATGACGCCCACCGCGATGCTGACCACGCGGCTGTTCTCGCTGCGCGCCAAGATGCGCGTGCTGCTGGAGCCGCTGGTGCGTCGGGGCGCGAGCGCCACCGACGAATCGATCGCCTCGTTCGTGCGCCGCCGCCTCGGCCGCGAAGTGCTGGACTACGCGGTCGATCCGTTCATCTCCGGGATCTTCGCGGGGGATACCGAAGCGTTGAGTATGGCGCACGCCTTCCCACGGGTGGTCGAACTCGAGCGCGCGCACGGCTCGCTATCGGCTGGCCTGATGGCGCAGCGACGGCGCGCCAAGTCGCCCGCGGCGAGCGCGCCGGAGCCCGGCGCCCCCGGCGCGCCGCAGGAGACCGCGCCGTTCGCGCGGGCGAGACTGATTTCGTTCGTGGACGGGATGCAGACGCTCACCGACGCGCTGGAAGCGTCGCTGGCGGGCACCCTGCAGCTGGGATGTCCGGTGCGGTTGCTGCACCGCGACGGATCCCGCTGGGTGGTGGAGGCAGGCGAGGACGGTGCGACCACGTCACGGACGTTCGATGCGGTGGTGATGGCCACGCCTGCGCACGTGCTGGCGGCGATGGAACTGCCCGCCGAGTTGCGTGCGATGGCCGCGCCGGTGGAGCGGGTGGCGTATCCGCCGGTGAGCACCCTCACGCTGGGCTTCGCGCGCGCCGACGTCGCGCATGCGCTGGACGGGTTCGGCATGCTGATCCCGTCGCAGGAGAAGCGCAGCCTGCTCGGGGCACTCTTCACGTCGTCGCTGTTTCCCGATCGCACCCCCGACGGGCACGTGTCGATCACCTGCTTCGTGGGCGGCGCCCGTCTCCCCGAACGGGCGCGCGAAGATACCGATCTGCTGGTGGAGCGCGTGCTGATCGATCTGCGCCAGCTCCTAGGCGTGCGCGGCGAACCGGTGTACGCACACCACGTGTACTGGCCGCGCGCGATTCCACAGTACACCGTGGGCTACCAAGCGGTGAAAGACGCCGCCGACGCCACCGAAGCCACCAACCCGGGGCTGTATCTGGGGGGGAATTACCGCAACGGCGTGTCGGTGGGGGATTGCGTGGCGAGTGGTGAGCAGATCGCGGATCGCGTGGAAGCCTACATCACGCGTGCCGGCTAGCCTCCGGTCATGCCCGCCCTTGAACTCCCCGCGCTCGACCTACCCGGGCTCGACCTGCTCGCCATTGCGCCGCACCGCGACGACGCGGAACTCACCTGCGGCGGTACCCTGATCAAGGCGGTCGACGCCGGTCACCGGGTCGGCGTGCTGGACCTCACGCAGGGTGAGATGGGAACGCGGGGCTCGGCGGCGCTGCGGGCGGACGAAGCGACGGCGGGGGCCCGCGTGATGGGGCTGCACGTGCGTGAGAATCTCGGCCTGCCCGACGCGAGCGTGCGCAACGACGACGACGCCCGCGGGCGGTTGGTGCAGGTGCTGCGGCGGCTCCGTCCGCGGGTCGTGATCATTCCGGCCCCACGCGGCCGCCATCCGGATCACCGCCGGACCACCGAACTGGCGCGCGACGCCTGCTTCCTGAGCGGACTCGCCAAGTACGCCCCCGGCGAGCATCCGGCGTTCCGCCCGTTCAAGGTGTTACATGTGGTCACGTACCGTGAAGACGCGATGAAGCCATCGTTCGTGGTCGACATCAGCGCGCAGTTCGCCCGCAAGCTCGAAGCGATCCGCTGCTATGGCTCGCAGTTCGATGGCACGACCCAGGCCGGCGAGGTGTATCCCAACGGGGAGCCGCTGTACGACATCGTGACGCATCAGGCGGCGCACTACGGCGCGCTGATCCGCGTGCAGTACGGCGAGCCGTTCTACACCGACGAAACCCTGTGCGTGGACGACGTCACCACCCTCGGCGTGTCCACCTTCTGATCGTGCTCCGGTGTCCGCCGCGTCCGGGCGGGCGCACGGCGGCGCGGCACGACCCGAGGGAGTGAGGGCGCGCCATGTTCTACGACATCAGCATCCCGTTTGCCGCCGCAACGCCGCCGTGGCCCGACGACGTGGGTTTCTCGTGCGGGTGGACGTGCCGGCGCGACGACGGCAGCAGTGTGAATCTGGGCGTGCTGCACACCAGCCCGCACGTGGGCACCCACGCCGACGCGCCGCTCCACGTGCAATCCGGATGGCCCGCCTCGGAGTCGTTGCCCGCCTCCGTGTTCGTGGGCGACGTGGCGCTGATCGCGGTGCCGCCCGATCATGACCTCGCGCACGACATCGGCATTGCACTGCTCACCCACCTGCTGGGCGCGCATCCGCCCACGCGGGTGCTGCTGCGCACCGGCCACTCGGTCGCCGGCGGCCTCTTCCCCGCCGACTGGCCGGCACTGACCGCGGAATCGGCCACGTGGCTGGTGGAGCACGGGGTGACGCTGTGGGGGGTGGATGCGCCCAGCGTGGACCGGCGGACGAGTACGGTGTTGCCGGTGCATAACACGCTGTTCGGGGGCGGTTCGTTCGTGCTGGAGAATCTTGCGCTCGAGGGGGTGCCGGTGGGGCACTACGAGCTGCTCGCGCAGCCGCTGGCGGTGCATGGGGCCGATGCGGCGCCGGTGCGGGCGCTGCTGCGGGCGAAGCGCGAGAAGTAGGGCGTTACGGGCTCAGGGCTTCTTGAGCCGATCGAACTGTTCGGTGATTGATACCGGCAAAAACATGTCGTCAGCGATCTTCGCGATCTGCTCCGCCTCGGCCCACGCGAGTTCGAGCGCGGCGAGTTCGCCGTCCATCGCGCGGCGTTCGCTTTCCTCGTGGAGCGCCATCTCGAGGGCGAGCCGATCCCGCGGGGCGAGCGAATGCAGCGTGCCGGGGAGTTTTTTCACGAGCGTTCTCTCGTAGCGTCCGAACCACGCACTCGTGCCGGCACCCCAACGCTCATCGCCCCGTTTGGCACCGACACGCTGTTGCACCGAGGTCAGGACACGAAGGGGATCGCCCACCTCTTCAAGCAACGAGACCGCATCCTGCACCTGAACACGTGATCCACCGAAGCGATTGACCGCTGGCAGCAGTCGCGCCGCCGCCCGCATGGCGTCGTCCCCGGTCAGCAGGTGCGAGCGGGCGACCGATTCCAATCGCAGCTGAAGCGGTCCGCCATCAGCCCCGCGCACGAGCGTACTCATGCGCGCGTGCTTGCGTTGCACGTCGACCAGCTCTCCATCGGGCAGCGCAATCTTGCCAATGGAGACACTTTGCCGCCCGTTGATCAGCGCATCCCAGATGCCGCGATTGGCGTAAATCCCCATGCTCACTCCCACGGCGACCATCCCCCCGAGCACGGCAGCCGCGCTGCCGACCACCGCCCCGGTCACCAACAGCTGTCGGTTGCGGCGCCGGCCGAACTGATCGCCGTAGCGCCAGGCGGCCATCTCGGGGCGCTGCGGCTCGCCGATGCGAATGAGATCGACGCCCTCCTTGAGGCGGGCGAGTCCCACGTTGTCGGTACTCACGCGCAGGCGGCTGTCGCGGAAGCGGCGCTCCATGGCCTCGATGGCCTCCCAGCGCTCTTCGAGCGGCGAGAGGTTCCAGCGGTCGCAGCTACGACACACCACCCAGAGGCGACCGCGGGCGGCGTCGAACGCCAGTCGCGAGCCGACGGGGAAAGCCTCGAAGGCCTCGTTCCGGCCCAGAGTGGCCGTGCAGTGCAAACAGGTGGTGAAGATGGCGCCGCCGGGGCTGTACCGTCTCGTGGGCGGGTGCCTCCCGCCACGACTTCCTGTAATTTAGGGGCATGACGCAGCCCGTGTATCTCGATCACGCCGCCACCACGCCGGTGCGCGACGAAGTCATGGCAGCGATGGCCCCGTTCTTCGGGCCACGCTTCGGCAATCCCTCCAGTGTGCACCGCTGGGGACGCGAAGCCCGGGTTGCACTCGACGACGCGCGCGAGCGGCTGGCGGCCTGTCTCGGGGCGCACGCCGACGAGGTGTGCTTCACCTCGGGGGGCACCGAAGGGGACAATTTCGCGGTGCTGGGCGTGTTCCGGGCGCTGCGCGCGCAGGGGCGCGACGCGGCGATCACGACGCCCGCCGAGCACAAGGCGGTGCTGGCGGCGGTGCATCAGGTGGCGCACGAAGGCGGCGAGGAGCGGCTGGTGCGCGTAACGCCCGATGGACTGGTGGACACGGCGCACTTCTCGGCGCTACTGGACGGCCGCGTGGCCGTGGCCAGCGTGATGTGGGTAAACAACGAGGTCGGCGTGATGCAGGATGTGCCGGCGCTGGCCGCGCAGACGAAGGCGGTGGGCGCGATGTTCCACACCGATGCCGTGCAGGCGTTCGGCAAGGTGGACATCGATACCCGTCGCCTACCGGTCGACCTGCTCACGCTTTCCGGACACAAGTTCGGGGCCCCCAAGGGGACCGGTGCGTTGTACATCCGCCGAGACACCCCGCTGGCGCCGATGCTGCACGGTGGGTCGCAGGACCGGGGCCGTCGTCCGGGCACGGAGAACGTGGCGTTTGCAGTGGGGCTGGCCGCAGCGGCCGAGCTCACACTGGCAGAGCACGGGGCCGAACAGGCGAGACTGATGGCCCTGCGTGAGGCACTGGAGCGCGGCCTCCGTGAGCGGATTCCGGGCGTGGTCATTCACGGCGCGGGGGCCCCGCGGGCACCGCACATCACGAACGTGTCGATTCCCGGGGCCACCAGTGAATCGCTGCTGATGGCGCTCGACCTGCGCGGTATTGCCTGCAGCGCCGGCTCGGCGTGTCAGAGCGGCAGCATGTCCGCGTCGCACGTGCTGAGCGCGATGGGCGTGGCGCCGCAGATCGCCAACGCCGCGCTGCGGCTGTCGCTGGGGTGCCTGAGCACCGAGGCCGACATCCAGTACACCCTCGATGTGATGACGACGCTGGCCACGAAGGCGCGCACAGGCGGCACCGCGTCCGCATTCGCAACGGTCGAGTTCTGAGCCAGTCCATGACGGCCGCTTCGGTGCACGACCTGTTGCCGCCCAAGGGCGCGCGTGTGCTCGTGGCGATGAGCGGCGGCGTGGACTCGTCCGTGGCGGCGGCAGTGCTCATGGACGCGGGCTGCGACGTGGTGGGCGTGACGATGAAGCTGCACGAGGACGGCAAGGACATTCCCGACCGTCCGTGCTGTTCGCTGGACAGTACCAGCGACGCGCGACGCGTGTGCGAGACGCTCGGCATTCCGCACTACGTGACCAACTTGGTGGATCGCTTCGGGCATGATGTGCTCGACGACTTCGTGCAGGAGTACGCGCGCGGCCGCACGCCGATTCCCTGCGTGCGCTGCAATACGTTCACGAAATTCCGCGATCTGCTGCACACGGCCGACGACATCGACGCGCCGTGGCTGGCCACCGGCCACTATGCGCGCATGGGCGTGCTGGCAAACGGAAGTGACGCGCGCGTGATGCTGCGCGGGCTCGATCCGGCCAAGGACCAGAGCTATTTCCTGTGGGGCATCGAACGCCCGGTGCTGTCGCGCCTCGTCCTGCCGGTGGGGAATCAGACCAAGGCCGACACGCGCGCCATCGCGCGTCGCTTCGGGCTCCGCACGGCGGAGAAGCCGGAGAGTCAGGACATCTGCTTCGTCCCCGACGGCAACCACGTGCGCGTGCTGGAAGAACAGCTTGGTGCTGACGCCCCTGCCCTGTCAGTCGGTCCGCTGCGTTTGGTGAGCGGCGAAGTGATCGGCGAGCATCAGGGGTTTGCGCGCTACACGATCGGCCAGCGCAAGGGGCTGCCGGGTGGATTCGCGGAGCCGATGTTCGTGGTGGAGATCGTGCCGGGCGAACGCGCGGTGGTGATCGGGCCGCGCGAGGCGCTGCTGGGCCGCGGACTGGAAGCGCGTGAACTGAACTGGCTGGTGGAGCCGCCGGTGGTGGGTGCGCAGGTGCAGGTACAGGTGCGGAATCGCGCCGCGGCGGCGCCGGCCACGATTGTGCGCCTGGCGAGTGGGGCGATCGAACTCGCGCTGGATGAACCGGTGCACGCGATTTCACCGGGGCAGTCGCTGGTGATTTACGACGGCGACATCGTGCTGGGTGGCGGCGTGATCGAGCGCGGCATGCGCACGGCACCGAGTCGACGGCTGCCGATCTTGGCGGCGTAGGCTGGTGGTTCGTGCTTCGGCGAGATCGTTGAACGGATCACGCAGAGATGCAGAGGTCGCAGAGGTCGCAGAGAGGGAAAATGTTTTCTCTGCGACCTCTGCCCCTCTGCGTACTCTGCGTGAACTTTTTAACGGGCTGACAGGCGCACTCAACCCTCGCTGCCAGCTCTCCCGCGTGTGCACGGTACCGAGCCGGCGACTCCCGATTTGGGCGGCGTGGCGTTGGTGGTGCTTCGGCGAGATCGAGGAACGGATCACGCAGAGATGCAGAGGTCGCAGAGGTCGCAGAGAGGGAAAAATGTTTTCTCTGCGACCTCTGCCCCTCTGCGTACTCTGCGTGAACTTTTTAACGGGCGAGCAGGCTCACTCCGCCCTCGCTGCCAGCTCTCCCGCGTGTGCACGGTACCGAGCCGGCGACTCCCGATTTGGGCGGCGGCGCGTTGGTCGCTCCTGCTTCGGCGAGATCGATGAACGGATCACGCAGAGATGCAGAGGTCGCAGAGGACGCAGAGAGGGGAAAATGTTTTCTCTGCGACCTCTGCCCCTCTGCGTACTCTGCGTGAACTTTTTAACGGGCGAGCAGGCTCACTCCACCCTCGCTGCCAGCTCTCCCGCCTGTGCACGGTACCGAGCCGGCGACTCCCGATTTGGGCGGCGTCGCGTTGGTGGTGCTTCGGCGAGATCGATGAACGGATCACGCAGAGATGCAGAGGTCGCAGAGGTCGCAGAGAGGGGAAATTTTTTCTCTGCGACCTCTGCCCCTCTGCGTACTCTGCGTGAACTTTTTAACGGGCGAGCAGGCTCACTCCGCCCTCGCTGCCAGCTCTCCCGCCGGCACGGTCATCACGGCCACGAGCATATCGGCGGTCACGTTCAGCAGCGTTTTGAACATGTCGGGGAGCGTGTCGAGCGCGATCATGATGCCGATGCCTTCGACCGGCAGGCCGATGCTGGTGTACAGCGGCACCTGCAGCAACATCCCTCCGCTCGGAATACCGGGAGTGCTGAAATTGAGCACCACACTGGAAGCGGCGACCAGCGCTATGCTCGACAGCGGTAAGTCGATGCCGTACAACTTGGCCACGAACAGGGCGCCCACCACCCAGTAAATGGCGCTGGTGAGCTTGAACACCGAGGCGCAGAGCGGCAGGACGAAGCCGGTGGCGGTGGCCGGCAGGTGCAGCACGTCGGTCGCGCCTTTCACCATCGCCGGCAGCGAGGCCAGCGAGCTGCGGGTGCCCATCCCCACCACTTGCGACGGGATCAGGGCGCGCGCAAAGTCGCGGAGCGGTACTCGGCGCGTGACGCCCATGACGCCGTACAGCGCCGCCGTGGCCACCAGGTGGAGCACGATCAGCACCATGATGTAAAAGCCGATCGCGCTGAGCGCCGAGGTGCCGAGCTTTTGGCCGAGCACCGTGGCGAGCGCCAGAATGCCGATCGGGGCGATGGCGAGCATCCAGCGCACCACGACCAGCATGGTGTCGGCCATCCCGCGGAAGAACGCCAGTTGGGCCGCGCGCGGACCGGCGGCCACCTGTCCCAGCGCGAAGGCGTACAGCAGGGTGAACAACACCACCGGCAGCAGGGTACCGTCGGCGGCGGCCTTGATGGGGTTGAGGGGGATGAGTCCCAGAATCCACGTGCGCAGCGACAGTGCGTCGGCGGCGGGAATGTCGATCGTGGCGGTGGCGCGCAGCCGCGCCGTGGCCTCGGGGTCGAGCACCAGTGTATCAAACCACGGAGGTGACACGACCGCGGAGAAGAGGGCGCAGGCGATGGACAGCCCCAACATCCACGCGAACGCCTTCGCGCCCACGCGGCCGGTGACGCTGGTGTCGCCGCCACCGGCCACCCCCACGATGAGCAGCGGCACGACCAGCGGAATCACCGTCATCCGCACCGCGTTGATCCACGCGGTGCCGACCACGTCGAGGATGCCGATCAGCCCGCTGGTGAAGGCGGACGGGGTGGCGTCGCGGGAGAGCCACATGCCGAGCCCGAGGCCAAGGAGCAGCCCCAGGGTGACCTGCAGGGCCTGCGAGCGCAGCGGATGGCGGCGCGGGGCGGCGGGAGGGGCGGAGGCAGCGGACATGCGCGCGAACCTACTCGCCCGCACGCGATGGCGCGAGGACCGACGACTAGAAGCCGAAGCCCGCCGACCACACGAACAGGCGCTTGGCGCGTGCGCTGTCGCCGGCCTCGCTACCAATCCGGACGTAATAGCCGATTTCTCCGCCAATGCCGAGCAGGGCCCAGAGATGCGCCGAGCCGCCGGCGTAGCTGCGGCGGGCCGTGGCGTTGAGGGGATCGCCGAAGGTGCGGATGAGGCCACCCGTGATCGCCGCGCCGCTACCCAATGAGCCGAACGATTTCGCGATCCCCACCGACGCACCGGCGGCACCGAGACCGACCTTGGCCACGGCCATGGCGCACAGATCCCACCGGTCGCCTTCGTACACGTAGCCGCCGCCGTACGACAACGCCACCTTGAACGGCGCGCCGTAGGTGAGGCCGCCCATGCACTGCCCCGCGCGCCAGCGCATGTCGGGTGCCTCGGCGGTCGCCGCCGCCGCGACGGCAACCGGTGTCGGCGCCTCCTGTGCGCCAGCCGCGCGGCCGCCCAGCAGCAGCGCGGCCGCGCCGGCGGCCGTCGCCCATGCGCGCGTGCGTCGCATCAGAATTTCATCCCGCCGGCTTCCGCGAACTCGCGCATCGCCTTCTCCTGTGCCTCGGTGAGGGCCTCGGGCACCGTGATGGTGACTTCCACCAGCAGATCGCCTTTCCGGCCGTCCTTGCGGACCCCTTGTCCAGTGACCTTGAAGCGCTTGCCCGACGAGGTCCCGGCCGGAATGCGGAGCGTGACCTTTTTCTCGTCGAGTGTCTTCACCGTGATGCGCGAACCGAGGGTGGCCTGCGCGATGTTGATGGGCACGGTGGCGATCAGATCGAGCCCGTCGCGCGTGTAGAAGCGGTCGGGGAGCACGGTGAAGGTGATCACGAGATCGCCCGCCTGCCCGCCCGCCGCGCCCTTACCGCCTTGCCCGCGCAACCGCACCTTGGCGCCCGTTTCGGCTCCCGACGGCACGGCGATGAGCACCTTGCGGGCGACACGCGCATCGCCGGCGCCGCGACAGGTGGGGCACCGTTCGGTGGGGACACTGCCCCGCCCGGCGCACGCCGGACACGGGCGATTCACGGCAAATCCGCCCTGCCCGAACGAAATCACGCCGCGCCCACTGCATTCGCCGCACGGCCGCAGCTGCGCGCCGACCGCCGCGCCGCTTCCGCGGCACGTGGCGCACTCCTCGTTCACTTCGATGTCCACGGGCACCTTGCCCCCGATGGCCGCAACCCGGAACGGGACCTCGACGGTCTGCTCGATGGACTGTCCGCGCTCGGGCGCGCGGGCGCGTGCCCGACCTGCGCCCGCGGCACCGCCGAACATGGACGAAAAGAGATCGCCGAGGCCACCGATCCCGCCGACATCAAAGTCATTGAACGTGCCCGCCCCCGGCTGGCCCGGACGCGCGCTCCCGGCACCACTGGGGCGCGACGACGCGCGTCCCCCGTTGAAGCCGCCCATGCCCCCCATCCCGCCGAACGCGCCGAGCCGACGCATCTCGTCGTACTCTTTGCGTTTGGCCGCATCGCCGAGGACGTTGTGGGCCTCGGAGATTTCCTTGAAGCGTTCGGCCGCTTTGGGATCGTTTTGATTGGCGTCCGGGTGATGCTGCTTGGCCAGTCGCCGATACTGCTTCTTGATCTCGTCGGCCGTGGCCGTGGACGAGACGCCGAGCACTGCGTAGAAATCCTTGCCGTTGGCCATGCTCAGCGCGCCCTCAGGCGCCGTTCCACTGCGTCACGACCACGCGCGCGGGGCGCAGCACGTGGCCGTTGATCACGTACCCCACCTGGAAGCACACGGCCACCCGGCCGTCATCGTCAGGCTGCGCCGCGGGCGCGGTGGTGACCGCCTCGTGCAGCGCCGGATCGAACGCATGTCCCGTGGGATCGACGATTTCGAAGCCGTGGCCCGCAAGGGACTTGAACAGCTTCTTCTCCACGAGCTGCATGCCATCGATGACGGCCTTGGAATCGACGGTGCCCGGATCGACTGCGGCGAAGCGCTGGATGTCGTCGAGCGCATCGAGCAGCCCACGCACGAGTTCTCCCTGCGCGCGCCAGCCGGCTTCCTGCCGCTCTTTCACGGCGCGACGACGGAAGTTGTCGTATTCGGCGGCAAGGCGCAGATGCTTGTCCTTGAGGGATTCGATCTCGCGCAGGAGTTCTTCGGCGCCGTCGGGCGACGGCGACAGGAGCTCGGCGCTCCCCTGCGTGTCCATCGGGTCCATGGAGTCGACCGGCAGTTCGGACATAGGATCAGTCATGGTCGGTGAAGAGTCAGGCTCGGCGGCCGCCCCGTGGGATACGCCCGGGGCAGCGACGACGCCGCAGAGGCGCGTCGGCCGAGTCCGTACGAAAGGGAGCCGCAGAAGTTCTCGAAAGTGGTGGAACGACTGACGAAAGATCAGCCGCACGGCCGTCGATGTCAGCCCCGTGCGGTCCATCCGGTGGCATCGACGTCGTGTTCGAACGCGCGGCGTAGACGATCGAGTGCCAGCTGGGCGGCCCGGTACCGGATTTCCGACCGGTCGCCGGGGAGGACGGCGCGAACGGCATGCACCTCGCCGTCCATGTCCACCGCCACCCACACGGTACCCACGGGTTTGTCGGGGGTGCCACCATCGGGGCCGGCGATGCCGGTAATGCCGATGCCGATGGTCGTGCCGAAGCGCAGCCGCGCACCGGTGGCCATGGCGCGGGCCACCGGTTCACTCACCGCGCCGTGGGCGTCGAGGTCACTCTGGGCGACCCCGAGCTCGCGCACCTTGACCGCATTGGCGTAAGCGATCGTGCCGCCCTGCACGACGCGGCTGGAGCCGGGCACGGCGGTGAGGCGCATGCCCAGGAGGCCGCCGGTGCAGCTTTCGGCCACGGCGACGGTGGCGTTCCGCGCGGCGCACTCGGCGAGCATGAGGGCGGCCAGGTCGTCGTCACCCTCGCCGTAGATGAACCGTCCCACCTTCTCGCGGACGCGCTGGGCCGCGGCGGTGAGCCGCTGCTCCGTGTCGCGCGCCGGGCGCCCGTGCGAGGTGAGCCGCAGATCGACGCCGTCGTTGCCGGGGAGGTAGGCGAGCGACAGTCCGTCCACGCCCCGCGCGAGGTCGCCCAGTTTATCGGCCAGCGCCGATTCGGCGATGTTGGCGGTGCGCAGAGTTTTCGAGCGCACCACCGAACCACCCACGGGGAGCCGGTCGCGCAGCTGCGGGATGAGGGTATCGGCCAGCATACCGCGCATCTCGCGGGGGACGCCTGGGAGCATGGCCACCCACCGCTGGCGGTCGTCTTCGAGCCAGATGCCCGGGGCGGAGCCGTGGCGGTTGGCGAGAATGGTAGCGCGCTCGGGGACCATGGCCTGCTGACGATTGCTGGCCGGCAGCTCATGTCCGAAGCGCTTGAGCCACCGCGCTTCGAGTGCGGCGAGGATGTCGGGGTCGAGCACCATGCCGCGGCCGAAAATGGAGCCGATGGCGGGCTTGGTCATGTCGTCGGCGGTGGGTCCGAGCCCGCCCGTGGTGATGACAGCTCCGGTGCGCTCGAGCGCCTCGCGCACGGCGGCGGCGATGGCGTCGGCATCATCGCCGCAGGTGGCGCGGCGGACGATGCGCACGCCGAGGGCCGCCAGTTCGCGCGCCAGATGCGCGGCATTGGTGTCGATCGTGAAGCCCAGGAGCAGCTCGTCGCCGATCGTGACGATTTCGATGTTCATGGAGGAAAGGTACTACGGACGACAACGGCGCCCCCGCACCCGCCTCAGACCAAGCGCGCGACCTGCCGTCCGTAACGCTGCAGGTACAGCCACAGACTCCAGAGCGTGAGTACGACGGCGCCGACCATGCTGGTCACGCCCACCACGCCGATGAAGTACGCCACGCCACGCCAAGCGCTGTCCCCTTCCCACCCCTGCCGCGCCGCGAAGGTCGCCGCGAAGAACCACAGATACGCCGCGCCGAGCCAGATGCTCTGGAAGGTGGTTTTCCATTTGGCGGGGCCGATCGCGGCGATCACGATGCCGCGGCGGGCGGCGATCTGGCGGAACACGGTCATGAAGGCCTCGCGTCCCAGCACCACCACCACGATCCACAGCGGCAGCGACACGGCGCCAAGGGGCGTCTGGAACAGCAGCGGCGTGGGCTGCGGCATCGTGCCCTCAGGCACCAGCAACGTGTAGTGCTTCTGCAGCCAGTACATCGGGATCAGCGTGGCCACGAGCAGCAGCTTGTCGGCCAGGGGGTCGAGCAGCCGGCCCAGATCGGTGACCAGATTGCGCGACCGCGCGAGGTGGCCGTCCCAGTAGTCGGTAACGGCGGCGATCGTGAACAGCAGGAACGCGATGAGGCGCGCGCTCGACGACGTGGTGAACGGCAACCACGCAATCAGTGGCGTCAGGGCAATGCGGCCCATCGTGATTGCGTTCGGAAGGTTCACGGGTGATCCGGA
Organism: Gemmatimonadota bacterium; assembly: GCA_031127095.1. Taxonomy (GTDB): domain Bacteria; phylum Gemmatimonadota; class Gemmatimonadetes; order Gemmatimonadales; family Gemmatimonadaceae; genus Gemmatimonas. Next base: position 26,948 of record JARIEX010000013.1, read on the forward strand.
GGCGGGAGATACGTGCCCGCCACGCCCGCGGCTAGGCGAGCGTTTTGAGCACCAGCTTGGACACGGCTTTCAGCGTGTCGAACACACCGTCGCCGGTAACGGCAACGGCTTCAAAGGACGGGACGCGCTCCACCCATTCGCCGGTTGGCAACTGGCTGACCAGAAACTCACCCGGTTTGAACGGATCCGCCAGCGCGCGCATGCGCGTGGGGTCCGTGACTTCCCAACCCGGATTGAGCATGGACTGCAGTGCCGCCAGCGGCGCGGCGTTGGGCAGATCACGCTTGTTGTACTGAATGACGAAGGGCATGCGGGTAAGATCGTACCCGTACGCCGCCATGTTGTCATACAGGTTCTGCATGGACTCGACGTTGGCCTCGGCCCGCTCGACCTGCGAGTCGGCCACGAACACGACGCCATCGACGCCCTTCAAGATGAGCTTGCGGCTGGCATTGTAGTAGACCTGCCCCGGCACCGTGTACAGATGGAACCGCGTCCGGAAGCCGCGGATGGTGCCCAGATCGACCGGGAGGAAGTCAAAAAAGAGCGTCCGCTCGGTTTCCGTGGCCAGCGAGATCAGCTTGCCCCGCGTGCTCGGGGACACCTTGCCGTACACGTATTCGAGATTCGTGGTCTTGCCGCCCAGTCCCGGACCGTAGAAGACGATCTTGCAGTTGATCTCACGGGACGCATAGTTGATCATCGACATCGACGGCGGCCCCTTACTGGAAGAGCCGGTCGATCTCGTCCTCGGCCCCGGCCAGGAAACCCGGCGGCGCCGTGGACGCGGACCCGCCGCGCGAAAAGACCCCTTCGAAGGTCTTCGTGAGTTCATCGACCGCCGATTTCATGCGGAGCCGGACCAGCCCCAGCGTGGTGCGGTTGTCGAACAGGACCACCAGAATGACACGCCGCGCGATGTCGGCGAGGTACATCGACTCTTTTTCGCCCTGATGGAACAGGACGTTGAAGTCGCTCTCGCCGATCAGGCGCGCGAGTTGGTCGTTGGCGCTGAAGTCGGCGGCGGTGAGCGTGGCGAACGCGGTCGCGTCGAAGGCCGGCGGCTCGCCGACGGTAGCGACCAGCTGACCGCTCCGGTCCACGAGCAGGGCACACCGTGCCTTGGCATCGTACAGGAACCGCTGGAGCGTAATGGTGATGGCCCCGAAATCGTCCTCGGTGAACGACCAGGTGGCGGCGCCGACAGGCATGTACAGTGGGTCGGGGGAATCGAGATCAGCAGCCCGGTGTCACGGAGCCGCGCATTATCAACGCGCGGACGTGCCCGAAGGTAACGCCAAACCGCGTGTTCTCCATCTCATGGCATTTCGCGCCGCGCGGAAAGCGCCTGCGCGATCGTCACGCCATCGGCATATTCGAGGTCGCCCCCCACCGGCAGGCCACGCGCGATGCGCGTGATCCGGACGCCCCGGGGGAGCAGTTGCCGCTGCACGTACAGCGCGGTGGCCTCCCCTTCGAGCGAGGGGTTGGTGGCCAGGATCACCTCAGTCACCCCTTCAGGGCCGATGCGGGCCAGCAAGTCCCCGATGGCCAGATCGTCGGGGCCCACCCCATCGAGCGGCGAGAGGCGCCCCCCCAGCACGTGATACAGCCCGCGGAATTCACCCGCCCGCTCGATGGAGGCGATATCGGAGGCCTCCTCGACCACGCACAGGATGGCCGGGTCACGCCGTGGATCGGCGCACAGGGCACAGAGCGGCGACTCCGTGAGGTTGTGGCACCGGTCGCAGGCGCGCACGCGCTCGGTGAGCGCCACCAGCGCCTCCGCCAGCCGCAGGCTTTGCGCATGCGGCTGCCGCAGCAGGTGGTACGTGAGGCGCAGCGCGGTCTTGCGGCCGATGCCGGGGAGCCGCGCCAGCTCGCTGGTGAGTTCGTCGATGACGCTCAACGGCGGGCGATCAGAACGGCAGCTTGAACGGCAGCTCGATGCCGCCGGTGACCTTGCTCAGTTCGAACTGCATGGCATCGGCGGCCTTCTTCTGCGCCTCGGCCACGGCCACCACGATGAGATCCTCGAGCATCTCGATGTCGTTGCCGTTCACGACGGTCGGATCGAGCTTGATCCGCCGCAACTGCATCTTGCCGTCGACATCCGCCACGACCATGCCACCGCCGGCGAGGGCGGAGAAGGTGCGCTGCCCCATCTCTTCCTGCATGGTCTGCATGCGCGCCTGCATGTCCTTGAACTGGCCCATCATCTTGAACAGATCCATAAGTCCGTCGGGAGTGCGGAGTGGAAGTCGGTACGTGCGCGCCCAAGCGCGGCGCGTCAATCCAGCAGTTCGAGGTCCAGCGCACGGATGGCGGCGTCGAGCAGCGGATCCCGGGCGGAGAGCTGTTCGGTGCGCTGCTGCTGCACGTCGTGCGCGGTCAATCGTTTGGTGGTGTCCCGGGGCGCCCGCGCTTCGGCCTGCGCCGACGCGTTGGCACTGAGCGATGACACCACGGTCACGCCGGTCACGCCGGACACACACGACTGCAAGGCCGTGAGGATGTCCGCGCGCGCGCCGTCCGCGGCGCGGGCGAAGGTGTCGTCGGCGGGATCGTAGGTGAGCGTCACGCTGCCGTGGGCAGAGACCCCCGACGGAATGAGCCGTGCTACGGCCTGCGCCAACATGCCGCGGCCGCCCGCCTTCACGGCGTCCGCCACGGTGTCCCACACGGCTTTGAGCTGTTCAACCGTGGGCGGGGGGCCACCGCGCGGTGCGGGTGCCGCCGCGCGCGCCACAGGACGCTGCTCGGCGATCTGCGCCGCGGCTGCGGCTTCCGCCACCTGCTGCGTGGCCGAGCGTGGCGGCACGACGAACGGAGCCGGCGGGGGCGTCAGCGCTGGCGCGACGGCGGCGGGCGGCGACGGGGGCATGGCGTGCGCCGAGGCGACGCGCGGCTCGTGCGCGACGCGGCGGGCGGGGGGATCGTCGTGACCACCCGCGCCGAAGCCTTTCAGCACCTCCTCGAGCTCCACCGTGCGATCGAGCAGCGCGAAGCGCACCAGCAGCGTTTCGAGCAGCAGCTGCGGCTGCCCGCTACGGCGATACATGGGCTCCATCTCGAGCAGCGCGTGCAACATGCGCAGCAGGTCGCCGGCCGAGAGTTGCCCCTTCCGCGCGGTGAGCGCGGCGCGCATGTGCTCCGACAGCTCGGGGGGCACGCCACCGAGGGTGATCGTGAGCTGCGCCCGCAACGTGCGCCCAATGCCGGCGAGCAACAGCATGAGATCGACCCCGCCATCGGCCTGGCGCTGCACGGCCTCGAACACGTCGACGGCACGCCGCTGCGCGATGATGTCGAGGAGGAGCAGGTACTCGTCTTCGGGCACGAGCCCCAGCGCCGTGCGCACGCGCTCCGCCGTGACCTCGGCCGTTTCGCCAAGCGACAGCACCTGGTCGGTGAGCGAGAGTGCGTCGCGCAGGCCGCCGTCGGCGGCACCGGCGATCATGCCCAGCGCATCGGGTTCGAAGCGGACGCCTTCTTCCGTGAGCACGGCGGCGAGCCGCTCACGGATTTCCGCCGGTCCGATGCGCTTGAGGTCGAAGCGCTGCAGGCGCGAGATCACCGTGGGCAGGACCTTCTGCGCTTCGGTGGTGGCGAACACGAACACCACGCGCGGCGGCGGCTCCTCGAGCACCTTGAGCAGCGCATTCCACGCGTCGCGCGAGAGCATGTGCGCTTCGTCAACGATGTACACCTTGTAGCGATCGTCGCCGGAGGGGGCGTACATGGCGCGTTCGCGGAGCTCGCGGGCGTCGGCCACGCCACCGTTCGACGCGGCGTCGATTTCGACCACATCGAGCGACGCGCTGCCCCCCCAGATGCGCTGGCAGCTGGTGCACTTTCCGCACGGTTCACCGGCGGCGGCCATCGCGTCACTGAATTCCGTGGCGGCGGCGGTGCCACTCACCCGGCGGGCGTCGGACAGCTCCTCGCAGTTGAGCGCCATCGCCAGCACGCGGGCCAGCGTGGTCTTGCCGGTGCCGCGCGGTCCGCACAACAGATAGCCGTGCGCCACGCGCCCACTGGCGATGGCGCCTTTGAGCGTGTTCGCAACGTGCGACTGCACCGCCACGGTCGCGAAGTTCCGCGGGCGGTATTTACGGGCGAGGGCAAGCGACATGCTGTGCAATCTACATGGCCGACCCCGTCTCGGCGTCTGCCGCCGGGGCCTCGTCGCGGCGCCGGATCACCGATCCCCGGTGGTTTCCGTGGCGCCCTGTGATTAGCTTTCCAGTGCTCCGGGTCCCGGAGGGCGACAGCCCGCCAAATCCGTCAGGACCCCGAAGGTAGCAGCGGCACGTGGAGTCTGGCGTCGCTTCGTCAGGCCCGGAGCACTGCGCACGGGAGGATTCGCTCACACGAGCGGACCTCCCGTGCGCTTTTTCATACCGGCCATGCGCCGCTTACGACAGGACCTCGGCGAGCGCCCGCGCGAGGCTGGGCGCGTGCGCGGCGATGGCGTCGATCGGCGCGTCGAGGTGTGCGACAGCCCGCACCCGGCTGGCGTGCCACTTGGAGATGCGCACCCCGAGGGCGGCCGCGCGCGCGACCACCTCGTCGGCACGTGGCTGCGGGAGATCGATCATGACGATGTTGGTATCGGGCATCACGACCTTCGCACCGCCGACGCCATCGACCAGCCGCGCGAGATACGCAGCGGCCTCGTGATCCTGTGGGAGCCGATCGAGATGGTGCTCGAGCCCGTGCAGTGCGGCCGCCGCGAGGATGCCGCTTTGCCGCATACCGCCACCGAAGCGCTTGCGGGCACGATGCGCGCGCGCGATCACGTCGGCGGGACCGGCGAGACAGGCGCCGACCGGCGCGCCGAGTCCCTTGGAGAAGGACACCATGACCGTGTCGGCGCAGGCCGCAAAGTCGGCGAGCGCGGTCCCTGTGGCGGCGGCCGCGTTCCAGAGGCGCGCGCCGTCGAGATGGACCGGTACGCCGAGCGTGCGCGCCACGGCCGTGAGCGCGCGCAGCTCGGGCAGCGGGGTGACGGCGCCGCCGGCGCCGTTGTGGGTATTCTCGAGACAGACCATCGAGGGCTCGGGGGCGTGCACCGAGGGCGACCGGATGGCCGCGGTAAGATCGGCGGCCCGGAACACCGACCCGGCGGCGTGCACCGGACGCACCTGCACCCCGCACAAGGCGGCGACGCCGGCGATTTCCCATTGGATAATGTGGGCGTCAGCGTCGAGCAGCAGTTCGGTGCCCGGCGTGGTCTGCACCCAGATGGCCGACTGATTGGCCATCGTGCCGCTGGGGAAGAAGAGCGCCCGCTCCGTGCCGAGCCGCTCGGCGACCATGGCTTCGAGGCGCCGCGTGGTGGGGTCGCCGTCGAGCACGTCGTCCCCGACTTCCGCCTCCGCCATCGCGCGCCGCATCGCGGCTGTCGGCCTGGTGACGGTATCGCTGCGCAGGTCGAGGACGGGGGCGGCGGAATGGGTCACGATCGTGGGGTGGGAGGTCGTTTGGGGGGAGCGGCGGCGGAGCGGACCGGACGCATCGGCACCGGCGCGCGCAGCGCGGCCAGTTCGGTGCGGCGCAGGTCGAAGGCCTGCGCGACTTCTCCGCCGATGAGGAACAGCAGCGCACCGTAATATGTCCAGAACACCACGGCGACGACGGCCGCGATGGTACCGGTATACAGCGAACCCGGATCGAAGCGCGCCACGAAGAGCGCGAACAGGTGCCGGGCGATCTCGAAGAGCACCGACGCGCTGAGCGCCGCCACGGCGGCCGTGCGGCGGGTTGGCCGGCGCTGCGGGAGGGCGCGGTACATGGCGTAGAAGAGCACGAACACCACCATGAGCGCCAGCAGGCGCCCCAGCAGGTAGCCGAGCCCCGACATGGCGTCGGCGCGCACGCCGATTTCCTGCAGCAGGGCGAGCCCGCGGGTGGTGGCGAGGTCGAGATAGGCCGACAGCACGACGTAGAGCACGACCGCCACGGTGGCGACGATGGTGGCGGCGAAGTCGAACAGCTTGCCCGCCATGATCCCGCGATCGGTGCCGTCGAAGATCAGCGCGAGGACACTGCGCAGTGATCCGAAGAGGCGGGTGGAGAACCACGCGAAGCCGACGGCGGAGTACAGCGTCACGGTACCGCGCGTGTTGAGCACGTCGGTGACGATACCGCGCAGCAGGGCGCCAGCGGCCGGCGTTCCGCTGGGAAGCAGACGATCCACGAGCGCGACCACGGTGTTGGCCGCTTCGGCGGTTTCGCGTCCCAGCAGAAACGACAGCCCGGCCACCACGAGCAGCACAAACGGCAGCAGGGCGAGCAGCACATTGAAGGCCAGCCCGCCCGCCAGAAACAGCACATTGTCCTCGGCGCCCTGCTTCCAGACGCGTCGGACAATGTCCCAGGTGATGTCAGCCTTCGCGCGAATCGCCGCCAGCGGACTCCTCCCGGCCGGGCGACGTCATGTCGTCCGGCGTGATCGTGTCATCGGGGTCGGCGCGCCGTGCATGATCGCGGTAGGCCCGTCGGCTGTCGGCGTAGGCGCGTTTGCTGTCGGCGACGGCGCGCTCGAGTTCGACGCGCGCCTGCGCGGCCGCCTCGCGACCGGCGGCCACCGCATCGCCGACCGCCTGCACACGGGACCCCACCGCGTCGCGTGCGCGGTCCACGCGCTCGTCGAACCGCATGCGCGTGTGCTCGACGGAATCGGCCACGGTGTCGCTGAATCCGTCGGCAGCGTCCTTCACTTTGCGGCCCGCGCGGCGCGCTTCGTCGCGCAGGCGCTGGCGGGTGTCCCGTCCGCTGGCAGGAGCGAACAGCAATGCCGCCCCAGCGCCGATGGCGAGCCCGAGCAGAAAGGTGCCGACTCCCGCCGACGTGCTGCTGCGATCGATCACCACCACGCGTTCATCGTCGTACTCATCATTTCGGGCCATGTCATACCTCCGTCCTGTGGAGAGTGGTCAGGTGCCGGGCACCGCGCGCACGATGACGCGCGGCACCCGACTCCCAGTACTAGCCACTCAGTCGGAAAGGTCCGCGTCGTCCGGCGCCGCGACGACCGTGCTGGCCCCCGAGGGGAACGGGCGGTGCTGCTCAGGCATGGTGACGTGCTGATCCACGACGGGCTTGGTGCCCGCAATGCCGAGCTGCTCGAACAGGAAGGTGAACTTACGGTCGTAGGCGGCACCGAGCGCGGATCGCACGCTCTCGGGGAGCGCCCACAGCTGCTGCTTGAAGGGGCCGATCGCCTTCTTGCGTGCCTTGTAGTAAAACTGCTCGTCGGTGTCGGTGGCCTTCCGCTCGTCCTTGGCGTTGGCATCGAGCCACGCGTACATCGCCGCCCGCAACTCGGCCGGGATGTGGTCGAACATCATGGTCTGGAAATTGGTGGCGAGGTGAATCTCTGCCGTCTCCAGCCGCGGGAAGTTGCTGAACGCCGCATCGGGAAGCGTGGACGCCCCGTGCTGCACGGCGCCGGCCATGCCGTAGCGCTCGCGCCCCATTTTCGAAAGCGTCGCGAGCGTGTCGAAGTCGAGCGCCACGTCGGCGATGGAGCCATCGGGGAGCACCACGCCGCCGTGGGACGTGCCGGACTGCACGGAGATCTTGGACAGACCCGCCATGCCCGGCGCCTGCGCCGCGAGGGTCGCGTTAAAGCCGTCCATGAACGCTTCGAGCTCGGCGGGGGTGCTGTTCTCGGTGCCCACTTCACCGATCTCGCCACCGATCGAGATCGTGACGCCGGCCGGTTCGGCGGCCCGCACGAAGCGCGTGATGTCCACGCACACGTCGTAGTTGAGCAGTTGCTGCTCGGCGAGCGTCTCCTTGGAGAGATCGACCAGCGTGGAGGTATCGACGTCGATGTTGTAGAAGCCGGCGGCCACCGCTTCGGTGACGAGGGCCTTGACGGCATTCACTTCGGTGACCGGATCGACCGCGTACTTCTTGTGGTTGACCTGGAAGTGATCGCCCTGAATGAACACCGGTCCGCGATAGCCTTCGCGCAGCGCGGCGGCGAGGATGACGGACACGTATTCGTCGGGACGCTGATCGGTGTACGCAATTTCCGAGCGGGCGATCTCGAGGATGAAGGCGCCGGCGTTGGTCGCGATCGCGGTGCGGAACACGGCGCGCACCGTGTCGTAGGTGAGGGCGCGGATGTTCATCGCCGGCACCGTGAAGCCGCCGCACTTCCCCGCCCCGCGGGCCACGTACAGTTCATGGATCGAGGCGGCACGGACGCCGACCATCTGTCCCAACTCCCAGAGCAACCAGCGGGCGACGAGACGCTCGCCTTCGTTGCCGAACACCGCCTGATGGACGAGCGTGTCCATCTGGGGCGAGGTGAGCACCGACGCGTCGTGGAGCTGGACGCGTCCGTCGGTCACCGTCACGGCGCCGCCCAGCAGCGACATCGGGGAGATCGTGGAGTCGGACATTCGTGTGAAAGATCCTGCCGGCGCGAGCCGGACCGCATCAGGGTGAGTCGATTGACCGCTCCGGTGTTTCGAAGCGGCCGCTTCTGCCCGCGAAAGTTTCCACCGTACCGACGGGCGCGGCAAGGGCGAGATCAGACCCGGAACCGGGGGTCCGGCGTGGGAAGCGCGTCCCACTCGACCCGCGCTTGGTCGCTGCCAGCGCGGCCCAGCATGGCGTACGCAAACTGCTTGCCCAGCTCCACGCCGGGCTGATCGAAGGCATTGACGCCGTACAGCTCGCCGGCGTATGCCGTGGCCAGGGCGAAGGTCTGCATGAGGGCGCCCAGATGCCACGCATCGATGGTGTCGATGGCGAGCGTGGCGTTGAAGCGACCGCGCGCGGCCAGTGCCCCCGCGGTGGCGCGCTGCTCGATGTCGATGAGCTCACCCAACGTGTGCCCGGCGAGGTAGCTGAGTTCCGCGATGTCGGCGTGACGCGCCGGGATGGGGCCATCGGCTTCGCGCCCCCGCACCGTGATGAAGGTGACCGTCTTGTCGAGCGGCCCCTCCATGAACAGCTGGACCTGCGAGTGCTGGTCGGTGGCGCCAACCGCCGGCAGCGGTGTGGGGCCAACCGGCGTGCCGTCCGGTGTGTGCTTGCCCAGCGATTCGGCCCACAGCTGCACGAACCAGAGCGCGAGATCGCGCAGCGGATCGGCGTACGGCATGAGCACCTGGACCGAGCGCCCGTGGCGCGTGTCGGCCAGATGCTGCAGTACGGCGAAGGTACCCGGCAGATTCGTGGAGAGGTCGGCGCTCGCGGCGCGCGTCATGACGTCGGCGGCGCCGGCCAGCAGCGCGCGCACGTCGATGCCGATGAGCGCGGCGGGGAGCATGCCGACCGGTGAGAGCACCGAGAAGCGCCCCCCCACGTTGGCGGGGATGTCGAGCGTAGTGATGCCTTCGGCGCGCGCGATCTTGCGCAGCGCTCCGACCTCGGGGTCGGTGATGAACACCAGATGGCCGCGCGCGGCCTCCTCCCCCACGGCGGCGGCGAGCGCCTCGCGCACGATGAGGTACTGCGCCATCGTCTCGACGGTGCCGCCGGACTTCGAGATCACGAGCACCAGCGTCTGCGCGAGGTCGAGGCGCGCGAGCGTGGCCGACATCGTGGCAGGATCGACGTTGTCGAGCACGTGCAGCCGCGGCCGCCCGCCGCGCGCCGCGGCATCGAGCGCGTTCCACCCCGGCGGACAGAGGGCGGTGCGCAGCGCGATGGGGCCCAGCGCCGAGCCGCCGATCCCCAGCAGCAGCACGTCGGTGAAGCGCCCGCGCACCTGCTCCGCCACGGCCAGCGTGGCGTCACGCAACGCGTCGTGCGTAGGCAGCGTGAGGAAGCCCAGATCGTCGGTGCGGGCATGGACCCGGGCGTGCGCGTCGGCGAAGGCCGCTGTCGCCGCGGCGAGCTGCTCGCCGGTGATGCCGGCCCCGTGCGGCAACGCCGCGCCCATCATGTTGGTGAAATCGAGTGACAGCGTCATGGCTTTCGATCCGGGGAACTCAGGGGATGTCGACGATCAGCCCGTCGTACGCGGGCTCGATGCCGGCAGGAAGCTCGGCGGCGAACGCCGCGTGCGCGTTGTGATGCGTGAGGTGCGTAAACAACGTGCGCTCCGCGCCCACGCGCTGCGCGACGGCGATCGCTTCCGCGATCGAGAGATGCGTGGGGTGCGGCTCACGCAGCAACGCATTGATGACGAGGACCTGCACCCCGTCGAGCGCCGCGTAAGCCGCCTCGGGGAGCAGTTTGGCATCGGTGATGTACGCGACGCGGCCGATGCGGTAGCCCACCACCGCCGCGTGCCCGTGCGGTACGGCGATGGGCAGCACGGTGACGCCGTTCACGTGAAACGGGACGCCGGCCGTGATGGGCACCAGCGTGCACTCCGGCCGCGTGAGCGCGGGAATGGCGCGCAGCCGCTCGTCCATGATGTACGGGAACCGCGTGCGCAGCGTGTCGAGCGTGGGCGCTTCGCCGTACAGCGGCAGCGGGGTGCCGCGCTTCATGGTCACGGCGCGCAGGTCATCGATGCCGTGGATGTGATCGGCATGTTCGTGCGTGTACAACACAGCATCGACGTGGCCGATCCCGGCGGCCACGAGCTGCAGCCGCAACTCCGGCGGCGTATCGATCAGCAGCCGCGTGCCGTCGGCCGTTTCGATGACGGCCGCGCAACGGGTGCGCCGGTCGCGCGGATCGGGCGACCGGCACACGGCGCAGCCGCACCCGATCTGCGGCACGCCAAACGACGTGCCGGTGCCGAGGAAGGTGAGGCGCACGGGCGCGGTCAGCGACCGCCCCCGCGCTCGACGCGCGCCGACTGCGTCACACCGTCTCGACCTTCAGCAGGTTGGTCGTACCCGGCACGTCGAAGGGCACGCCCGCCGTGACCAGCACGCGATCGCCCTTGGTGACGAGGTTGAGGTCGAGCGCCTCACGCAGCGCCATCGCCACCATGTGATCATACCCGCGCGCCGTCGGGACGAGGCGCGGCACGACGCCCCACACCAACGAGAGCTGGCGGCACACCCGCGGTTCATCGGTGAGGGCGAGGATGGGCACACTGGGCCGGTGCGACGACACGATGCGCGCGGTGAAGCCGCTCTTCGTGAACACGACGACGAGCGGCGACTCGAGCATGCGCACGGCCGCCACGGTGGCCGCCGCAATCGCTTCCTCGGTGTTGACGCCACTCGTGGTGCGACGATCCACCCGGTTGGTGAGCGTGGGGCGCGGGTGCGTCTCGATTTCCGTGATGATGCGGCGCATCGCTTCCACGGCGAGGCGCGGATACTTGCCGGCAGCCGTTTCGGCCGAAAGCATGACCGCGTCAGTGCCGTCAAGGATGGCGTTGGCGACGTCGCTGGCCTCGGCGCGCGTGGGGCGCGGGTTGTCGATCATCGACTCGAGCATCTGCGTGGCCGTGATCACGGGGCGACCCATGCGGTTGGCCAGTGCGATGATGTTCTTCTGGGCGATGGGCACCTGCTCGTACGGCAGTTCCACGCCGAGATCGCCACGCGCCACCATGACGGCATCGGTGGCCGTCATGATTTCTTCGATGTACTCCAGCGCGATGTCCTTTTCGATCTTCGCGCAGATGAGCATCGACTTGGGAATGAGCTCCCGCAGTTCATCGATGTCCCGTGCGCGGCGGACGAAGCTGAGCGCGACGGCATCGAGATCGTGCTCCACGGCGAAGGCGAGATCGGCCTTGTCCTTTTCGGTCAGCGACGGCGCGGACACCGCGATGCCGGGGAGATTCATTCCCTTGTTACTGGAGAGCATGCCACCGTGCACCACCGTGGCGGTGACCCGGGGCGCCTCGACGTGCGTGACCACGAGCTCGAAGAGGCCGTCGTTGATCAGCACGCGATTCCCGGCGGCGACGTCGTGGCAGAGATCGGCGTAGGTGATCGGGATATCGTCGCCGGTGGCCACGTCTTCCGGCGCCAGCACGACCGAGGTGCCGGGGACGAGTTCACGCTTGGCCGGGAGGACGCCGATGCGGATACGCGGCCCCTGGAGATCGCCGAGAATGGCGACCGGGCGCCCCACACTTTCCGCCACCTGACGCACCGTGGCGATGGTCCGGGCGTGCTGCTCGTGCGTCCCGTGCGAGAAGTTGATGCGCGCCACATCGAGGCCGGCCTCGATGAGATCGCGGATGCCCTCGGCGGTACTGCTGGCGGGGCCGAGCGTGCCCACGATTTTCGTGCGCGGCACATGCGTGCGCGTGAAGACGGGGGCCACCGGCTGCTCGTCGGTGAGGCCCGCCGCGCGCTCGGGTCCGGTCCGGGGGATCGTGACAATGTTCGCAGAGTCAGGCAACAGCGGGCGCTCCGGTAGAGGACGCGGCCGTGGCAAGCGCCGTGCGCTTGCGGTTCAGGCCGGACAACAGCGTGACGAACGACTGCTCGAACGAGGCGAGCCCCTCGAGCAGCAACGTATCGGTGACCGCCTGCAGCGACACCCCGTGGGCCTCGAGCGCGGCGAGCACGCGCTCGGCATCGGCCGCCTGTTCCGTGACGGAGGCGCGGACTTCGCCGTGATCGCGAAAGGCTTCGAGCGTGGCCGGGGGGAGCGTGTTGACGGTGTTGGTGCCGATCAATTCCTCGACGTAGATCACGTCGCGATAGGCCGGGTTTTTGGTGCTCGTACTGGCCCACAAGGGGCGCTGCACCTGCGCGCCCTGCGCGGCGAGGGCCGCCCAACGGGCGCCGGAAAAGCTGGCGGTAAAGAGGCGATAGGCGAGCTTCGCGTTGGCGATGGCGGCGCGTCCCTGGAGCGCCGTGAGCACCTCGGCGGCGGCGGGATCGGCGGCGGCCATGGCGGCGAGCTGCTTGTCGATGGCCGAATCGACGCGGCTGATGAAGAAGCTGGCCACGGAGGCGATGCGATCCACCGGCTTACCCGCGGCGGCCCGGTCTTCGAGACCGGCGATGAAGGCCTCGATGACGCGCGCGTGGGCTTCGATCGAGAAGAGCAGCGTGACATTCACGTTGATGCCGTCGGCGATGAGCTGCCGGATGGCGACGGCCCCCTCGTTGGTGCCGGGCACCTTGATCATCAGGTTGGGGCGATCGACGATCTGCCAGAGCCGACGCGCCTCGGCCACCGTGCCGTCGGCGTCGCGGGCCAGATCGGGGGACACCTCGAGCGAGACGTATCCGTCGACGGCCTGTGTGGCGTCGTACACGCCGCGGAACGCATCGCAGGCGTCGCGCACATCGGTGGTGGCCACGTGCTCGAAGGCTTCGCGGTCGGAGCACGCCGCATCGAGCGTGGCCAGCTGGGCGTCGTACGCGGCGCCCTCGGCGAGCGCCTTCTCGAAGATCGTCGGGTTGGACGTCATGCCGGTGAGCGCATCCTCACGGATGCGTCGCGCGAGATCGCCGTTGAACAGCATGACGCGATCGATGTAATCGAGCCAGAGCGACTGTCCGGCGGCGTGCAGAGCGTGAAGACGAGTAGACATGGAGTTGGAAAAGGTGCCAGCAAGCAGGGACGGCACAACCTCGTATCGTAATGTGCTGCAGGGTCCAGCGGCGAGGCCGTAGACTGCCGATATTGCGTCGTCTTTGTTTCACGACGCGCCATTGCTTTCCAGTAAATGGAACATTTTGGTCGTGAAACGTCCATCCCGTCGGGTCGTATCTGCGTCAGATGCCTGCCTCAAAAGCCTCCCCTGTCGGGCGCGTACCGCGCGCCCGGTTCCCCGTACCGGTGCTCCCGGTGCGTGTGGCGGCGCTCGCGGTCGTGCTGACCGCGGCGCTGACCGCGTGCCGTCCGGTGCGTCCGCCGGCGATGCCTGCCGTGGCGGTGCCTGCCGTGGCACTGCCTGCCGTGGCGCTGCCGCCGCTGCCGGCAGCCTGCGGCCCCGCGGCGGGTGCGGACGCCGGGACCTCGTCGCTGGCCGCGCTGCCGGTGGAACAGCCCCTCGTGACCTTCGACAGCGCGTGGGGGATCATCGCGCGCACGCACTGGGACACCACGTACAACGGGGTGAACTGGACGGCGGTGCGCGACGAGCTGCGCCCGCGGGCGGCGGCGGCCACGACCACGGGGGCGTTGCGGGCGGTGCTCAGCGATATGGTGTCACGTCTGCGCCAGTCGCACTTTTCGATCATTCCACGCGAAGTGGCCGACGCGAGCGGCGCCCGGACCGGAGCGGGCGGCGCGGCGCCGGATCGCAGCGGCACCATCGGGGCGGAGGTCCGGTACCTCGACGGCACGATCGTGGTGTCGCAGCTCGATCGCGGCGGTCCGGCCGACCGGGCGGGCGTGCACGCCGGCTGGATGGTGCAGTCGGTGAACGGCTGTCCGCTGTCGGCGCGCCTGGCGCGGATGCCGCGCGACCCCGATCCGCGGCGCGTCGCGCTCAACGCCTATGCCCTCGCCACGCAGGCACTGGCCGGCGCGGTGGGTGACTCGGCCACCGTGGTATTTCGCGATGGGCAGGGCGCCGACCGCGCCGTCACGCTGCGGCGGGCGCCCGCGCTGGGCACCGTCGCCAAGTTCGGCAATCTGCCGGCGATGACGGCGCAGTTGTCCTACGACCGCGTGCGGGCGGCGGACAAAACGGTGGGCGTCATCCGCTTCAACATCTGGATGCCCGTGTTGTCCCCGCAGTTCGACGCGGCCATCGATGCACTCCGGGACGCCGACGCCATCGTGCTCGATATCCGTGGCAACTTCGGCGGCGTGGGCGGGATGTCGATGGGGATCGCGGGGCACTTTCTGGACAGCACGCGCACCATCGGCACGATGGTCCAGCGGGGCGCCACACTGAAATTCGTGGCCAACCCGCGCCGGGTGGACACCCGCGCGCAACCCACGACTCCGTTTGCCGGTCGGCTGGCGCTGGTCGTGGACGAGCTGTCGATCAGCACGACCGAGATTTTTGCCGGCGGGCTGCAGGCGATGGGCCGGGCGCAGCTGTTCGGGGTACAAACCGCGGGGCAGGCGCTGCCGTCGGTGCCCGAGCGGCTGCCCAACGGCGACATTCTGTACCACGCGATCGCGGATTTTCTTTCGCCCACGGGCAAGCCGCTCGAGGGGGATGGGGTGCGGCCGGAGCACGTGGTGCCGTTGACGCGGGCCGCCTTGCTGGCGGG
>JARIEX010000014.1 GCA_031127095.1 Gemmatimonadota bacterium
GGGCGCGCCAGATGCGGCAAGCCGCCGGGCTGCAGCTCCCGCAGATACCGCAACAGCGCCCCGGCCGCGCCCACGGCCGCCACATCATCACTGCCCAGGCCGAAGCCTTCCAGCGACTGCACATCGAACTGGCGCGCGAGTTCATCGGCCGCTAGCTGGGCGTCGAACTCCCACCCTTCGCGCTCGGTCATGAGCACGTTGTCCACCGCCGTCATCGCCGCCGCCAGCTCGGGGTGCGAGGCGCCACGCACCAGCAGCAGCTCGCGTGGCGCGAGACGGGCCAGCACCGCCGGCGCGTCCATCGGCGTCACGAGAAACAGACGCCATTCACCGGTAGAGAGGTCGGCCGCCGCGATTCCGATCTGATCGCGTGCCCCGTCGCGCGCGGCATCACGCCCGGTCGCGATGGCGCACACGTAGTTCGCGCGCGCCCCATCCAGCAGATCATCGGCGAACACCGCACCCGGCGTGATCGTCTCCACGACTTCACGCTTCACTAGCCCCTTGGCGAACTTCGGGTCTTCCACCTGCTCGCAGATCGCCACGCGGAAGCCCTGCCCTACCAGACGGCGCAGATATTCCGCCGCCGCCTTCACGGGAATACCTGCCAGCGGCACCTCCGCTGCGCCCCCGTTGTTGCGCGACGTGAGCGTCAGACCGATTGCCCGCGACGCCGTCTCGGCGTCGTCGTAGAACATTTCGTAGAAGTCGCCCATCCGGAAAAACAGAATCGCGTCCTGATGGCGCGACTTGATCTCCCGGTACTGTTGCATCAACGGCGTGGCGGCACCACTCACCGGGCGGGCTCCGCCACGAAGCCGTCGTGCCCGCGCTTTTTCAGCGTCGCCAGCGCCGCGTTCGCGGCCGACCGCGTGGTGTAGTAGCCGGTCCGCACCCGGAACGGTTTCTCGGTGCCGTCGATGCGCGCGTCGATCGATTGCGTCGCGAAGCGGCGCACCGCCGCCTCCGCTTCGGCCCGCGTGTCGTACGCCGCCAGCTGCACCGAGTACCGTCCTGTGGTGCGATCGGCCGTGGCGCGATCACCGGCGGCGGGTGCAGGCGCCGGTGAGGGCGTCGCTAACGGCGCCGGAGCCGGCGTCGCCAGCATCGCCGACGTGCACCGGCGCTGCAATTCAGTGGACTGCAGGCGCAGTTCACCGTCGGGGATCTCCACCCCGCGCAACGAATCCAGCGCACGACAGCCATTGGCCGTGTTGCGCTCGTCGAAGTAACTGCGCGTCATCCACAACAGTCCCTTCGTGCGGTAGCTGCCGCTCGGAAAGTCACGCAGCAGCCGCGCGAAATACACGCGTGCCTCGGCCGGATGCCCGCGCAGCATGTCGAGTTCACCCAAGCGGATCAGCGCATCGGGCGCACGCGGCGAGAGCGGAACCTCGATGACCAAACGCTTCCAGTCACGCTCCGCCTCGCTCACGCGCTCGGCGAGCACGGCCCGCCAGTACAGCGCCTCCGCGTGCTCCATCGTGCCACGGGGCAGTACGCCAACCAGTGAATCGAGCAAGGCGCGTGCGTCGGTCCCCTCGCCGGCATCGATCAGCGCGCGCGCGCGCGCGGTGGCGCGCTCCACCGCGGGTGCCACCACAGGTGCCACCGCAGGTGACACTTGGGCCTGTACCGTCCCACCAAAGGACAGCAGCGCGAACACCGGCACCCATCGCCACGCGGACGATCGCATCACGCCGCCTTCCGGCGTCGCATCGCACAGAGGCCCAGCACCAGCGACATCAGGATCTGTTCGTCGTTCGACACGGTCGATTCCTTGAGGGCGATATCCGCTTCCAACAGGAGCGCGAGCGCCTGTTCGCACGCCGATGCACTCCACTGGTCCGTCACTTTCGTCCACGCCGACGCCGCTTCCCCCCACGGCCGCCCCGGATAGCCACCGGTCTCCTTCAGGAACGCGAAGTATTCCTGCTGCAGCCGGTTGGTGGGCACACCGCCGTCACGACGCGCCCGACCGAGGGCCAGCGCAAACGCCTGCGTGCTCAACATCATCACCACCTGCACGGTGGACACTTTGGGCTGGCTGAGCACGTGACCAACCAATGCAACGGCGGCGGCGGCATCCTGCCGCGCCACGGCGTCGAGCAGGTCGGTCACCGTCTCGCCACGGCGGATACCGACCACCGCCGAAACCATGTCCACGTCGATGCAAGCACGCGCCGGTACACCATCGGACGGCATTGTGCCGCGGTCGGGCCCGGCATGCACGCCCAGCGCGTAGCTGGCGCACTTGTCGAGCTCGGACGCGAGCTGGTGGAGGTCATTACCGACCGCCTGCTGCAACAGTTGCGACGCGTCATCGGCAATGTCGGTGTGCAGCACCGTCGTCGCGTGATGGGTGATCCAGCGACGCACCCGTTCCGGCGTGAGCGGCGCGAATTCCAATGCGAGCGAGGCACCCGCCAGCGCGGCATCCACTTTCGTCCCGGCCGGACTCACCAGCAGCAATAGCGTGTCGGCCGCCGGTCGCGTGAGATACCGGTCCAACTGCTGGCGTGCGGCCTTCTTGAGCGTCGTGACGTCACGGAGCACCACGGCGCGTCGTTCGGCCAGCATCGGCGGCGTGGAGAGCAGGCTACTCACCGTCTCCGCGTCGAGCTCGTTGGCACGGCGCACTTCGAGGTTGAAGTCGCGCGTGCCGGCGTCTATGGCGGCGTCGAGCAGTTCGCGCACCGCGCGGTCCTTGAGGTAATCGTCGTCGCCGTGCAGGTAGTACACCGGCGCGAAGGAGCGCGACTGGATCGCGGCCTGCACCACACGCTGTGGTGACGCTTCCTTGGCGGTAGTGGCAGGGGCGCGGGGCGGCATCCGTCAAAGATAAGGGAGCGGAGCCCCCCGGGGCGGCTCCCCTGACGCGACGACGCTGATGCGACGACGCTAGCGCGCGACGGAGAAGGTCGTGAGCGTGAAGTCGGGGTGCATATAGTGCGGGGGGGCGTCCTCGATGAGCAGCGCAGCCGGCCACACGGGATTCCCGGTGGACATTGCCTGCATCAGTTCGGGCGTGATGTACGGCGCCGGCGTGGGCATGGCGGGCTGCGAGGCGATCACCGGCTGGATCGACAGCGTCGAGGCGGGCGGCACCCCCCACCCCCGCCACGCGTACGCCCCGAGCATGGCGCCCGCCGCGGCGGCGACCATCAGGCGCGACGTGATCCGGCGCCCATCCGGTGCAGGGAGCGGCCGCGTCGGATCGGCACCCCAGTGGCGGGGAAATGCGGTACCGGCAGCCTGCGCCGTGCGCGACTCATCACGGCACTCGGCCAGACGCGCCCGTAGACGGGCCTGAAACTCGACACTGGGTGTGACCGTGGGCAGACTGCGCGCCACCATCAACGATCGGCGCACCAACGTGTCGTGGGCCGCACAACCGTCGCACACCATCACGTGATGTTGTGCCCTGGTCATGTCGTCACCCGGCATCGTGTCGTCCAGATAAGCCAGGTGCTGTTTACGGAAGCTCTTGCAGTCCATCGGTGCGCGGTTCATCGGTGTCTGGGACAGCATGTACGCTCGTCAATCGGCGATTCGGGGACAGCCGCAGCCGCCGGCTCGACGATCGCATGGCACGATACCCGTGGCGGCGAGCGCGGTTCCGCCACGTCGCCCCTATGGAAACGCCTCGCCCCCGCCACGGCAATACCGGACGGGGGCGATACAGCCGATGCTTCAGTTGTGAGATGCTTTCCGGTCTGCATCCGATCGCACCCGTGAGCAACGGGCGGCGTGTCGGCCTAGCGCACCAGCGGCGCGATGATGTCTGCGAAGGCGGTCCGTGCCCGGTTGAGTCGCGACTTGACCGTACCCAGGTTCACGCCGGTGATCTCGGCGATCTCCTCGTACGACTTCCCTTCGAGTTCGCGCAACACGAACACCTCACGATGATGCGCCGGCAACTGCCCCACGGACTGCTCGACCATCTCCCGCAGGTGGCGCTTGCGGAACATGTCGTCCGGACGCGTATGCGTGTCTTCGAACTGCAACGGCCGGTCCTCGTCCTCGAACTTGGCCTTGATCGTCTGGAACAGCACCAGCGGATTGCGGGAGCGGTTGCGCAGCTCGTTCTTCGCCAGGTTCGACGCGATCGTGTAGATCCACGTCGAGAACTTCTTGGAGCGATCAAAACGGCCGATGTGGCGGTACACCCGGATGAAGACCTCTTGCACAAGGTCTTCCGCCCGGTCCCGATCACCGATCGTGCGGTAGATGAAGTTCAGCAGCCGACCCTGATACCGGTCGACGAGCTCTTCGAAGGCACGTTCCTCGCCGCCGAGGAACGCCGACACCACATCACCATCCTCGAGCGTGCGCAGGTGCTCGCGCACCGACACGGCAGGGGTACTCTGTGAGGTCAGTTTCGTGCGAGCCAGCTCGGCCATGGATCGAGTCCTCCTCCAGCGGTGACGCGAGTCGGCAGACTCACGGGGCACCGACCAGACCGCCGGACGATCCGGACAACCATGTCAGTGCACACCAGGAGTAGGTGCATAGTGCGTGCCGCTGGGACCTTTTCGGAACAAATCAATCTAACACATTGATATACAACGGCTTACAACGATCCCACGAACATCACACGACACACGCCGCCGTCTCATTCCGACTCGATTGTCCCGAATTGAGGACAATCGAAGAGGACAGATCTGTCAGTTGAGCCGGAATCCGGCCGTGTAGAGCAGCGCGAGCGCCGTCTTGGCATCCTGAATCTCACCTTGCTCGATCATGGACAGCGCCCGTGACAGCTTGGTTGGGGCCAGCTCCATGAACTCGTCCGCTTCCCGTTTCGCCTCGCCGGCCACGAGTCCGGTGGCCACGAACAAATGGATCTTCTCGTCGGTAAAGCCCGGGGTCGTGAACATCGTGAACAGATGCTCCACGCGGGCGGCGGTGTATCCGGTTTCCTCCGCCAGTTCACGATGGGCACAGGCCAGCGGGGCCTCACCGGGATCGAGACGACCGGCCGGGATCTCGTACAGGTACCCCTCGGCGGCGTAGCGGTACTGCCGAATCAGCAGGACCTCTGGGTCATCGTCGAGGTCGCCCAGGAGCGGCACCACGGCGCTCGCCCCCGGGTGACGTACCATCTCGAGCTCCCCCGTCGACCCATCAGGAAAGCGCACCGTGTCGAGGTCGATCGAGATCACGCGCCCGGTGTAGCCGCGCGTCCCGCTAATCTTGCCGGGGCCGTCGCTCATCGGGGCTGCTTGGCCGGCGCCTTCTTACTGGCCGCCTTTTTGAGGGATGCCTTCTTCGCGCCGGGCTTCACCCCTTTCTTCGGCTTTTTGGGCAGGGGCACATCGTTGCCGGCCAGCCACTGCTTGATCGTCGGACGCAGATACACCGGAATCCGCAGGATCGTCCCGCGGCACTTCGCCGTGCCGCAGCGACAGGCGTAGTAGCGCACGTCCTCCGGCTCGTACTCGTCCTGCCACTCGAAGCGGTAATCGTAGGCGAGCTCCGTTTCCGGCGTGATCGCCTTGATCGCCTTGATCCAGATGTGACCGTCCTCGATCTCGGTCTCGCAGTTCGGATCGCACGAGTGATTGATGAAGCGCGCATCGTTCCCGCCGTAGCGCGCGTCGAGCACGGTGTCATCATCGAGCACGAACAGGAACGTGTGGTGCCGGCCCTCGTTGTCGTCGTACCGACGATCGGCTTCCTCGTGCGTGATCGGCTGCCCCCAGTACTCGTCGATCTTCTTGCCCTTGCGGATCGGCAGCAGCGCGAAGGCGCCGCGCCCCTGGATTTTCGAGCGGCGCACCTCGTAGTACGGCGACTTCGGCGGCTTTACGCGCTTCGGAGCCTTCGGCACGGCAGGCGTCTTCACGGCAGGCGTCTTCACAGACTTCTTGGCTGGCGACACGTCGATTCAGGAGGATGAGGAGGAAGACACGGGCACGACAGCGACATCGTCGTCTGCCGGGTCGTATACGATGACGGGTCCGAGGTGCAGCGCCTCGACCGATGCACGGATCGCACTGGCATCACCCACCACCACGACTTGCAACCGGCTCGGATCGAGGTGCGTCTGCGCCACCCGCAACACGTCCTGCGCGGTGACGGCCTTCACCCGGTCGCGGTACGTGTCGAAGTAGTTCGTAGGCAGGCGGAAGATCTCCACGTTCGCGAGGCCACCCGCCACCTCGGCGGTGGTCTCGAACCGGATCGGAAAGACCCCCACGAGATAGCTCGTGGCCAGTGACAGCTCGGCCTCAGACACCGGGGCCTCGCGGATGCGCGTGAATTCCAGCGCGATCTCGCGCAGGGCATCGGCGGTCACCACCGTTTCCACGGCCGTGGAGATCTCGAACGGACTCGCCGCGCGGCGCCAGTCGAACGCCGAGTGCGCGCCGTAGGTGTACGCATGCACTTCGCGCAGATTCAGATTGAGCCGCGACGAAAACAGTCCGCCCAGAATCGCGTTCATCACCACCACGGGGAAGTAGTCCTCGTGCAGGCGCGGAATCGCCACGTGGCCCACGCGCACTTCCGACTGCGACGCGTCCGGCTTGTGCACCAGATGCACGCGCGGCTCTGCATAGCGCTGCGCATCGAGCGGTTCCGTGACCGGCGGCGCGTTACCGGTCCAGTCACCGAAGTGCGTGCTCGCCAGTTTCACGGCGCGCTCCACATCGATGTCACCCACGATCATCAACGCCGTCGCGTCGGGACGATAGAACTCGGCGTGATACGCCTCCACGCGCTCGCGGGTGAGTCGCATGATGCTCGCTTCGTCACCACCGGCCAATCGCGCGAAGCGCGACGCTTTCTGATACAGCAGGCGCGAGAAGAACACGTCCGACAGCCCGCGCGGTTCGGCCCGCAGTTGCGCGAGATCGGCCAGACGCTCGCCGCGCATGCGCTCCAGCTCCGACTCCGGAAAGGCGGGATGGCGCAGCACTTCCGACAGCACCGCCACGGCATCGTCGATCCGGCTGGACAACGCCGTGATCTGCACGATCGCCGAGTCCCAGTCGGCGCCGGTGTCGAGCGTCGTGCCCAGCATCTCGAGACGCGACGTGAGCTCGAGCGCGTTCATGTCACGCGTCCCTTCTGCCAACGCCCGCGTGGTGAGCTGCGCGAGCCCTTCGTAGTCGCGCGGATCGCGCGTGGCGCCCGCCTCGACAACGGCCAGCGTGGTCACCACCGGATACGCCGGCACCGAGGCCACGATCACCCGCAGGCCGTTGGCCAGAATGCGCGTCGCGAAGTGCGGAAACCGGTAGTCGCTCGGCGTGCCGGCGACGGGGCGCGGCGGCGCGGGCGGGGTCTCGGTCATGGCGACGGTGGAGAGTGAATCGGTCACGCGACCACCTCCGCCGACGCCGGCGCATCGGCCGGCACGTACATCAGCAACGCCCGGTTGTCGGGACCGAGCCGCTCGCGCGCCAGCGCGGAGACATCGGCGGTGGTCGTGGCGGCATAACGCGCCACCTGCTCGTTGATGAGCGTGGGGTCGCCGAAATACGTGGCAAACCGCGACAGCTGGTCGGCGCGTTCGGCGGCCGACTGCATGCTGGTCACGAAGCTCGTCTCGATCAGCGCGCGTGCCCGCGTAACTTCCATGTCCGTCACGCCGTTCACGTGGATGTCATCGAGTTCAGCCAGCACCGCGCGCTCGAGCTCCTCCGGCGTCACCTCCGGATGCGCCGTGGCATCCACGATCAGCAGGTCGCTCCCTTTGGCAAGGTCGTAGGTAAACGCCCCCGCCTGTGACGCGATCCGCTGACGACGCACCAACGACTGTTCCAGGCGGCACCCCGTCCGGAGCCCCAGCACCGCGGACGCCAGCGAGGCCGCGTAGTACCCGTCGGTGCCGAAGACGGGAGTCCGACACGCCACGAACAGCCGCGGCAGCGCCACGGCATCGGGGACCACCTCGCGACGCGTGGTGCCGAAGGTGGGGGGCAAGGTCATGTCCCGCAGCGGCGGGCGGGCCGTCCCCCGGGGAATGCCACCGTAGTACGACTCGATCAGCCGCATCGTCTCGGCCCGGTCAAAATCGCCGGCCACCGTGAGCACCGCGTTGTCCGGGGTGTAATACGTCCGGAAGAAATCCGCCACGTCGTCCAACGACGCGTCGGTGAGATGCTCCATCGACCCGATCAGCGAGTGATGGAACGGATGCGTCTCGGGGAAACAGAGAGCCGGCAGACGCTCCCACCAGGTGCCGTACGGCTGGTTGTCCACCGACCACCGCCGCTCGTTTTTCACCACATCCCGCTGGGTGTCCAGCTTCTGCTGCGTCAGCGCCGGGAGCATCCGCCCCATACGATCCGCTTCGAGCCACAGGGCCATCGCAATCTGGTGCGACGGCACGGTTTCGTAATAATTGGTCCGGTCGAGCCATGTGGACCCGTTCAGGGTACCACCTGCACGCTGCACCAGTTCGAAATGCTCGTTGGCGTCGACATTGGCCGACCCCTGAAACAGCATATGTTCGAACAGGTGGGCAAAACCGGTACGATCGAGCCGCTCGTTGGCCGATCCCACGTGATACCACAAATTCACCGCAACGATCGGCGCTGTGTGATCCTCGGAGAGCACCACATGCAGGCCGTTCGGGAGGTGGTAGCTCTCGACTGGAATGCGCATGGTTCAATATTGGGGGGCTGGTCACAGAACTCGGAACCCCATCGGTGCGCATCTTTCCATTGCGTCGTCATTGTTTCGGTGCCACATCACGCGACGGTCGCCGCGTCTCTCGGCATGACCATGGTCACGCTGGCTTTCCCTCACTTCGTCCGATGACTCTCTCGATCCGACGCGCCGGCCGGCCGGCGCTCCTGCTGCTGACCACGATCGGTGTGCTGGCGGCCTGTGGCAGCGACCCGCAAGTGCCCACGGCAGCCGTCGCGACAGCGGGCACGTCCGTGGCCGCCACCGTCGCGGCGGTGGTGACTACCGTGCCCGCAGTCCGGATTACCGACGCCAAAGGGAAGGGGATCAAGAACGTGCTCGTGCGTTGGCGCATCGCGAGTGGTGGTGGTACGGTGCTGAACGACTCCGTGCGCACCACCGCCAGCGGCGAGGCCAGCGCCGGTGGATGGACGCTGGGCACCACAGCAGGGCAGCAGACACTCCAGGCCACAGCAGACGGGCTCAGCACCGTGACCTTTACGGCCACCGCGGCGCCCGGCCCGCTCGCCCGGTTGTCGCCCGTAAGCGTTGGCGACCAGCAGGCACCGGTGAACACCGTGGTGCCATCACTCCCGGCCGTCCGTGCGGAAGACCAATACGGCAACGCCGTTACGGGAGCGTCTGTCACCTTCACCCTCGTGCAGGGGATCGGCACCTTGGACGGGGCGCAGCAGTCCAGCAACACCGAGGGCGTGGCCCGGATCGGCGGCTGGAAACTGGGCACCGCCATCGGCCAACAGATCGTCACGGCCACCGCCACCGGCGTCAATCCAGCCATCTTCAGCGTGAACGCGCTGGCCGGTCCACCGACCAATCTCGTGAAGTTCGTGGGCGACAATCAGGCCGGCGTCGCCAACCTCAACATCACCACGCCCCCGGGGGTACGGGTCACCGACGCCTTCGGCAACCCGGTCGGCACCGTACCGGTCACCTTCACACCGGGCGCCAACTCGGGCACCGTCACCGGCGGGTCCGTGGTCTCCGATCCCGCCACCGGTACGGCCTTTGTGGGAAGTTGGCAACTCGGCACCGCCGGCACCCAGACGCTCACCGCTGCCAGCAGCGCGATTCCCGGTGCCGCGGTGACGTTCACGTCCACCGTCACCACCTCCGCCTTCAACATCGACGTCCGCTTCATCGGCGAGGCCTCGCTTCCCGTGCGCACCGCCTTCGCGAATGCCGTCGCCAAATGGCGACGCGTCATCGTGGGCAGCACCGGCACCGTCAATGTGAACATCGCGGCCGGCGACTGCGGACGCTGGGCACCCGCCCTGTCCGGATCGGTGCAGAACATCGTGATCTTCGCCCGCATCGACTCCATCGACGGCGCGGGTACCTCGGGCAGCGGCAACATTCTCGGCCAGGCCAGCCCCTGCTACGTGAATGCCAACGCGATCCCGTTTCTCGGCTTCATGGAATTCGACAGCTACGACGTGGATCTGCTGGTGGCGCGCGGACAGTTCGAAAAGGTTGTGCTGCACGAAATCGGACATGTCCTGGGCATCGGCACCGTCTGGAACTTCCGGCGTACCCTGCTCAACACCACGGTGACGGGTGACCCGTACTACGTGGGAACCGAAGCACGCACGCAGTTCGCCGCGATCAATACGGTCACCTACGGCGGCAATCCGGTACCGGTCGAAAACACCGGTGGCACCGGTACCATCAACTCCCACTGGCGCACGTCCGTGATGGGACGCGAACTCATGCAGGGCTTTGCCGTCAACACCGCGCAGCCGCTCAGCCGCATCACCGTCGGATCCCTCAAGGATCTGGGATACACCGTGAACCTCGCGGGCGCCGACGCCTTCTCGCTCACCGCCGCACTGCGCAGCGGATTCGGCTTCGACGCCGACGTCGAAGCGGCAACGCCATATCGCGATGTGATCCCGGATATCGTGATCAAGCAGCGCCTGCCCGACGGCACCATCGTCCCCGTGCTGCGGCGCTGACCCGGCCAAGGCGTCACTGACCGACCGCGCGCCGGAGCTACCGCGCGGTCGACTCGCGCACGGTACGGCCGGTCAGCCTGAGCCAGAGCAGCAAGGCCACGTCGGTGGGCAAGGCGATCGATTCGCGGAGCATGTACTCGATGGCCACAGTGCGGTTGGCCGAGATGGGGCTCGTGCGCGTGGGGGACGGCAACGGATGCAGGCCGTGCAGCCGTGCGAGCACCTCGAGCCGCAGCATGTGAAACGGATCGCTCACCAGCAGCACACGGGGGCGCACGAGCGCCGTGTCGCCGCGGCGCCCGGTACGTGACGCCTGCAGCAATTGCGCGGCCCCTTCCATCGAGGCCAGCGAGGTCCGGCCGGCCGTCTCGAGCAGAATGTCCTTGGTGGGCACACCGCGCCGCACCAGATACCGGCGACCCGCCGCCGCTTCACTGATCTGGTCTCCAGGCCGTCGCCCACCCGTGAGCACCACGCGATCGGCCCGCGCGCCGTTCCATAACCCCAGCGCGTGATCGAGACGGGCCCGGAGCACCGGTGAGGGACGCCCCCCGTATTGTGCCGCACCGAGCACCACGATGGCATCAGCGTGACCCGCTGCCGACCGGCGCGACCAGATGAAAATCATCGCCACGCACAGAATCCACCCCATCAGCAACGTGCCGATGACGCGGGACTTGAACGAGAGGCGGAATCGCCGGTCGGCTGCGCGGTCCATGCAGCCAAACTACTCCATGCGCCGCTGAGGCGAAGGCGGGCGGAACAGAGAGCGGCCGCGACTACAACGTGATGACGGTGCCCGGCGCCGGAATATCCACGGTGAAACGGTCGCCACGCAGCCGTTCAGCAAACGCCGTCTGCGCCTCGGACTCGCCGTGTACCAGATACACGTGGGGGTGATCCCGCCCGTCGGCGGCACCACCGGTGCGCACGGCCGACAACCACGTATGCAGTTCCGTGCGGTCCGCATGCGCACTGTAGCCGTTGAGCACTTCGATCTGCGCCGTCAGTTCGATTTCGTCGCCGAACACCTTGATGATCGGACGCCCTTCCAGCAGACGCCGCCCCAGCGTGTGCTCGGCCATGAACCCGACAATCAGGATCGTGTTGCGCGGATCGTTGGCCCCGTTGCGCAGGTGATGCAGAATGCGCCCCGACTCGGCCATCCCTGACGCCGCAATGATCACCATCGGCCCACGCATGGTGTTCAGTCCCTTCGACTCATTCACATCGCGCGTGAACTTCACCAGCGGGAAGTCGAAGAGATCAGTGGTATGCCGCACCAGATCTTCGCTGTGATCGAACACTTCCGGATGCATCGCAAACACGGACGTGGCGTCGGTGGCCAGCGGTGAATCGATGAAGATGGGCACAGCCGGAATCTTCCCGGCGCGATGCAGTTGGTGCAGGTCGTAGACGAGTTCTTGTGTGCGCCCCACGGCAAAGGCGGGAATGAGCACGCGCCCGCCGCGGGCCGCGGTCTCGCGCACCACACGCCCGAGCTCTTCGCGTGCGCCCTCTACCGACTCGTGATCGCGGTTGCCGTACGTGCTTTCACACAACACCACATCGGCACCGCCCGTCGGCGGCGACGGATCGCGGATGATCGGGAGGTCGCATCGCCCCACGTCGCCCGAAAATATCACCCGGCGCAGCGTGTCCCCTTCGCGCAGCTCGAGCACCACCGACGCGCTGCCCAGAATGTGCCCCGCTTCCCAATACTGCGCCCGGATGCCGTCCGTCACATCAAACCACTTGGCGTACGGCATGCCGATCATCTGCTCCAGCGTGCGCGTCGCATCCTCGATGGTATAGAGCGGCGCCGCATGCGGCCGGCCGTGCCGTTCAAGAAATTCCGCGTCCTTTTCCTGGATATGCGCCGAATCGGCCAGCATGAGCGCACACAGATCGCGGGTGGCCGCAGTCGCCCAGATGGAATTGCGGTAGCCGTTGGCCACGAGAAACGGCAAACGGCCGGAGTGATCGATGTGCGCGTGCGAGAGAATCACCGCGTCGATCTGATCCACCGGCAATGGCAGCCGCGCGTTTTTCGCGTGGCTCTCGCTTCGCTTGCCCTGAAACAGCCCGCAATCGAGCAGCACGGTGCGCTGACCGACCCGCACGATGTGACAGGAGCCGGTCACTTCCTGCGCGGCACCCGAAAACTCGATCTCTATACTCACGTGGCTGCGTTACTCCATGCCGTCGGGACTTTCCAGCAGGCGTTCCTGCAATCGGCTGCGGTCGTCAAGGCGGTTGGACATCGTTTCACACAACCGCATCACGTTCCGGTCGGCCAGCGTGTAATGCACGTACAAGCCGTTCTTCCGTCGCCGCACGAATCCGTGCTGGTGCAGCACCTGCAGATGCTTCGACACATTGGCCTGCCCCAGCCCTGTCAGGTCGACCAGTTCATTCACGGTCTGCTCCCCAGACTGCAGCGCCGAAAGCAGCGCCAGTCGGGCCGGTTCCGAGAGTGCCTTGAAGCGCCCCGCGACGAACGGCAGCATCGCCTCCGACAGCATGAATCGTCCCATCACCAACCTCGCATAGTCACCGTCATTGGCCCGTCGATTCGACGACAGGAGGGCGCTACTCGCGCGCTCCCGCAATGTTACGCAGCGGACCGTCAACCCGACAGGAGGCAACAACCGAGCACTTTATCAGGTCTCCCCACTGCGAAGCCAACGTCGCACCGAGGGGGCCGTGAACGCCTGCAGCCGCGTCAGCATCGACCCGGGATCATAGTCGCGCACGAGCCAGTCACGCGGCTCACCGCGCAGGAACCCCTCGGTCGCCACATGGTCGATGAGTGCCACCAGCGGCGCCCAGAAGTCCGCGACGTCCAGCAGGCCCACCGGTTTGCGGTGCACGCCCAACTGCGCCCAGGTCCACGTTTCGAAGAACTCCTCGAGGGTGCCGATCCCGCCGGGGAGGGTGATGAAGGCATCCGCCAGATCGGCGATCATGGCCTTCCGCTCATGCATCGAATCGACCACGCGAAGGGCCGAGAGCCCGTGATGGGCCACCTCCCGCTGGACCAGTCCGTGTGGCATCACGCCGATCACTTCACCGCCCGCGGCCAGCGCGGCGTCCGCCAGCGCGCCCATCAATCCCACACGGCCACCGCCGTACACCACGGTCAGACCGCGCTCCGCCATCAGGGTGCCGAGGGCGGTGGCGGCGGCCAGGTACTCCGGCCGCGCGCCATCGTTGGAGGCGCAGTACACGGCCACCCGCTGCAGGGGCGCGGCCACCGGAGTCGCAGGCTTCATGCTCATGGGCGGAAGATAATCCCTCACTATCCGGGCGCGGCGGCGTGCGGCTAGCTTCGTGGCCATGTCTGCTACCCTGCCCGCTGCCCCCATGCTGCGTCTCGTCGACCACCCGCTGGTCCGCCACAAAATCACGTTGCTGCGGGATCGGGCCACGCCCACCAAGCAGTTCAAGGAGCTGGTGGACGAAATCGCCATGCTCATGGCGTACGAAGCCACGCGCGATCTCGCGCTCGACCCGGTGCAGGTCGATACCCCGCTGGAAACCGCATCGGGCTGGGCGGTGCGGGGCAAGAAGCTCACACTGGTCCCGATTCTGCGCGCCGGACTGGGCATGGTCGAAGGGATCCTGCGGCTCATTCCCTCGGCGCGCGTCGGGCACATTGGGCTCTATCGCGATCACGACACGTTGGAGCCGGTGGACTACTACTTCAAAGTGCCGGGTGACGTGGGCGCGCGCGATTTCCTGCTGCTCGATCCGATGCTGGCCACCGGCGGCAGCGCCTGTGCCGCCGTCGCGTCGCTCAAGCGGGCGGGGGCCACACGAATCCGCTTTCTGTGCCTGGTTGCCGCACCGGAAGGTGTGGCGCGACTCAGCCGAGAGCACCCGGACGTGCCAATTCTCGCCGCCGCCCTCGATCGGGAACTCAACGAGCAGGGCTACATCCTGCCCGGACTCGGTGACGCCGGCGACCGGCTGTTCGGCACACGGTAGGGTCGCCGTTTCCTACCTCGACCGACGCCGGCCGGGTTACCCGAACCACTCCCGCGGGGCACGGCGCTGTTGGTCAGCTGCTTCGAGCACCCACAGTTGCGCGGTGGGCTCTGTGACTTCGTCCGCCACACAGTCAAACCATCCCTGTGCCTGCGCGTCGTCACCAATCCGCCGCCACAGTTCGCCAATCAGGTACGTGATCACGGCGCGCTCCTCCTCCGGCACCCCGTCGTACGCGGCCAACGCATCGGCAAACCGCCACGCGGCGTGTCGTCGGAAGTAGCGCTCGGCTTCGCTGTCCCCCTCGTCCACACAGCACCACGC
Organism: Gemmatimonadota bacterium; assembly: GCA_031127095.1. Lineage (GTDB taxonomy): Bacteria > Gemmatimonadota > Gemmatimonadetes > Gemmatimonadales > Gemmatimonadaceae > Gemmatimonas. The sequence continues at coordinate 14,928 of JARIEX010000014.1, forward strand.
CGCCCGCAGATACAGATCGGCCAGATAGCGCGGATCGGCGCCCTGCCACTCGGCGGCTTTGGCCGCGTGCTCGTACTTGAGTGATCCCGGCGTCGGCTGTGACGCGAGTGCCGGCGTCAATTCCAGCGGGACCCGTTCACGCAGCTCGACACTGACCTCGATCTCGCCGTTGAAATCCCGCTGCACGCCCGCATAGCCGCAGTGCGTGCACAAGTGCACGAAGTAGGGCAGCGGTTGCATCCCCGCGGCGCGTTCGTGAAAGTCGGTGCGTTTTCCACCCAGGGCGTTGGTGGCCACGACCGATTGCGAGAGAAATACGGTCTCGCAGATCGGGCAGGTGAGTTCGATGAGGTTGAGCGTCGTCATAAGGGAGGGGGGGCGGGTGACACCATGCAGTCTCGGCACCCTGATCGCGGGAGTTGAACGGGTTTTCCACACGCCTCCCGGCGCGAGCTTGTACGGTCCGCAATTCACGGCTATCTTCTCGCGTCTCGTTCGGCGAATTGCGCTCGTGTGTCACGCTCTCATGGCGGCGGCGCACGAGGTCATGCACGATCGCGCCGGCCCCCCGTGCCCGGGTCGTTGATGTTGATCAATCTGGTTCCAGATTTTCTCGCCGTACTCGAAGCCGACGATCGCGTGTCGGCATATCTGGCGTACTTCGAGCGCCACAAGGCATTGCTCACGGCATACTGGGAGAACTACGTCCTCGAGCCGTCAGGGCCGCACTTCGACGAGGTCGTCCGCGCCACGGTCGAGGCCTCCCGCGATGATCTCCGCACCTTGCTCGCGCGCACCGATGTCATGGCGCTCGCGCGGCAGGCCGAAGAGAAGGTGCGTGTACTCCTCGACGTGGATGTCAGCTACGACATCGTCATCATGGTGGGCGTCGGTGCCGCCAATGCCGGTGAACTGGTCGTCAACGGCCGCGGGGTCGCGTTCGTCTGTCTGGAGCACTTCACCGGCGTCGCCAACCCTGAAACGCAGGGACTTGGCCTCGACCCCGAACTCATTCCGCTCTGGCTCGCCCACGAGATCACACACGTGGTGCGTTACACCTCGCCCAGTAGCCGCAGCGACATGCGCGGGTTCGTCGAGGACGCCGGTGGCTACTACTCGTACTGGGAAACCGGACGTCAGGCCTCGCTCCGCGAGTTGCTGGTCAACGAGGGGCTCGCCGTCCACGTGTCGCGGGCGGTCAGCCCGGGCCACGCCGTCTGGGAGTACTTCGGGTTTGCCCGCAAGCAGTACGCCCGCATCCGCGAGATCGAGCCGGTACTGGCCCGCGCCGCCGACGCCGACGGTGACCGGTCCGCCCTGGGGTTGCGACTGCGCTACCTGTCCGGGGGCATGAGCGACGAAGCACGAACGATAGAGCGCACGGTGCTTCCCGAGCGGGCGGGCTATTTCCTCGGCGCCCGCCTCGTGGAAGCCGCCATCGCCGCGCGCGGGTACGGGTGGGCGGTACGCGCCAGCGTGCATGAATTGGCCTCGGTCAACGACACCTTCGTGGAGCGGCCGCGGCTCACGATCGTCAGCTGATGCTCGATCAGACCGCTTGCGAACAGCAACGGCAACAGCTGGAACACGGAGACCACCGATCACACCGAAACTGCCACGGATAAGCAAACAGCGCTTTTCGCTTATCTGTGTTGTTTCCGTCGATCGGTAAAATCCGTGTTCTGGCTGTTGCAGTGGCTGTGGCAACAGCAACAGCTGGAACACGGAGACCACGGATCACACCGAAACCGCCACGGATAAGCAAACAGCGCGGTTCGCTTATCTGTGTTGTTTCCGTCGATCGGTAAAATCCGTGTTCTGGCTGTTGCAGTGGCTGTGGCAACAGCAACAGCTGGAACACGGAGACCACGGATCACACCGAAACCGCCGCGGATAAGCAAACAGCGCTTTTCGCTTATCTGTGTTGTTTCCGTCGATCGGTAAAATCCGTGTTCTGGCTGTTGCAGTGGCTGTTTCGGTAACTGTTGTAATGGCCGTGGCTGTGGCAACAGCAACAGCTGGAACACGGAGACCACGGATCACACCGAAACCGCCACGGATAAGCAAACAGCGCTTTTCGCTTATCTGTGTTGTTTCCGTCGATCGGTAAAATCCGTGTTCTGGCTGTTGCAGTGGCTGTGGCAGTAGCTGTTGCAGTAGCTGTTGTAATGGCAGTGGCTGTGGCGGATCCTATTTTCCGATGCAGAAGTCCCGGAATACCCGGTCGAGCACGTCCTCGGTCTCCACGATCCCAATGAGATCCGAGAGCGCCTCCCGGGCCGCATAGAGGTGCACCGCCGCCACCGGCGCCGGCAGTGCCCCGTGCTCCCACACCATCAGAAACTCGGTGAGGTCGTCGTGCGCCGCCGTGAGTCCGACACGGTGCCGTTCGCGCGTCACGAGTACGTCATCACCCATCGGAAGTGCCGCCGCATCGGCCACCGCATCGGCCGCCGCCGCGCGATCAATCGCGTCCAGCAGCGCCCCCAAGCCGTGGCCCGTCTCGGCGCTCACCCCTAGCTCCGGCCCGGGTAACGCCGCCGGCGCCAGATCCGTTTTCGTGCGCACCCGAATGACCGTCCCCGTCGTGTGGTGCGTGAGGGCCTGGCAGGTGGCCGCGATATCATCAGCGCCGGTGCCGCACGCCAGCACGACCCGTGCCTGCCCCAGATAGCGCCGACTCACCTCGATGCCGAGTCGTTCGATCTCGTCGTCGGTATCGCGGAGGCCGGCCGTGTCCACGAAGCGCAGGGGCAGCGGTGCGCGGTCCAGCACGGCTTCGATAGCATCACGGGTCGTTCCCGCAATCGGCGTTACCAGCGCGCGCGATTCACCCAGCAGCGCATTGAACAGCGACGATTTCCCGGCATTCGGAGGCCCCGCAATCACCACCAGCACCCCGTCGCGCAGCACCGCAGCTCGTGGCGCCGTGTGCAGGAGCGCGCGGAGCGCGTCGCGCAGCGACTCCGCCGCCTGTTTGATCCGGGTGGGCGCGATCGGGCCGTCGTCTTCCTCGGGGAAGTCGATGTCGTAGGCGATCAGCGCTTCGAGATGGATCACGTCCTCGCGCAATGCCAGCAGCCGTCGCGATAAGCCGCCATCGAGCTGGGACAGCGCCTGGCGGTGCATGGCCGTGGTGCGTGCATCGATCAGGTCAGCCACCGCTTCGGCTTGCACGAGATCCAGCCGACCGTTCAACACGGCGCGCCGGGTAAACTCGCCCGGCGTCGCGGGACGGGCCCCGGCGGCCACACACGCGGCCAGCACCAGCGACGGCGCCACCTGGCCGCCGTGCGTGGAGATTTCGACCACGTCGTCTCCGGTGTACGAACGCGGTGCCGCAAAGCAGGTCACCAGCGTGTCGTCGAGCGACGTCCCGTCGGGATGCCGCAACGCCACGCGGGTGGCACGACGCGGCTGCAGGTCAGATGCGCCAAGGGCGCGAGCGATCTCGATCGCCCGCGCCCCTGACAGCCGAATTACGGCAATCGCCCCGCGTCCAGCAGCCGTGACAAGGGCAACGATCGTGTCGTCGCCACCAGGCAGCTGGCGGGCCGTCACCACGTCATTATCCCCGCACAACCGGTGGTTGCACCTTGGTGCGCTCCTGCGAGATCAACCACTGCTGCGGCAACGACGCGAGGTTCTGCACGAAGTAGTACAGGTTGAGCCCCGACGCCATGTTGAAGAAAATCACCATCATCATGGCTGGCATCAGGTACATCATCATCTTCTGCTGCTCGTTCGCCTTCATGCCACGCATGCCGATGTACGACAGCCCCATGGCGGTGATGGCCACGAGAATCGGGATCACGTAGAACGGATCCTTGAGCGAGATGTCGGGGAACCACAGGAACGACACGCCGCGGAACTCGATCGTATTCTGGAACACGAAGAAGAGCGCAAAGAACACCGGCAGCGGGATGAGCATGGGGAGACACCCCGACAGGGAGCTGAACGGCGACATGCCATGCTCCTTGTACACCCGCATCATTTCCGACTGGAGCTTGGTCGGATCGCCCTTGTACTTGGTCTGGATTTCCTGCAGGTACGGCTGGATACGCTGCATTTGCATCGAGCTGCGCATCGCCTTCTGATTGAGCGGCCACAAAATGATGCGCACCGCCACACCGAACAGCACCAGAATCCAGCCGTACGACAAGCCCAGCGTCACCTTCATCCACAGCAGCGCGCGAATGACCAGCGTGGCAAACGGCTGCACGATGCCTTGGAGCCAGCCACCGTAGGGATTGGACGTCTCGAACGCGCGACCCATCGCCACGAGGCGCTTGAACTCCTGCGGCCCGGCGTACACCTCGAAGGCCACCGTGCCGCTCTTCAGTGACGCCACGATCGTGGCCTGCCCACGGGTGGCCGCTTTCGCGACCCGCTCACCGCCGGTGAAGTTGATTTCGGTGAAACCCGCCTCACCCGCCGGCGCCAGCACACCCAGCAGGAAATACTTGTTTTTCGCCACCGCCCAGTTGATCGGTCCCGCTTCGATCTGACGTTCCCCGGGATCGAGCGACCCGAAGGTCACACCATCGGCGTTCTGCTGATCGGGTTTGAACGCGTACGCGAGATGCGACTGATCCTCGGTGGTATCGGCCTCGGAGGAGCGGAAACCGGGCGGCATGTCGATCAGCAGGAAGCTGTTCTCCGGTGCGCCTTCCACCGTGGCCGACACGTTCACGCGGTAGCTGTCGGGGAGGAACGAATACGCGATCGTGATCGCGCGGGCGCCCACCGTCGCGTCATAGCGCACCACCGCGCGTCCGTTGTCTTCGGTGCGCGTGGTCGTGAACGTCTGTGTATTGAGCGCGACGGTGTCACCCGGCGTCACGAGACGGAAGCTCAGCAACCGATCACCAGGCTTGGTCAATTCCACCGGACCACCCCTGGTACGCCCCTTGTTCGACAACGCGAGATACTGCTGCATCTCGGCACCGATCAGCGACGCGCCACGATTGGTGGTGCGGAAGACCGCCGGTGCGGTGGTGACCACCGCGGTGTCGATCGGCAACGCCAGCGATGGGGCCGAGAGAGCCGCGGAATCACCAGCCGGCACCGCGCCCATGCTGGGCTGCGCCGCGCGGGCACCATCGGCGACGACGGGGTTGCTGCTGGCCACCGTCGCCGAATCAGCGCGGCGGAGGGAGTCGGTCGCGATCGCGGGGTTCACGGGCGCCACCTTCGGCGCCGGGAACAGGATCGAGTTCAGAATCAGGACCGCCGCCATCAGGACGACGGCGAGGACGATGCGGCGTGGTTCCATGGTCTGTATAAGGGAGCGCTCAGGGCACCGGATCGAATCCGCCGGGCCGGAACGGATGACAGCGCCCGATGCGGCGCAAAGCCATCCATCCGCCGCGCAGCGCGCCGTGACGCTGGAGCGCCTCGATCGCGTACGCGGAACAGGAAGGATAATAGCGGCAGGCGCCCCCAAAGATGGGCGACAGCGTGAGCTGGTACCCGCGCACCAGCAGGATGAACAGGTTCGCCATCACGTGATACTCAGGGTCCGGACGCCGGGGGCGCACTCGCCGGAAGCGCACTCGCTATGGGCGAGCTCGCCACCGGCTCGATCTGCCGACCCACACGACGGACCGCCTGCACGACCTCGGCACGCAGCACATCGAACGTACGGTCGTACGCCACCGGCAAGACCCGCACCACGAGGTCCATCGGCGCGAGTCCCGGCAGCACCTCGATCCGGATCACCTCGCGGAGCCGACGTTTGAGCCGGTTTCGCTCGACCCCCGAATGTTTGTACTTTGGGATCACGAACCCCACCCGGGGAAACGCATGAAGGGAAGCCATGGCGCGCACATCCATAGAGGCCGTGCGCACTCGCTTCCCTTCGTGACGTACCCGCTCGAGGTCGGTCCCGCGCGTCAGTCGCTGCGCACGCGGGAACGACCGGCTATCAGGCGCCGGCGTACTTCGACGGGATCTGGACGGTCAACACCTTGCGGCCCTTCCGGCGGCGACGGGCGAGAACCTCACGGCCCCACTTCGTCTCCATACGCGCACGGAAACCGTGCTTGCGGACTCGCTTGGTGTTGCGCGGACGGTATGTGGGCTTGCCCATATCAATGCTCGAGGTAACGCGGTAGAAACTGCAAAGGAATCCAAGAAAGCCATGCGGGACGCGAGACAGACACGTTCCGTGGCAGCCTCAGAAAGTACTCGCACCACCGGCGTCCGGTCAAGGTCGTCAAGTAACCTCGGCACAACGATTTGCACCCGTACCGACCGTCATCGCAGCGACTTGCTTGCGCTCACGAATGCGGGAGTGGTGTCACGTCGATGACGCGATTGACTTATCCACACGCCGGCGTAACCTTCGCCCCCCCGACCTACACGCCCGGTTGTCGGGACCGCCTGCTCTCCGACCTCCCGCCATGTCCCTCACGCCTGCCGAAACCTGGGATCGCCTGCGCCAACGCGCACGTCAGATCCTCCCGGAGCAGACGTACCGCACATGGCTCGAGCCCACCGACGCGCTCGGCATCGAGCACGACACACTCCTGATCGGCGCCCCCGATCAGTTTTCAGCCGACTGGAACGAGTCCAAGCACGCCGACCTGCTCACGAGCTTCGCCGCCGTCGCACTCGGCCACCCCATGAAGGTCCGCTTCAAAGTGGCCGAAGAGCGCATGGGGCGCGTCCAGATGGACATGTTCGTGCAGCCACCGCCAACCCCTGTTGTTGCGCCACCAACGGCACACCAACAGCGCTTGTCGGCGCCACTGAACCCGAGATACACCTTCGATCAGTTCGTCATCGGGAAGTCCAACGATGTCGCTGCCGCCGCCGCACAGGCCGCCGCACAGGCCCCCGGCAAGGTGTACAACCCGCTCTTCATCTATGGGGAGACCGGACTCGGCAAAACGCACCTCATGCAGGGCATCGCCCACGAGCTGCTCAAGCGCACCCCCACGCTGCGGCTGGCCTTCGTCGGCACCGAGCAGTTCACCAACGAGTTCGTCAACGCCATCCAGACCGGACAGATGGGCGACTTCCGTCGCCGCTTCCGCGAAATCGACCTGCTCCTGGTCGATGACGTCCAGTTCCTGAAGGGGAAAGAATCCACGCAGGAAGAATTCTTCCACACCTTCAACGCGATCTACGAAGCCGGTCGCCAAATCGTCCTCACCTCCGATCGGCCACCCAAGGAGATCCCGGGACTCGAAGCCCGCCTGGTCTCCCGCTTCGAATGGGGAATGGTCGCCAATGTCGATGCCCCGGATCTCGAACACCGGATCGCCATCCTCAAGAAGAAGGCGAGCCTCGATCACCTCGAACTCACCATTCCCGACGAAGTCATCGAGTTCATTGCCCAGCATGTGAAATCGTCCGTCCGGGAACTCGAAGGCTCGATCATCAAGCTCCTCGCCTACGCCTCCCTCAAGCACCGCGAGATCTCGGTCGAACTCGCACGGGAAGCGCTCCGCGACAAAATCCGGGCATCCACCACCTCCGATTTCCCGGATATCCCACCCACCACCATCACGGTCGCCACCATCCAACAGGTGGTCTCCCGGGAGTGGGGGGTGACGCCCGACGGGCTCCGATCCAAGACGCGCACCAAGCAGCTCACCACCCCGCGTCAGATCGCCATGTACCTGTGCCGAGAGCTGTTGGCGCTGCAGTTGGTGGAAATCGGCAACGCCTTCGGTGGGCGGGACCACTCCACGGTCATTCACTCGCTCGACCGCGTGGCGGAAGACATGGGAGGAGAACCTGGCTTTGCCGATCGCGTGCTCAAGGTTCGAGGCATGTTGGAAACCCTGCGATCCACTGGACAACTCGGCAGCTGATCCCCAGCCGTCCACACCGATCCACAGTCGGCACCCCGTTGGAATGGCCGAGATGTGCATCGATGCGGAGAAAAAGCCCCTGTCGACATGGAATGCACATGACTTGGCATGGCGGAAGTGCTTCCAGACATGTAGCTTGCGGCGTTTGTAGACAAGCCCACACGCCCTGCTGCTACTACCAGTTTTATTTCTAAGACTCTTTTTAACAGCAGTCCTTCCACACAACGGGCATGCGCTTCACGATCTCGCGCGAGAAACTCCAAGAAGGACTCGCGGCGGTAACCGCCGCCGTACCGGCCAAGACCACCTTGCCGGTCCTGTCGAACCTGCTCATCGAAACCACCGAGCGCGGAATTCGTTTCTCCGCGACCGACCTCGATATCGCCGTCAGCACGGAAGTCAGTGCCGATGTCGAAACGCCAGGGGCGATCACGATTCCCGCCAAGAAGCTGAGTGAGATCGCGCGCGAACTGCCGCCATCTCCCGTCAAGATTTCGGCCAGCGGCGAACAGCGCGTCACCATCGAGTGCGGACGCTCCAAGTTCAAACTGCTTGGACTGCCGCGCGAAGAGTTCCCGACCTTCCCCAGCGTGCGCTTCAACGACTCGTGGCGCGTGAAGTCGGGCGAGCTGCAGAAGCTCATTTCGCACGTCGCCTTCGCCGTCAGCACCGAAGAGTCACGCCCCATTCTCAACGGCGTCCTTTGGGAGCTGCGCGAAGATCGCATGCGCATGGTGGCCACCAATGGTCACCGTCTGTCGAAAATGGAACTGCCGGTCGAATCCAGCAGCGCCCCGCCCGGTGATCTGATCGTGCCGCCCAAGGCGCTCGAGCAGATCAAGCGTCTCTTCCCGGCCGAAGAAGAACTCGAGATTGCACGGGGCGAAAACCACCTCGGTTTCCGCTCGCCGTTCACCTCCGTGTTCACGCGCCTGGTCGAAGGCCCGTATCCGAACTACGAGCAGGTCATTCCCAAGGACAACGATCGCTTCTGCCTGTGTGACAAGGCGGCGCTCACCAGCGCGCTCAAGCGCATGAGCGTGATCGCATCCGATCAGACGCACCGCATCAAGATGTCGTTCAACACCGGCATGCTGAAGTTCAGCGTGACCACGCCGGATCTGGGCGAAGCGTCGGATGAACTGCCGGTGAACTACAACGGTGATCAGCTCGATATCGGCTTCAACGCCACGTATCTGCTGGAGATTCTGCGCTACATGCCCACCGAGCAGGTACGGCTCACGTTCAAAGCCCCTGAGCGCGCGGCCACGATCGAACCGGAAGGGTGGGACGATCCGGCCAAGTACCTCTGTCTCGTGATGCCGCTGCGCTTGATGGACTAAGCAGGATTACGCTGTCGCGATCACCGAACCCGTTCCGCCCGGATCTCCACCCGTTGCAGCACCTGCTGCAGACGAGGAGCTCCGGGCGGAATGCGTTCCACCACACGCAACGTCAGTGAACTCGTGCCCTGTAGTCGCTCCATGATGCCTGTCGTGGCGCTGATCTCCAGCCGTTGCATGCCTGACCCGGATCCGCTGAGTTCAAAGGCCCGAAAGGCCGATCCGCCTTTTCCTTCCATGGTCGAAGTGCTTTCGCGCATCACGACCAACAAGGCTCCCGACCGCTGCTCAAGTCGCGATCGGGTGATGGTATAGACGGTGAGCGGCAAACCGCTTCGACAGACCAGCGTTACCGTACTGTCGCGCCACGTGCCACCCACAGCAACGCCGTCTGGAACCCGTACGAGCAGCTCGCGCGCCAGCTGCATCGCGCTCACTTCCGGACGGTCGCATTCATTGGCCAGTGGTGGTCTCGACACGACACGCAGGGAGCTGCTGTCGAGGACCGCATCGATCAGCAATAACGTCGGTGTGGCGGTCTTGCCGACCGTTGGGGTCCCCCCAACCGCGGTCGCCGGTTCCAGCGTGCTCCGCACCGTAAACGAATCCACCTGACCACGTCCCCGTAACGCGCCTGATGGTGACCGCGCGAAGGCCAGCGTAATCCTGGCTCGCGTCTCGAGACGCTGTTCGTTTCCAACCCCGGCCGGGAGCGCACTACCTGACGCGTTCAAACGGGTCACAGCAGAGACGAGCCATTGGGTGGCCGGTAGCGTGCCCGGTAGGGTCACACCGGGAGACGGCGTGTCTACGGTAGGGGGCCGTTCGACGCCCAGCGTGGGCGTGGTGGAGACCGGGGCGGACCGGGCGCACCCCACGATCAGCAACATGGCGGGTATCGCGGCCACCCACACGGTGCGTGTCACAACGCCCACAAAAAGGACCTCACGGAAGGTCGCCGGCCTATAAGCCGGGTTCTGTCAGCGCCGGCGTGTGCAAGCACACACCGACACCGGACGGTCATTCCTCTCGGCGTGCAGTCACCCACACGCTCCAGCAGCCTACCCGCGGCTCGACGTCTTGCGACGTCCTTGCGAGACGGGTCATCTCTCGCCGCTTATTTGGCCTTGCTCCGACTGGGGTTTACCGAGCCACCTTCGTTACCGAAGGCGCGGTGGGCTCTTACCCCACCCTTTCACCCTTACCGCCGCCTCGGTTGCCCGAGACGACGGCGGTTTGCTTTCTGTTGCACTGTCCGTCGCACGAAGCTCACGCCGCATGCGCCCAGGCGTTACCTGGCAGTCTACCCTGTGGAGCCCGGACTTTCCTCGGTGCCTGAGCTTTCGCTCCGGCATCGCGACCATCCGGCCGGCAACCCATCCGTGAGATACCGGAATATAACGCACCCCTCCTGCGTCGGTGACGCAGCACGGTGCCCGAACACAATTCATCGCATCGGGGTGACACTGTGCTGACGCCGCCAGATAGCCTTGGCGCCATGTTCGGCCGACGACGAAGCGGTCGTCGGTCCCTCCATCAACGCACTGGTGCGCGAGGTTTGCATGGCTACCGCGTCGTCACGCTCGATCGTCACCTTTCTTACGCCGACCGAACAGCAACGGGTCGATGCGCTCGGCCAGGGCTCGTACACCACACTGCACCGCGAGAGCCTCGACGAGATGATGCGGGATCTCCGTACCAAACCGGTGTCGGCGATTCTCGTGTCCGTCTCGCGCTACCAGCAACATCACGGCGTTCAGGTGGCGCGCATGGTCCGCGAATTTCCTCGCGTCCCTGCGGTGGCCTTGCTCACCGGCAATGAACTGCGGAGTACACAATCGTTGCTCGCCCTTGGGCAACAGGGTGTTCAGACGCTCGTCGACGCGCGCGATCCCGCAGGTTGGCGCGATCTCCGGCAGGTCGTCAACCGCGAGACGTCCACCACGATCGAATCACTGGCCATTCAGCGCATCCACACCGACCTCGTCGGAGCGACCGACGATTGCTTGCGTTTCTTCGAGCAGCTCTTTCTCGCACCGCGATCGCTCACCACCGTCCGGCAGTTGGCCCGTCGCCTTGGCGTGGTACCGACCACCTTCATGAGCCGGTTCATTCGCGCCGGTATTCCGGCCCCGAAAAAATATCTGGCCACCGCGCGGCTCGTGCGTGCGGCACGGCTGCTCGAAAACCCCGGCTATAGCCTCACGCAGGTCGCCTTTCTTCTGGAGTACTCGTCGCCACAGAGTTTCTCCCGGCATGTGCGACACACGCTGCAGTGCGGTGCGGCCGATTTCCGCCGGACCTACAGCGGTCATGTGATGCTCGAACACATGCGACAACGGCTCATTCTCCCCTATCGCGAACAACTCCTCGCCTTTACCCCGGTCGAGCTCGCCCCACACTGGGTTGATCGTCCGGTCGCGTTATCGACGGCAACAGAACCGGCCCGCCGGTCGGCGTAGCACCGCCAGCTGGCACACGGCCATCCAACTAGCTGGGGCTGGCGTGTGCATCCGTGTGCTGTCGGAGAGCGGTGTTCAGATGTTCGGCGGTCCGCGACAGGTCTGTGGCCACGCGTACCAACGCGTCGATGTCCAATCGCTGCACGGCGGCGGTATCGGTGATTCCCCGCGCACCGTGTGCCGCCTGTTCGGCGGCACCGGCGATCGTCTCCATCCCCTCGACGAGTCCGACGGTCAGCTGCGCCTGTGATCTGGTCAGCGTAGCGACGTCGTCGTTGTGACGCGCGATGCGTCCGATACCATCCACCATGGCCGACAGCGCGTGGGTCGCGTCGCGCGCGATCTCTCCGGCGCCGGCAACGTCGGCCGCGGTGCCGTCCATGGAACGGACGGCGGCATCGATATCGTCCCGTACCCGATGCACGATGGTGGCGATGCGTTTGGCTGCCTGGGCGCTTTCCGCCGCCAATGTCCGGATTTCTTCGGCGACCACAGCGAAGCCGAGTCCTTCGTCGCCCGCCCGTGAGGCTTCGATGGCGGCGTTGAGCGCCAGCAGATTGGTTTGCCGTGCGATGCGCGAGATCGTGTCGACGAAGTCGCCGACCTGCTCCGATGCCGGCGCCAGCAGCCGTACTTGTTCGGCGGTCGCTGTGACGTCGCTCCCGACACGCAGCAGCGCGTGCGCCGCGCCTTCGATGGCCTCGCGGCTCGCGGCGGCCGCCCGGTCAACCTGATGTGCATCGGTTGCCGCGCGGGCTGCCATCGATTGTGCGGTATCGGCCGTCTGACGGGCGTTGTTGATCAGTTGCAGGCTATCGCGGACCCGACGGTGCTGCTGATCCAAGTCATTGTCCAGCGCCTTGGTCACGGCGGTGCTGTTTTCGGCCCGCTGTTGCAACACCGCCGTGGTGCCGTGCATCCGTGCCGCCACATCCGTGACGCCGGCGGCTTCCCGGTGCACGAGCTCAAGCAGCACCGTCCGTTCGTCGAGCAGACGGTGCAGGCGTGCGCGCGCGGCCGCCGACTCCCGGCGGTGATGCACCATATACCCCGTGATCGCTGCCGCGTATACCAGGGCTGCGACCGGCCACCCCCACGCGTAGACGGCACCACCGATGGCCGTGCACGCGCCGACCAGCGCGCTGATGCGCCAGATCTGTCGCATCGGGGCCACGCCGGATCAGGCCGGCGCGATCAGTGGAGACAGGTCGGTTGCCGTGACGAGGCTTAGGACGGTCAGTCCAGCGGCCTCCAGTGCCTCTCGACCCCCCTCCTCGCGATCCACGAGAGCCAGTACGCCGAGCACGTTCCCTCCAGCCGCGCGGACCGCCTCGACCGCCTTGAGCGCCGAGCCGCCGGTGGTGATCACGTCTTCGACGACCACCACCTGGTCGCCGGCCGCGAACGGTCCCTCGATCAGCTTGCCGGTCCCATGTTGTTTGGCCTCTTTCCGCACGGTAAACGCCCGGATCATCCCGCCGGTCCCCGCCTCGGCTTCCAAGGCGGAAGCATGGGCGATGGCGTACGAAATCGGGTCTGCGCCCAGCGTGAGTCCACCGACGGCATCGACCGGCCAGCCACTCGAGCGGAGCGCGGCCAGTGCGGCCCGACCGATGAGCAACTGTCCTTCCGGACTCATCGCAGTCAAGCGGCAGTCGACGTAGAGGGTAGAGCGCCGGCCGGAGGCCAGTACGAAATCGCCCCGCTTGGCCGAACGTTCGGCGAGCAGGGCGATCAGTTGGGACATCGTGGATGTGGTCACAGTGGCAGGAACGGGGAGATCGGCCTGATGGTCAGCTTCGGCGGAACAACCCCTTCATCTTACCGAACAGACCGGCCTTCCCGTCACCCTCATCCGACGCCGATCCCGAGGCGCTGGTCTCGGGGGCTTTCGCGGCCGCGGCCACAAAGGCGTCCGAAAACTCTTTCACGGAGCCGTACCGCTCATCCGGCTTCTTGGCCAGCGCCTTCATGACCACCTGCTCCACCTCGGTCGGGAAGGAGAGCCCGGGCTTCGCCTTGTTGAGCGTGATCGGCGGCTGCGTGAGCAACTGGGAGAACAGCTCGCGCGGCGACTTGCCCGTGTACGGCAGGACCCCTGTGAGGAGGTAGTACGCGATGGTACCCAGCGAGTACTGGTCGGCGGCCGGTCCGACGAGCTCCCCAGACAAGGCCTCGGGCGCCACATACATGAGTGTGCCGACGAAGAACCCAGCGCGGGTCAGGCGCTGATCGGGCGATGCGTCGGTGTCGGCCGCGATACCGAAATCGACCAGCTTCACATGATGTGAAGCGGGGTCGTACATGATGTTTTCCGGCTTCAGATCCCGATGCACGATCCCGACATCGTGGGCGGACTGGACTGCGCCGCAGATCTGCGAGAGAATCCCCGAGACCTCCTGGCACGACAACGGGCCCGACTTCTCGGCGAACTTATCGAGAATTTCGCCGCTGGCCCACTCGATGGCGAGGTAATAGCGCTCGCCGTCGGTCTGTCCATAGTCTAGGGTGCGCACGATGTTCGGGTGTTCTACCCGTGCGCCGAACTGCGCCTCGCGCAGGAATCGCGCGACCGCGGTTTTGTCGAGCTGCAGCTTCTCGCGCAACACCTTGAGCGCAACGGTGCCGTGCTGGGCATGATCAGCGCGAAAGACGGTCGCTGTGCCGCCTTCACCAACTTTGGCTCGCAGCGTGTAGCCTGCCAGCGTCGTTCCGACTAGCGTCTCTATGGTCACGGGGCGAACGTAACGCGCTCCCGCGGCAGCAGCAAGACACATTTATAGAAACCGTGACCGCGGGCACCCAATGTCTGCACGGACGGCACCATGCGAATTGTGAACACACGCGCTTTGACGTTTCGTCTTCCATGCGCGGCTGCGGTCGCGCTCGCCACGCTGACGGCATGCGCGGGGAAGCGCCCGCCGGTCGGACCGGGCTCGTCCATGCCACCGGGCCCCAGCGGTCCCGGTGTGCCGGGGGTCGTCGCGGGGTCACCAGCCGATATGCAGCGTTTGTATCGCGGTATGGGGCTGATCGCCGGCGGTGGTGCTATTCCGTTCGTGTCGTCGGTGTCGTTCCTGCGCGCTGCGGCGGGGGACAGCACCCTGACCATGGTCGCTCTGAGCATGCCGTCGCGGGTACTGGGCTTTACCAGGCAGGGTGAGCGCTATGCCGCCGGCTATGTCGCGCGTCTCGAGGTGCGGCAGGGCAGCGCCGTGGTCAAGCTGATCGAGGCCACTGAAAAGGTGCTGGTGCCCACGTTTCGGGAGACGTCGCGGACCGATGAGGCGATCATCTGGCAGCAGTTCCTGACGCTCGCGCCCGGACGCTATACCCTCGCGCTGAGCATCAAGGACGAGGCGAGCATCCGCAATGCGACCGAAGAGGTGCAACTCGAAGTGCCACGACTCGCCGCCGATATGTTCGGGTCGCCGATGCCCGTGTACGAAGCCATTCCGCGCACGAGTATCGATTCGCTGCCGCGTATTCTGGCGCGGCCGCGCTCCACGGTGGTGTTCGGACAGGATTCCCTGCTGCCGCTGTACCTCGATGCGGTCGGCGCGGCCGCCCCGTCGCGGGCGCATCTCCGCATCGTGGGCGACGGGGATGTCGTCCTGCACGATCAGGACATCGATATGCCACCCCGTGGGGACGGGCACAGCACGACCGTCGGCGTGCCCGTGGCGAAAATGGGGATTGGCATCAATACGCTGCTCGTGAGTGTGCCCGGGCGTCCGGATACGGCGCGGGCGCGGGTCCTCGTGAGCCTCGGCGACGACCTCCCGATCGCGTCGTTCGACGAGATGTTCACGTATCTCCGCTACTTCACCACCGCCGATCGTCTCAAGACGCTGCGCGATGCCACACCGGCGCAGCGCCCCGAGGTGTGGGCTGCGTTCCTGAAGGCCACCGACCCCGTGCCCGGGACGGCCGAGCATGAGGGGCTTCGCGAGTACTTCTCGCGGATCCGCGTCGCCAACGTGCGCTTCCGCGACGACGGCCCCGTGGGCTGGCTGAGCGATCGCGGCATCGCGTTCGTGGCACTGGGTGATCCGGACAACATCATCGATACCGGCATGAGCGATCCCAACGCCCGCGTGCGTCAACAGGTGTGGGAGTATCGTGAGTTGCGGGTGCAGATCCTGTTCGTGGATCAAACCGGGTTCGGACGGTGGCGGCTGTCGTCCCAGAGTCGCGCGGAGCTCGACAACGCGATCCGTCGGCGCTTGGTGTCGCGCCCGTGAGTGAGGTTCAGCGCCCCGTCGCCCCGCGTCTGTTCCTGATCGATGGGTACGCCCTGATCTATCGCGCGTTCTTCGCGCTGATGACGCGGCCGCTCACCACCAGCCGCGGTGAGAACACCTCCGCCGCCTGGGGCATCGCGAATTTTCTGAAACGGTTGCTCGTCACCCACCAGCCCGAGTTGCTGGGCTGGGTGCATGACTCCGGCGCCACGTTCCGCGATGACTTGTATCCCGCGTACAAGGCCACCCGCGAGAAGCTGACCGACGAACTGCAGGCCGATTTCGATCAGGGGCTCGCGCGCATTCACCAGCTGTTGGCAGCCTACAGTATTCCCGTGCTGGCCGTGCCCGGCTTCGAGGCCGACGACGTGATCGGGACCCTTGCGAAGCAGGGCGCCGAGGCCGGGTACAATGTGGTCATCGTGTCGGGCGACAAGGACTTTCAGCAGCTCGTGCGTCCGGGCGTCTGGTTGCTCAACCCGGGACGTGGCGGGCCAGCCAGCGTCGAGGAACAGTGGGTCGGCGTCGAGAACGCCAACGACCGGCTGGGTGTCCCTCCCGAGCGGGTGATCGACTACCTCTCGCTCGTCGGTGACTCATCCGACAACGTGCCCGGGGTGAAAGGGATCGGCGAGAAAGGGGCGCAGGAACTCATTGCCCAGTTCGGCGCGCTCGAAGACATCATTGCCCACGCGCACGAGATCACCAAGAAGCGTGCGCGTGAGGCGCTGCTCGCTCAGGAAGCCGAGGCGCGCCTATCCAAGCAGTTGGTCACGATTCGGTGTGATGTGCCGATCGCGCTGGATCCCGCGTCGCTGCAGCTGAGCGTGCCGGATGCGCAGGTGCTGCGACATCTGTATCTCGAGCTCGAGTTCACGTCGATGCTCAAGGATCTCGGGGGGAGTGCACTGGTGGCCGTCGCTCCGTCCGCGCCGGTACCCGTCGCCGGCGAATCGTCGGGGGTGGTGCCCGTGGTGACGGGTCGCCCGCCGGCGTTGCCCGTCGTCCTCGGGGAGAGTGGTGTTCCGGTGCTTCGGGATGCGCACTACGTCACCGTTGATACGCTGGACGCGCTCGAGCGGCTGCTGGCGCGCGTGCGCGCGGTGCCGTACATCGCGTTCGATACCGAAACGGTGTGTGATCCCGAGGCGCCCAACCGTATCGACGCCTTGCGTTCGCGTCTGGTTGGGTTGTCGATCGCAGTGGCCCCGGGCGAAGCCTACTATTTGCCGTTCACCCATCGGCATGACGATGGCAGCGGCAATCTGGCGCTGTTGTCGAATGATGCCGGGATTGCCGGTCGGCGGCTGAATGCCGGCGTGCCGGTGCCGACCAATCTGCCCGCGTTCGACAGCGCGGCGATGGCACCGTTGCGCGCGATGCTCGAAGATGCCTCCGTTGCCAAGATCGCGCAGAATGCGAAGTACGATGTGCTCGTGTTGCGCGGTGCCGGCGTGCGGGTGGCCGGACTCGTGTTCGATACCATGCTGGCCAGTTACGTCCTCGATCCGGGGCGCCGGTCGCACGGCATCGACCTGCTGGCGCTCGAGTTTCTCGGCCACACCATGACGGCGTATGAGCAGCTGTGTGGCAAGGGCCGCCAGCAGTTGCCGTTCGACGTCGTGCCGGTGGATGCCGCGCGCGACTATTCGTGCGAGGACGTGGACATCACGATGCGGCTGCGCGCCCTGCTGGAGCCGCAGCTCGAGGCGCACGGCATGTCCGCGCTGTTCCGCGATGTCGAGGTGCCGCTGGTCGGGGTGCTGGCCCAGATGGAATGGGACGGCATTGCGATCGATCTGTCGTGGTTTGCGTCGTTGAAGACGCGCTTCCAGAGCGAACGGGAGCGCGTGGAGCGGTTGATCTACACGGAGGCGGGCGAGGAGTTCAACATCAACTCCAATCCGAAGCTGCGCGTGATTCTGTTCGAGAAGCTCGGTTTGCCGGTGAAGAAAAAAACCGCGACCGGGCCGAGTACGGATGCCAGCGTGCTGCAGGAGCTGGCCGATGAGGGGCACGTGTTGCCGACGTTGCTCATGGAGTATCGCGAGATTTTCAAGCTGGAGGGCACGTACATCGATGCGTTGCCGAAGCTCGTTCATCCGCGCGATCACCGGTTGCATACGTCCTTCAATCAGACAGTCGCCGCGACCGGTCGGCTGTCGTCCAGTGATCCGAACCTGCAGAACATCCCGAACCGTCGGGAGCTGGGGCGCGACATCCGCCGTGGCTTCGTGCCGGAGAACGGATGGAAATTGCTCAGCGCGGACTATTCGCAGATCGAGCTCCGGCTGCTGGCGCACTTGTCGGGCGATCCGGCTTTCGTGACGGCGTTCAAGGCGGGCGGTGACATTCACCGGCAAACCGCGGCGATCATCTTCGGCGTCGACGCGGCCGATGTGACCGGTGAGATGCGGGCCCGTGCGAAGACGATCAATTTCGCCACGATCTACGGGCAGGGGGCACATGCGCTGTCGCGGCAACTCAAGATCGCCAACAGCGAGGCCAAGCGGTTTATCGACACCTATTTCGAGCGGTTCGCCGGCGTGAAGGCGTTTCTCGACCGCTGTGTGGTGGAGGCGAAGGACAAGGGATACGCCGAGACCCTGTTCCACCGCCGGCGCTACATCCCGGAGCTGCGTGAGCGGAACCACAACATGCGGGCCTTCGGAGAGCGTGTGGCGGCGAACGCGCCGATTCAGGGGTCCGCCGCCGATCTGATCAAGATCGCGATGATCCGGGTGCAGCGGGCGCTGGCCAGCGAGGGGCTCGCGTCGCGGATGCTGCTGCAGGTGCACGATGAACTGGTGTTCGAACTGCCGGCGGAGGAGCAGGTGCCGTTGGCCGCGTTGGTGAAACGGGAGATGGAGTCGGCGGCCACCCTAAGTGTGCCCCTCCTGGTCGAGATGGGGATCGGTGACGATTGGGTGGCCGCCAAGTCCTGATGCAGGAGGGGCTTGCTTCGATTCGCGTGCCTGTCTCGTTGCAATGTGCATGAAGTCGGGGGCGCTGCGAGAGACATTCCTTGCGGAAACCCCGGAATGTTTGTTGTAAAGCGTTTATGCGTAACGTCTTACGTTTTCAGGAATGCTGCGGCATCGAGGTTGCACTACGGTATGGTGTCGCGGGGTGCATGCCCCGCTCTCCCATGCCGATGCTTCAGGCGATGATGTCCGAAGCGGATCCTCGAGGAACCCATATGACAACATTTCGCGCGCGCCGCGGATTCACGCTGATCGAACTGCTGATTGTCGTGGTCGTGATCGGCATTCTTGCCGCCTTGGCCATTCCCAAGTTCCGGGAGACAAAGGGCAAGGCGTACGCCGGGACGCTGAAAAGCGACCTGAAGAATCTGGCGTCCATGCAGGAAGACTACTTCTACTACAACGAGTCGTACGCGAACTCGACCTCGCTGCTGAGTTTTGCCGGCACGAACGGGGTGACGATCACCATCGTGGAAGCCGACGGGCGCGGGTGGTCTGCCACCTCGACCCACCCGGCGGCGTATCCGCTTACCTGCGCGGTGTTCTACGGTCAGGCGGCCCCTGTTGCATCAGCGACCGCAGAAGGCATTATTCACTGTCAGTAAGATCATCATCTATACTGTAATAAGCCACAATAGCGACATCTGACGCACACACACGAGTTTCAATTCACCATAGCCGCTGACCCGGATCCACACCGCCGGGCCGAGCGGCTTCGTGCTGTCACTTTTGCCTTTGGCGCCCGGGAGTTCCGGATGCGGAAGGCCGGGATGATTCACGCCATGGACGGCGGGCTCTGGTTGCACCGGCACGTCTGGCTGGGTCAGCCCATGGTCCACTTTGTAAGTACCGATCGCGATCGCCTGCTTCAGTACGGAGACGCCGTCGGCATTCCGGCGCGTCGTCTCCAGTACAAGCCGCTTCGCGATCCGCGCACCGCCGTGCGCCGCGAGGCGTGGCACTGGGATCTTGGCGGCCCCGTGTATCCCCCGTTCGACGAGCGCTTGCTCGCCGACTGACGCGGGATCGGCGGGAATCAGCCGGCTGCTCGGTCCGCGGCCAAGCGGTCCAAAGCGAACGCTTCCTGACGGATGGCATCGGCCTCGGCCAACAGCGCCGATTGCAGGGCCGGGGTGCGTCGGAAGTTGACATACGCCTGCGCGCGGCTGCGCGCCCGCCGGGTCCGGTCGCCGTAGCGCAGGTCGCTACCGGCTGAGGGGATGAGTGTGAGCAGGAAGCCCAGCGCCCACCACCGGCCGGCCACCGAGGCGACCAGCGCCGTTTCGACCGCGTACGTGATCAGGACCAGCAGAAATCCGAGTACCATCGTCCGCATGGCCGGTTCATCGAGTGACCGCACGTTCTGTGTGGCCAGCCGCCGTGCCAGTTGGATCGGGGCGAAATGGGTGATTCGACCCCACAGGCCGATCGGGGCGATGAGCAGCGCCAGCATGGCCTCCCGGGCGGCGAACCGGATGCCGTCACGGGCCCCGGCACTGATGGCGATATCGTGCGGGTCGATGTCCCGCGCATCGAGATCGGCGCGGAAGGCGCGTACGCGCGCTTCGAAAGCTGTGATGCGCCGGTCGATCTCCTGATCATCCTGGCGTCGCAGGGTGGCATGCACGCGGTCGAGCCGGCGCACCAGGGCAAGGCTTCTTCCCAGGGGCGCCGTCCCTTCGGAAATCGACGGCGTCGGTTCGAGCAGCGCCACCAGCGTGCTCCCCAACTGCTGGAGTCGCGCGGCATCCTCGGCCGACTCGAAGTTGAGCGTGACCCCGGCGAGTCGATCGGCCACCAGCTGGGTCAGGGTGGCTACCGAGACGCCGGCATCGACGAGCGGATCGACGACAATGGGTTCACCCACCTGCAGCAGCACCCGCGAGCGGGGGGACTCCTTACGCTCGAACAACAGGCCGATCGGCACGATGCGGACGCCCCGCACCCCGTGCTGCTGATAGGCCTGCAGTGTCATCCGGGCGAGCCCTGTGCGCAGGGGGGCCAGTTGCGGCAGGTCATGGCTCTTCCCCTCGGGGAAGATGACGATCGCCGCCTCGTCAGCGAGAGCCTGGGCGACCGCTTCGAAGGCGGCCACGTTGCGGTCGATGCCGGAGGGCTTGTCCGAAGTCGCCGCCGATTCGTCGCTGGCGCGCCGTAGCGGCACGACGCCAACGGTGCGCAGGAGCGCTGCGGCCAGCGGGTTGGCGAAGATCGTCGCCTTCGCCGTGAAGCGCACTCGCCGCGGCACTACCGTGCCCACGATCAGGGCATCGACGAGCGCGTTGGGGTGGTTGACGGCGAGAAACACTGGACCGCGCGTTGGAATCCGCGCGATCCCGTCGGCGATGATCGAGCGGTAGTACCAGCGCAGCGCGATGCCGACGACGGGCTTGAGCGTGTCGTAGAGCATCAGCGCTGCACCATTCGCCGCATCACACGCTGCGCAGTTGCCGGTCGGCGTCGCGTGCCGCGCGCTCGCCTTCCTTCACGTTCACCGCGGCGAGCAGCGCACCACCGACGACGAAGAAGCCGATGACCCACAGAATCGCACCACGGCTGCTCCCGGTTTCTCCGATCGCGATGGCGAACAGGAGCGGACCGAAAATCCCGCCGAACTTTTCGAACACAGAGTAAAAACCGAAGAACTCGCCGCTCTTGTGTTTCGGCACCATGCTCGCGAACAGCGACCGGCTCAACGCCTGCGTGCCGCCCTGCACCAGCCCAACCATCACTGCCAGTCCGTAGAACTCGGCTTCAGTGTGGATGCCGTACGCATAAATGCAAATGCCGGTATAGGCCACGAGCCCGATAAAAATCGACAGTTTGGCGCCGAGTTTTCCGGCCAGCGTGCCGAAGGCGAACGCGCACGGGATGCCGACGAACTGTACGAGCAGAATCGCCTTGATCAGCGCCGGGCGCTCGATGCCGATTTCGGTGCCGAACGCCGTCGCCATCTTGATGATCGTCTGAATGCCGTCGTTGTAGATGGTGAACGCGATCATCGCGAGAAAGGCTTGCTTGTACACGCGCATTTCGCGCAGCGTTTCCCCGAGCCGTGTGAAGGCGACGGCGAACGGATTGGCGGTGGAGCCTTCATCGGATTCCACCGTGCGCGGCGGTTCGGGCACGGTGCGCAGCACCGGGATCGAGAACAGCAGCCACCACACGCCCACCGAGATAAAGGCCAGCCGGACAGGCAGCGTGGCCTGCTGAGGGGTGAGTCCCTCGCCGCTGGGCAATCCGATCAGCCCGGGGTTGCTGATCCACGCGAGGTTGATCGCCAACAGGACACCGCCACCGACGTAGCCGATGGCATACGCAGCCGTCGAGACACGGTCGATCTCTTCGTCGCTGGCGATATGCGGCAGGAGCGCCTCGTAGAACGTCATGCTGCCGGTCGCGCCCGCGATGGAGAGCACGAAGAGCGCCGAGGCAAAGACCAACTCGCCGTGGTCGATGAAGAACATGGCCGACGTGGCCACCACACCGATGAGCATGAACGCCACGAGGAATCGCTTCTTGGCGGCTTTGAAATCGGCGACGGCGCCCAGTATCGGGGCGAGCACCGCGATGACGATCGCGGCGACCGTATTCGCGTAGCCCAACGATTGGGCTGCTGCCTCAGGTGTGCGCCCCGCTCCCGCGACCTGCATGTAGTAAATCGGGAACACGGCGGTGGTAATGACGGTCTGCATGGCGGAGACGGCCCAGTCGTACATCGCCCACGCCCGCAACTCGGGACGATGCAGCCCCAGGGCGTTTAACCATCGGCGTCCGGGTGCCTGGGTGGCATTAGCCATGTGTCGGCTCCGGCAGGTGTCTCGTTTTGGGCGTCGTCATGCGGCAGATTTAACACTGTGAACACCCTCCCGCTGTCCCGCGCGCTGTTTGGCCGCCGGGTGATCGCCTTGGCGATGACCGTGTGGCTGGCCGCCGGCTGTGACCGCCAACCCCCGACGCCCTTGGGGGATTCGACGGCTGTCGGCGATTCGTCGCGCGCAGCCGGCCGGGAGCTGCTGCCCGTGACCGGTTCCGGGTGGGACGACGGGTTGGGCCCGTTCCTGGTGTTGCCGACGGTCGACGATGGCCTGATGGCGGGTTCGTTCCTGCGCCCGGAGGCCACGGAGTTGACGGTGGGGGACACGGTCGGGGTCGGTGCCGCCGCGGCGGATGGCCGGATCGAGCTGTTTTCGCGCGGTGGTCCGGTGGGCTGGGCACGCCTCTCCGTCGAGCCGGCAGCATCGGTCGATGCCGGATGCACCGCGTGGCCGGTGGCTCGTCTGACGCGTGATGCGGGGGGGGCGGTGGTGCCGTGGACGGTGGCGTTCGCGGCGGGCCGGGTTGAGTCGATTCCGCTCGATTCCATCGAGGGCTTTACGCCGCGGGATTCCACGCGACTGGCCACGGAGCTCACCCGACTCGCGTCGGCGCTGCCGGATGATACGAGCCGCACGTTCCGCGGGCTGCCGTTCGTGGTGCTGCGCGCATGGCGATCGCGTGGTCTTGATACGGCGTTCGTGGTGGCCACGCTGGCCCGACGGGTCAATCAGGAAGACGCGCCAAAAGAAGAGCGACTCGTGCTGGTCGTCGATGCGATCGGCAACGATCCGAAACGCTGGACCGTGGCGTGGCATGAGCGCGCATCGGGGAGTGAAGACGAACTGGTCGTCGCCGAACCTTTGCTGGCGTTCCGTACCATGGGCGCGCGTGATCCGCGTCTGCTCTTCGGACGTGATGACGGTGTCGCCCTCAGTGCGGCCGTGCTGTCGCGCGAATCCAGCGGATGGCGTGTGCTCTGGGAAAGCGCGATGGTCGGCTGCAATTGAGCCGCTCTACGCTGCTGGTGTTGGGGCTGGTGCTGTCGGCGATGTCGCGGGTGTCGGCGGCCGCCGTGGCGCCCGCGTGCGATGCGTCGGCGTGGCAGCGCGCCTTCCGACAGTACGTGGCGCGCTATCCGGCGGCTGGGGCTGCCGACCTCTACAAGCTCGCGCACCATGGCATCATGGGCAGCGAACATGCTGTGCGTGACACGGTGCCGGTCCGCGCGTGGATGACACGTGAACTGGCACAGCTCGCGGCCGGGACGATGACGCGCACAAATCCCGTGGATGATCCGCTGATCGAGATTCTGCCCCCCGATGGCCGCTTTGTGCGCGTGCATCTGCGTCCCTTCGTGGCGCGCCGCGGTGACACGGAGGCGCTGCTGCGGGCGTTCGTGGCCACGGCGAACGAGGCACGCGGTGATACCGCACAGTTTGCCTGCGCCGAGCAGGCGTTGCGCGCGTTACCGGACGTGGCGATCAGCGCGGCGTCGCGTGCGTTCATCGCCAACAGGCGACGCGCCGGATTTCCCGCCGTGCACCATGCTGATGCATACGAACGTGCGTACGGTCCGGCGTATCGCGTGGTCGCGGCACGCCGCGCGGCGGCGCTCACGGCGAAATAGCCATCGCGTCGGGCGAAAAATGCAAGGCGTGGAATTCGTGTCGGTGGCCGCATAGAATCCGCGCACATGACTGATACGATCGCACCCGCCATCGTCGCACGCGTCGCGACGGAACTCTCGCTGAATCCACAACAGGTTCAGCGCACGCTCGCCCTCTTCGCCGAGGGAGCGACCCTGCCGTTCGTCGCACGTTACCGAAAAGAAATGACGGGCGGCCTTGACGAGGTGCAGCTGCGCGACGTGCGCGAGCGCGCCGAGTACCTGAACGAACTCGAGGATCGCCGCAGCGCCGTGCTCAAGAGTATTGATGAGCAGGGCAAGCTCGATGACAGACTGAAGGCGTCGATTTTGGCGGCCGATACCAAGCAGGCGCTCGAAGACCTGTATTTGCCATTCAAGCCCAAGCGTCGCACGCGCGCCATGATTGCACGCGAACGCGGACTTGGGCCGTTGGCCGAGGGACTGTGGAACGGCTCGCTCGATGATGGCGCCGCACTGGCCGCTGCTGCGGGATATCTGTTGCCGGAAGTCGATGGCAAGCCGTCGGAAGTCCCCACCGTCGAGGCCGCCCTGCAAGGTGCGCGCGACATCCTGTCGGAACAGGTCGCGGAAGACGCGCTCATCCGTGGCTGGGTGCGCGAAATCACCCGCGCCAAGGGTGTCGTCAAGAGCAGCGTGATGACCGGCAAGGCGAGCGACGAATCGAAGTTCAAGGACTACTTCGATTATGCCGAATCTCTGGGCACGATTCCCAGCCACCGCATGCTGGCCATCCGTCGCGGCGAAACGGAAGGCGAGTTGATGTGGCGGGTGGAAGCGCCGCTCGAAGAGATCAACGCGCGCATGGCGCGTGAGGTCACCAGCAGCCGCACGGCGTCACAGCAGCTTACACTGGTGGCCGCGGACGCGTACAAGCGCCTGTTGTCGCCCGCGATCGAAGTGGAATTGCGTGTGGAGCTCAAGACGCGCGCCGATGACGAAGCGATCACGATTTTCGGTCGGAACCTCGAGCAGTTGCTGTTGTCGTCGCCGGCGGGCGAGAAGCGGGTGATCGGTCTCGACCCCGGTTTCCGGACCGGCGTGAAAGTGGCCGTGGTCAGTGCCACCGGCGCGCTGGTGCACACCGACACGTTGTATCTGCACCAGGAAGACCGGTTTGCCGGTGCCATCCGCGCGATGCTGCTGCGATTTACGCCGGAACTCATCGCCATCGGCAATGGCACAGCTAGCCGGGAAACGGAGAATCTCACGAAGGCCGCGATGCGCGAGCTCGATCCGCCCGCCGGCGGTGAGCGCCCGCAGGTGGTGGTGGTCAACGAAGCGGGGGCGTCGGTGTATTCGGCCTCCGATCTCGCGCGCGCCGAATTCCCCGAACTCGACGTGTCGCTGCGTGGTGCGGTGTCGATCGCGCGTCGCCTGCAGGATCCCCTCGCCGAACTGGTGAAAATCGATCCGAAGAGCATCGGAGTCGGCCAGTATCAGCACGATGTCAACCAGTCCCGCCTCAAGCAGCGTCTCGACGATATCGTGGAAAGCTGCGTGAACCGTGTGGGTGTCGAAGTGAACACGGCCTCGGCCGCGCTGTTGGGGTACGTCGCCGGCATCGGCCCGGGACTCGCGCAGGCGATCGTGACGTTGCGCGACCAGCGGGGCCGTCTCACGTCGCGCGCCGACCTCAAGGA
>JARIEX010000015.1 GCA_031127095.1 Gemmatimonadota bacterium
GGGCGACGCACGGCGCTGGGTGACGCGGTGGTGTTGTCGGCGAGTGATATGAGGGGGTCGGTGGTACGGCGTGCGTGAACGGGTACTGACAACGGCAACTCCCTAGGAAGCAGGGGGGAGGGTATCAGGAAAGAGGAGGCAGGAGGTGCGTGGTCCACCTGCTTCCTGCCCCCTGATACCCTCCCCCCCGCTTACTAGGGAGTTTGCAGTTCCGCAAAATGAAAGGGGCGCTCACCATCACGGTGAGCGCCCCATCCTTTTCCCAACACCAGCCTTAAGCCTTCTTTCGATCCTGCAGCCACGTCATCGGGATCATGAACAGCGGTGACAGAAACAGCCCGAGCAGGATGTTGATCCAGATGAGCGCCATGTAGTAGGCGGTCATCCCCAGTGAGGCCCAGATGGTGCCCAGCGTGCCGTGTGATTCCACTGTCTGTCTCCGAAGGCGAAAGATGCCAGCCGCACGCCCGGTACGGCTGCCAAGTGCTTCCAAGAGTAGTCAGGTTGGCATCCGGAAGGTAGGGGGTGGTTGACGCGCGTGGGCTGGCGGGGCATCAGTCCCTCATGTCGCTGACCGAAATGTCGCTAACCCACGACGTACTGCCGGAGACTCCGCCCACCGGGCCGGGGGCCGACCTGCTGGGATCCGGCACGATTCTGCAGGCCACGCTCGACGTGGCGCTGGCGCCGGTGGTGGGCGGTCTCGTGCTGGCGGTGTCGGGCGGGCGCGACTCAATGGCGCTGCTGTTCGCCATGGCGCGCTGGGCACCGGACCGGATCGCGGCGGTGGCCACCTTTGACCACGGCACCGGCGACCATGCCACGTCGGCGGCGTCCATGGTGGCGGCTGAGGGGCGGCGCCTGGGGCTCACGGTGGTCCGGGAGCGGGCGCGCACCCCCGCGCACGGCGAGGCGGCGTGGCGGGCGGCGCGCTGGGCCTTTCTCGAGCGGGTGGGGCGCGCCTTCCGGGCGCGCGTCGCCACGGCTCACACGCGCGACGACCAGCTCGAGACCGTCGTGATGCGGCTGCTCCGCGGCGCCGGTGCCCGCGGACTGGCGGCGTTGGCGGCCCCCTCGCCCGTGGTGCGGCCGTGGCTCGCCGTGTCCCGCGACGAGTTGGCGCGCTGGGCGCGGCTGGAGCGTGTGCCGTACCTCGACGATCCCATGAACGCGTCGCCGGCGTTTCTGCGCACGCGCGTCCGCCACGATCTGTTGCCCGCGCTCGAAGTGGCGACCCCGGGCTTCGGCGCCGGGATGCTGGCCGTGGCCGATCGCGCGGCGGCGTGGCGGCGCGAGGTGGAGGCGCTGATCGATGCCGCGGGGGCGACGGTCTCCTCGCGGGGCGACCGGGCCAGCATGGCGCTGGCAGCGGTGGCCGGGACCTCGCCCGAGGGGCGTGGCGTCCTGTGGCCGGCGTTTTGCGCCCGCGCGGGCGTGACGCTCGACGCCCGGGGAACTCGCGAGCTCGTGCGGTTTACGACGCAGAGCCGGCGTGGCGCGCATGTCATGGTGTCCGGCGGCGCGCTGGTGTTGCATCGGGCGGCGCATCCGGATGAACCGCCGGGTGACCGCGTTGAGGTGCGTCGTCGCGACACGGCCGTCGGCCGCGCCGCGACGACGGCATGGCAGGGGACGGCAGAGGGGATGCCGCCGCGCTTCGGGCGGTTCCGCTTCCGGCGGTGGTCGCCCGCTGCCGCGGAGGCGTTGCCCGACGGGGCCGAGCCGTGGGTGATGGGGATTCCGCGCGACGGCGTGCTGACGCTCCGGTGCTGGGTGGCCGGCGATCGCATCCGAACCGCGGGGGCCCCAGCAGGGAGACGTGTGACGCGATACTTTGCAGCAGCGCATGTACCCGCACTGGACCGGTCAGGGTGGCCGGTCGTTCTCGTGAATGACGAGGTGGTGTGGGTCCCTGGGGTGTGCCGCGGTCTCGCGGCGCCGTCCCGGCCCGGTTGGCCGGAGGTGATCTGGTACCGGTGTGAGCCCGAGCGTGACTGAGCAGAGTGAACCGATCGCGGCGGATCCGCGCCTCGACGGCCGTGCCGTCCGCCGTATCGTGTACGACGCCGGCACCATCGCGGCGCGCGTGCAGGAGTTGGGGGCGGACATCACGGCGGCGTACCCCGACGGCGAGCTGCTCGTCCTGGGGCTGCTCAAGGGCAGTTTCATTTTTCTCAGCGACCTCGTGCGCCACATCGCCCGGCCGTTGCAGGTCGATTTCCTCGTGGCGTCGTCGTACGGCGACGCGATGGAATCGAGCGGCGTGGTGCGGCTTCTCTACGATCCGGAAACGGAATTGGCAGGGAAACACATTCTGTTGGTTGAAGACATCGTGGATTCCGGCCGCACGCTCAACCGGCTCATCGATCTGCTCGGTGACCGGAAGCCCCGTTCGCTCGACATCTGCGCGTTGCTGCATAAGCACATTGCGACAGAGCTTCATCATCCCACGCGGTTCATCGGGTTCGATGCGCCGCACGAATTTCTGGTTGGCTACGGGCTCGATCATGCCGAGAATTTTCGGCACCTCCCGTATGTCGCCAGCCTGCAGTAAGGCGGTCTCACTATGGCACCGAATATGACGCCCTCACCGAAGAAGCCGATCAACTGGGGACGATTCTCCAAGACCTTGTCCTTCTGGATCCTGGTGATCCTGATTCCGGTCGCCTTCCTCACGTACGGGAACGGCCGCGAAACGCAGGCCCCGGAAATCGACTATACCGCGTACCGGCAGCAGCTGGAGGTTGGCAACGTCAAGATGGCGACGTTCCAGACCGACAATGTGCTGGCCGGCCAGTTCAACCAGCCGGTGCGCGTGAACAACCGCGAAGCGCGGAAGTTCGTCGTGCGGCTGGTGCAGGGATCGGCCGCCGAGGAGCAGAAGCTGCTCTACGCGCGGGGCGTGCGCACGTCGGCCACCGAACCGCGCGCCAATTTCGGCAGCGTGGTCGTCACGCTGCTGCCGTACATCCTGCTCATCGGCTTCTGGATCTTCCTGTTCCGCCAGATGCAGTCGGGCGGCAACAAGGCGTTCACGTTCGGGAAGAGCAAGGCCAAGCTGCTCACCGGCGACACGCCCAAGATCACCTTCGCCGATGTGGCCGGGGCCGACGAGGCCAAGGTCGAGCTGCAGGAAATCATCGAGTTCCTCAAAGACCCGCAGAAGTTCACCAAGCTGGGTGGCCGTCTGCCCAAGGGCGCGCTGCTGGTCGGTCCGCCGGGTACCGGCAAGACGCTGCTCGCCAAGGCCGTGGCCGGTGAAGCCGGACGCCCGTTCTTCTCGATGTCGGGCTCCGACTTCGTGGAAATGTTCGTGGGCGTTGGTGCCTCCCGTGTGCGTGACCTGTTCGAGCAGGGCAAGGCGCAGGCGCCCTGTATCATCTTCATCGACGAAATCGATGCCGTGGGCCGCCATCGCGGCTCGGGCATGGGCGGTGGGCACGACGAGCGCGAACAGACGCTCAACCAGCTGCTCGTTGAGATGGACGGCTTCGAATCCAACGACGGCGTGATCCTGATCGCCGCCACGAACCGCCCCGACGTGCTCGATCCCGCGTTGCTGCGGCCGGGTCGCTTCGATCGCCAGATCGTGGTCGATGCCCCCGACCTGCGCGGCCGTGAAGGCATTCTCAAGGTCCACCTGCGCAACAAGCCGCAGGCCGACGACGTGAGCGTGCACTCGCTGGCGCGCGGCACCCCGGGCATGGCGGGCGCCGACCTCGCCAACTTGGTGAACGAAGGGGCGCTGCTCGCGGCCCGGAAGGGGCACGACAAGATCTACATGAGCGATCTCGAGGAAGCGAAGGATCGCGTCATGCTGGGCGCCGAACGCAAGTCGCTGGTCATGAAGGACGACGAGCGGCGCCTCACGGCCTTCCATGAGGCCGGTCATGCCGTGTGCGCGATGATGGTCTATGGCAACGACCCGCTGCATAAGGTCACGATCGTGCCGCGTGGACGCGCGCTGGGCATCGCCTTCACCCTCCCCGAGGACGACCGCGTGTCGGTCACCCGCGAGCAGCTCGAAGCGAAGCTGGTGATGGCGTACGGTGGACGGGCCGCCGAAGAAATCGTGTTCGGGCACAATCGTGTCACCACCGGCGCGGCCAGCGATATCCAGCAGGCCACCAGCATCGCGCGTCGCTACGTCACGCAGTGGGGACTCTCCGACACCATCGGACCGATCCTCGTGGGCGACGTGGAGCAGGAGCTGTTCCTGGGGCGCGACATCCAGACGCGTCGGGAAGTGTCCGAGCAGACCGCGCAGCTGGTGGATTCCGAAGTGAAGCGCGTGGCGTTCGAGGCGCATGCCCGTGCGGTCGCCGTGCTCACCGAGCACCGCGCCCTGCTCGACATCGTGGCCACGCAGCTGCTCGAGCGCGAGACGCTCACGCGTGACGACATCCTGCTGCTCAAGGCCGGCAAGGAGTTGCCGCCGCGCATGCCTGACATGCCATCGGCGCCGCCCTCGCTGGCTACGCCGTCGGTGCCCGCGCCGCGTCCGGTCACGCCGCCCCTGCTGGGCGGTCCCGAGATCGCCCCTGCGTAAGCGCGGGGCCGGTCCGGCGTGACGGACCTGATCGACATACAGTCGCTGCAGGTCACCTGGCGCGACGGCCTCGAAATCGGGGTCGTCGCGCTGGTCTTCTACCGCCTGCTGCGGCTCATTCACGGCACGCGGGCGCTCCAGATTCTGGGGGGCGTCCTCGTGCTCGTGGCCGTGTACGGCGTCGCCTCGCTGCTGCACCTCACGATGATCACCTACCTGCTCGGGTTGGTGTTCACCTACGGCATTTTCGCGCTGCTGCTCGTGTTTCAGCCCGAGCTGCGCGCCGCGCTCGCCCATCTGGGCCAGACCCCGGTCACCAAGCTGTTCCGACGGGTGGAGCAGGGGCCGGTGGAGGATGAAATCGCCGAGGCGGTCGAGCGGCTCTCCCGCTCCGGCGTGGGGGCGATCATCGTCATCGAGCGTGACGTGCCGCTCGGCGACTTCATCGACAGTGGCTCGGCGCTGCAGGCCAAGGTGTCCGCCGACCTGCTGACCACGATCTTCACGCCCTATTCGCCGTTGCACGACGGCGCCGTGATCATCCGCGGCGATACCATCGTCGGCGCCGGGTGCATTCTGCCGCTGTCGCAGGGCATGGTGGGCAACCGGTCGCTGGGCACACGGCACCGCGCGGCGCTGGGACTGGCGGAAGAATCGGACGCCATCGTGATCGTGGTGTCGGAGGAAACCGCCGTGGTGTCGGTGGCGCGCGACGGTGCGTTGCAGGGGCGTCTCACGCCGGTGCAGGTCCGCGATCTGCTGGCCGGCCGGCTGCCGCTGCCGCCGCGATGACCGCCGACTGCAGCCACTCCGCGCCGACCGACCGGCGGCGCTCGTGAGCGAACGTCCGCCCGGTCCGCGCGCGCGGCGCGCCCGGTGGCAGCTGCCGCCGTGGGTGTTCGCGCCCGTGCTGACGATGGCGGTGTTGTTTCCGGCGTACCTCGCCACGGCGGCCCCCGATCTCACCTTCTGGGACGCGTCGGAGCTGGTCACGGCCGTGCGGACCCTTGGCATCCCGCATCCGCCGGGAACGCCGCTGTGGGTGCTCGTTGGGCGCGTGGTGTCGGGGCTGTTCTCCGCCACGGGGCCGGCGCGGGCGGTCACCATGCTGTCGGTGCTGTCGGGTACCGCCGCCGGGGCCGTGGGCGCGTCGTTGCTGCGCCCGTGGATTGGTACGCGCGGCGCCGTGGTCGCCGCCGTCATGGCGGGCACGATGACCACGGTCTGGAGCAATGCCACCGAGACGGAGGTGTACGCGCTGGCGCTGCTCGCGTCGGCCCTGCTGCTGCTGATCGGTGACGTGGCCGGGCGGCCGACCACCCGCCCCGCGCAGCGCGACCGGGCCCGTGCCTTGCTGGTGTTCGTGGCCGCGCTCGCGGTGCCGTTGCATCTCAGCGTGCTGGTGGCGCTGCCGGCGGCGGTGCTGCTGGCGTGGCACGGGCCGCGGGTGCGCGGGCGCGATCTGCTGGTGTGGGGCGCGCTGGCGCTCCTCGCCCTGTCTGCGGTGGCCGTGTTGCCGCTGCTCTCGGCGCAGGCACCGGCTCTCAACTCGGGGCGCCCGGATTCGCTGTCGGCGCTGCTCGCCGTCCTGCGCCGCGAGCAGTATGACGTGGCCGGCCTGTGGCCGCGCCGCGCGCCGCTCTGGCTGCAACTGGGGAACGTGTTCCAGTGGGCCGACTGGCAGGTGGCGTTCGGCGTGCATCCGTTCCCCACACCGTCGGGGCCGCGTGCGGCGCTCACGGTGGCATGGGCATGGCTGGCACTGCTCGGGGGGCGAGCGCTGTGGCGTCATGACGCGCGCGTGGGGCGCGCCATGGTCGTGCTGCTGCTCTCGGGCACGATGGGGGTGGCCTGCTGGCTCAACCTGCGCGCCGGACCCACGTTCGGCGGCCCGTTCATCCCCGTGGGTGCGCTGCACGAGGCGCGGGAACGCGACTACTTCTTCGCCCTCGGCTTCTGGGCGTGGGGGCTGCTGGCGGGGGCGGGGCTCACGGCGATGGCCACCACGCTGGCCCGCCGGCTCCCGGCGCCGGTGGCCATGTTGCCGCTGCTCATCGGGGTGCTTCCGCTGGTGGCCAACCGTACGGTGATGGATCGCACGCGGGAGCCGGCGGCGTCGCTGCCGCGCACGTATGCGCGTCTGCTGCTGGACGCCGTGCCGCAGTACGGCGTGCTGTTCACGGCCGGCGACAACGACACGTTCCCCCTGTGGTACCTGCAGCAGGTGGAGGACTATCGCAGCGATGTCACCATCGTAACGGTGCCCCTGCTGGGGGCCGAGTGGTACCGGCGGACGCTGGCGGACCGCCGCCTGCTCCCCGACGTGGCCGTGCGCCGCTGGCCCGGATTGGAGACGGCGCTGCGGTCGGTGGTGCTGCAGGCCGCCGCCCGGGGGCGCCCGGTTCGCGTGAGTACGCTGCTGGCGCGCGAGGACCGCGAGCGGATGGACCGCGCACAGGGGTGGGCGCTGGAGGGGCTCGTGTACGCGCCGGCACCCGGCACGGCGGCCGGCACGCGCCGGCTCGATCGGGTCGCGCTCGCGCGCCAGCGCGATCAGGTGCCGCCGTCGGCGCTGCGGCCGGTCCCGGCGGGGGCCGATCCGGTCGTGCGCCAGATCCAGGAGTTGCTGCGCTGCACGCAGGTGGTACGGATCGACGACCCGTTACTTGTGTCGTCGTGCCATGCACCCTAACCTTATGTGCTATGCCAATTTCGGACCTTGAGGCACACGTCGCGCCGGTGGTGGCGGAGGTTCGTGAACGCATCGCCGCCGCCCGTGCGCGCGGTGGTCATGGGCAGGATGTCACGCTGATCGCGGTCACCAAGACCCACGGCCCCGAGGCGGTGATGGCGGCGTGGCAGGCCGGGATCACGGACGTCGGGGAGAACCGGGTGCAGGAGGCCGAGGCCAAGATGGCGCAGATTGCGGTGCCGGTGCGGTGGCACCTCATCGGCCATCTGCAGCGCAACAAGGCCCGCAATGCCGCACGGTTCGACCTCGTCCACAGTCTCGACAGCGAACGGCTGGCAGTGGCGCTCGATGACGCGGCCGGTGAGGCGCAGCGGGTGCTCGAGGTGTTGGTGCAGGTCAACGTGAGCGGGGAGTCCACCAAGAGCGGGTTCGCGCTCCACGACCTGCCCGGCGTGGCCGAACGGCTGCACGGGTGCCGTCACCTGTGCGTCCGCGGCATCATGACCATGGCACCGTTCGACGCGGAGGAGGCGGTGCTGCGCACCGTGTTCGGCGGCGCGCGCGATGCCCGCACGCTGCTGCAGGCCGGCGGACACCCGGCCGACTGGCTGAGCATGGGGATGTCGGGCGACTACGAGGTCGCTGTGGAAGAGGGCGCTACACACGTACGGCTGGGCACGATGCTGTTCGGCGGTCGGACCTGATTCACCCGGGACTTCGCATGGCGGACGACAGCTTTCAAGGATTCCATCTCACCGCGCTCGATGCGCGGCGGTACGACTTCGGCAGCGCGTTGCGCGGCTACGACCGCGCGCGCGTGGATCAGTTCCGCGACCAGGTGGCCGAGGAGCTGGAGCGCCTCTCGCGCGCCAATCAGGAACTCGACCAGAAGGCGCGCAATTTCCACGAGCAGCTCAAGTCGTTCCGGGATCGCGACAAGGCGCTGAACGAGGCGCTGGTCAGTGCCCAGCAGCTACGCGGCGAAATCCGCGAGCAGGCGGAGCGCGAGGCGCAGCTGATCGTGCGCGAGGCGCAGGCCAACGCGGACAAGCTGCTGCAGGGGGTGCGCGAAGACCTGCGACGTGCCGAAGACGAAGTCCAGACGCTCTGGCGCACGCGGCGCAGCTATCTCGCCCAGCTGCGTCATCACCTCGAGCGCCAGCTCACCGAGCTGAACGCCGCGGAGTCCGAGCCGGTCCCCGATTTCGCGACGCCGCGCACCACCGAGGCCGTGCGGAACGAACCGTCGGTGCTGCAGGCCATCCGTGAGCTGCCGTCGCGCCCGTTGGCGCCGACGCCCTCGTGGCTGGATGCGGTCGAGGACGAGACGTGACCGCAGTGCCGTGGCTGCACACGCCCGCCCGGATCGATGCGTGTGCGCAGGCCGTGCGGGCGCGGTTTGCCCGTCCGGTCGACGTGGCGATCATCCTCGGCACGGGGCTCGGCGGGCTGGCCGCCGACATCGCGGTCGAGACCGTGATCGAGTATCACGAGCTGCCGGACTTCCCGCCCTCCACGGTGGAGTCGCATCGGGGCCGCCTGCTGTGCGGCACGC
Source organism: Gemmatimonadota bacterium (assembly GCA_031127095.1). GTDB lineage: Bacteria > Gemmatimonadota > Gemmatimonadetes > Gemmatimonadales > Gemmatimonadaceae > Gemmatimonas. The sequence continues at coordinate 8,797 of JARIEX010000015.1, forward strand.
TCGGTGGGAAGACGGTCGTGGCCATGCAGGGGCGTTTTCACCGCTACGAAGGCTATTCGCTGCAGCAGGTCACCTTCCCGGTGCGCGTGTTGCGTGCGCTGGGTGCGGACACGCTGATCGTGAGCAATGCCTGCGGCGGGATGCATCCGCTGTGGGCGCCAGGCGACCTGATGCTGATCTCGGATCACATCAACCTGCTGGGCGACAATCCGCTCATCGGCCCCAACGACGACACGCTCGGCCCGCGCTTCCCCGATATGTCGGCGCCGTACGATGCGGCGCTGCGTGCCCTCGCCCGCGAGGTCGCGTCGCAGCAGGGGCTTACGTTGCGCGAAGGTGTGTACGTGGCGGTGCAGGGGCCCAATCTCGAAACACGCGCCGAGTACCGCATGCTGCGTGGCCTCGGCGCCGATGTGGTGGGCATGAGCACCGTGCCCGAAGTGATCGTGGCGCTGCACGGCGGGATGCGCGTGCTCGGGCTGTCCATCATCACCGACCAGTGTCTGCCCGATGCCCTCGAACCGGCCACGCTCGACCGGATCGTGGCCGTGGCGCGGGGCGCCGAACCGACACTCTCTGCTGTGGTGTCGGGCGTCATTGCCCGGCTCTAACCTCTCCGTCCGCCTGAACGCCCTGGATCCGCTGCTCACATGACTGCACCGCAGGACACCGTTTCGTATCCGCTCCTCCCCGACTCGGGCGCCGACGCCTTCGAGCAGGAACTGCTGGCGCGCTGGGATGCCGAGCAGCTGTTCGAACAGGCGCAGGCGGCGCGCGCCGGTGCCACGCCGTTCGTGTTTTACGAGGGGCCGCCTACGGCCAACGGTCGCCCCGGCATTCACCACGTGTTCTCGCGCACGATCAAGGACCTCTTCTGCCGCCACCGCGCGATGCAGGGGTACTTCGTGCCGCGGAAGGCCGGGTGGGATACGCACGGCTTGCCGGTGGAGATCGAGGTCGAGAAGGAGCTGCAGCGTGAAGAGGCGGCGCGGCAGGGCGTCGATCCGTCGGAGATCGCGAAGCTGGGCGGCAAGCAGCTGATCGAACAGACCGGCGTGGCGGAGTTCAACCGGCGCTGCCGCGAGAGCGTGTTCAAGTACCGCGGCGACTGGGAAAAGCTGTCGCAGCGTACGGCCTATTGGCTCGACTACAACGACCCGTACGTCACCTACTCGCACAACTTCGTGGAGTCGGTGTGGTGGGCGTTGCGCACGCTGCACGAGAAGTCGTTGCTGGTGCGCGGCCACAAGATCCTGCCGTACTGCGCGCGCTGTGGCACCGCGCTGTCCAGCCACGAAGTGGCGCAGGGCTACGATGACGTCGAGGATCCGAGCGTGTATGTGGCGCTCGATCTGCTCGACGAACAGGGCAACGCCCCGGCGCAGCGTCGTCGCATTCTGGTGTGGACCACCACACCGTGGACGCTGGTGTCGAACACCGCGCTCGCCGTGAACCCCACGCTCGTGTACGTGGAGCTGCGCAAGAAGACCGGCGCCGAGTGGACGATCATCCTGGCGGAAGCGCGCGTGCCGGGGGTGCTTGGCGGTGACTGGGCCGATCGGTGGGAAGTGACCGGGCAGATGACCGGCGCCGAGCTCTCGGGCAAGCGGTATCGTCGTCCGCTGGACTGGGTGCCGTATCCCGACGAAGGCCGTCATGAAGTGATCGTGACGGAAGACTTCGTGAGCGCGGACGACGGTAGCGGCGTGGTGCACATGGCGCCTGCGTTCGGCGCCGACGACTACGCCGCCGGACAGCGTCATGGCCTCGCCTTCCTGCAGCCCGTCACGGCGCGCGGCGAGTTCACCGACGACGTGCCCGAAGTGGGCGGTGTGTTCGTGAAGACCGCCGATGCGCGCATCATCGAAGTGCTGCGCGAGCGCGACGTGCTGTGGAAAGCCACCACGTTCACGCACTCGTATCCGCACTGCTGGCGTTGCGGCACGCCGCTGCTGTACTACGCGCGCGGCTCGTGGTTCGTGCGCACCACCGCGGTGCGGGAGAGCCTGATGGCGCGCAACGCCGCGGTCGATTGGCATCCGGGCGAAGTCGGCACCGGCCGTTTCGGCGAGTGGCTGGCCAACAACGTGGACTGGGCGATCTCGCGCGACCGCTACTGGGGCACGCCGCTCCCGGTGTGGGTGAACGACGAAGACGCCACCGAAATCGACGTGATCGGCAGCTACGCCGATCTGGCCGCGCGCATCGGACGGCCGCTGCCCGAGGATTTCGATCCGCACAAGCCGCACATCGACCAGTACACGTGGCCGGCCCCGTCGGGGACGGGCACCATGCGTCGCGTGCCGGAAGTGATCGACACCTGGTTCGACTCGGGCTCGATGCCGTTCGCGCAGTGGCACTATCCGTTCGAGAACCACGACACGGTCGCGGCGCAGTTTCCGGCCGACTTCATCTGCGAAGGCGTCGATCAGACGCGCGGCTGGTTCTACTCGCTGATCGCGATCGCGACCGGGCTGGGCGACGCCTTGCCCAACAACACCGATCGCACCGCGGCCCCGTATCGCCACGTGGTGGTGAACGACCTCGTGCTCGATGCGCAGGGTCAGAAAATGTCCAAGAGCAAGGGGAACACCGTCGACCCGTGGCAGGTGCTGGAACGCCACGGCGCTGACGCGGTGCGCCTGTTCCTCGTGGCCACCAGTCAGGTGTGGGTCCCGCGTCGCTTCGACGAGAATGCGATCCGCGAGACGGCGGGGCGCTTTCTGCTCACATTCCGCAACGTCTACAACGGCATCTTCGCGCAGTACGCCAACTTCGGCTGGCGTCCGAGTGCGAACGATCCGGTCGTGGCTGACCGGCCGGCGCTCGACCGCTGGATTCTGTCCCGCCTCACGCGCGTGGAAGCGGAGGTGGACGCGCATCTGAACAGCTACGACGCCACGCTCGCGGCGCGGCGGGTGATGCAGTTCATGGATGACGACGTGTCCAAGTGGTACGTGCGGCAGTCGCGGGCCCGCTTCTACGACGTGGAGAGCGCTGACAACCGGGCGGCGTTTGCCACGCTGCACGAAGTGCTCGCCGTCACCTGCCGTTTGCTCGCCCCCTTCGCGCCGTTCATGACCGATGCCGTGCACCGGGCTCTCACCGGTACGTCGGTGCACCTCGCGTCGTACACGCGGGCGCATCCCACGCCGGTGGACGACACGCTCGAAGCGGCCATGGACGACATCCGGACCCTGGCCGGACTCGCGCGCGCGGCGCGCGACGTGGCCGAGGTAAACGTCCGTCAGCCGCTGCCGTCGGTGCAGTGCGTCGTGCCCGGCAACCCCGGACCGGCATCGGAGCTGGGCGCCCTGCTGGCGTCCGAGATCAATGTGAAGGTGGTGGAGTTCGTGAGCTCGACCGACGCCCTGGTGTCGCTCGAGGTGAAGGGCAACTTCCGCACGCTGGGCAAGAAGTTCGGCAAGGAAACCCCGCTGGTGGCCGCCGCCGTGCCGGACATGCCCGTTGCGCTTATTCGGGCGCTGGCCGGTGGGGAGTCGGTCACTATCGACGTGGCGGGGATTCCTCGCTTGATTGCCCCCGACGACGTCGCCATCATCCGGCGCGCCTCCGGGGCGGCCGTGGTGCAGGAAGACGGCGGGTACGGGGTCGCCCTCGACCCCACGATCACCCCGGCGCTGCGGGCCGAGGGGCTGGCACGCGAAGTGATCAGCCGGGTACAGCGATTGCGGAAGGAAGCACAGCTGGACGTGAGTGACCGGATCGCCCTGGCTGTTGCGGGTGATGCGGAGCTGGAGGGCGCCGTGGCCACGCACCGTGACCGTATCGCCGAGGACGTGCTGGCCGTGCGCCTGCTACTGGGCACGGAAGCGGGCTCACCGTTTCAGGCCGATGGCCACGGTGCCACGTGGACCGCGATGCAGGTGGTGGACGTCGATGGACGTTCAATCCGCCTCGCGCTCACCAAGGAAGGGTCGTAATGGCCGGATCGAACGCTGCGTCCAAGGACGCGAAGAAGCCGAAACCGATGTCGAAGAAGCACCTGCAGCACTTCGAGAAGCGGTTGCTCGAGGAGCGCAAGCGCGTGCTCAAGGAGCTCGGGCACCACGGCGAGGCCTTCGGACCCAACGGCGAAGCCGACGGCGACACCAGCGCCTACTCCTTCCACATGGCCGATCAGGGCACCGATGCCATGGAGCGCGAAAAGGCGTTCCTGTTCGCCTCGCAGGAGGGCCGGTTCCTGTTTCACATCGATCAGGCGCTGCGTCGCCTGTACAAGTCGCCGGAAACCTTCGGGAAGTGCCACCAGTGTGGCGAAGAGATCGCCTTCGAACGCCTCGATGCCTTGCCGCATGCCCGCTATTGCTTTGCGTGCAAGCAGCGCGAGGAAGACGCGAAGAAGGGCTGACGTGAAGGCGATCGTCGCACTCCCCGTTCTGTTCGTCGTCATCTTCCTCGATCTGATCACCAAGGCCGTGGCGGTGGCGACGCTGGCACCCGTCGGCATCGCCAGCCCCGTGTTCGGGAACTGGTTCCGGTTCGCCCTCGTGTACAATCCGGGGGCGGCCTTCGGGCTGCATCTGGGCGATTTCTCGCGGTGGATCTTCATGGGGCTCACCGTGGTGGCCATCGTGATCCTGTACCGTCTGTATCAGCAGACGGCGCACGATGACCTGCGCAAGGCGCTCGCGATCGCGCTCGTGGCCGCAGGCGCGATCGGCAACGTCATCGACCGCATCCGGTCGGAGGCCGGTGTCGTGGACTTCATCGACATCGGCGTGGGGCTGCACCGGTGGCCTACCTTCAACGTGGCGGACATCGCCGTGAGCACCGGTGCCTTTTTACTGGCGTGGGTGCTCTGGGGCGAAGAGCAGCGTGAGGCGGCCGAGGCGGCCGGCCGCGCCACCCCGCCGGATCCTGTCGACCTGCCGCAATGAGTCACCCGCATCGGAGCGCCACCGCATCGGCCGTCATCAACGATGTGCCCGTCGCGTCGGCCTCTCCCCGTTTCTGGATGATCGTCGCGCTCATCGCCGCTTGCGATGCAGTGACCAAGGCGCTGGCGGTCGAGTATCTCGCGCCGCGGCACGTGCCGCATCAGATCATCGGTGAGGTGGTGCGCTTTACGCTGGCCTACAATCCGGGGGCGGCCTTCGGCATGCACGTTGGCCCGGCCTCGCGCTGGATCTTCGCGGCGCTCAGCGTCGTGATCGTGGTGGTGCTCATCCGCGCCACGGCCGACCTCACGCGCATTTCTCGCATCGCCGCCGCCGGCGTGCCGATCGTCGTCGGAGGGGCCATCGGCAACCTGCTCGATCGCATCCGGCTGCGGGATGGCGTGGTGGATTTTATCGACATCGGGATCGGCGACGTCCGCTTCTGGACGTTCAACGTGGCCGACACCGCCGTGACTATTGGAGCAGCGTGTCTCGTGATCGCATTGTGGCAGCAGGACAAGGCCGAACAGGCCGCGCAGACGTGAGTGCACTCGCGTCGCCGGCGGCGCCGGTCGCTCATGACCTGGTCGTCGCCGAGGGTGAGGATGCTGGGGAACGGCTCGATCTGCTGGTCGCGCGTCGCTGCGACCTGTCCCGGACGCAGGCGGCCACGCTGGTGGCCAACGGGCAGGTTACCGTGAACGCCAAGCGGGAGAAGGCCTCGTATCGCAGCGTCACAGGCGACCGGGTGCAGGTGGTGATTCCGCCGCCGCCGGGCCGCGACATCGTGGCCGAGCAGATTCCGCTCGACATCGTGTACGAGGACGACTATCTGCTCGTGGTCAACAAGGCCGCCGGCATGGTGGTGCACCCGGCCCCGGGCAACTGGACGGGCACACTGGTGAACGCGCTGATCGGCCGCGGCGAACCGCTGGCCGAAGGTGGCGGTGAGGAGCGCGCGGGACTCGTGCACCGGCTGGATAAGGACACGTCGGGGCTGCTCATCGTGGCCAAGACTGACGTGGCGCATCGCTCGCTCAGCGCGGCGCTGGCGGCCCGTCATGTCACGCGCCGGTACGTGGCGCTGTGCTGGGGCCACCTCGCCAGTGACGCGCTCACGGTGGAGAAGCCGATCGGCCGTGACCCGCGGGACCGCACCCGGATGGCGATTGTGCCCGACGGCAAAATGGCGCGCACCGATTTCGCGCGGCTGGCGCGTTTCGATTCGGCCGATCTCCTGCGGGCGCACCTGCACAGTGGCCGGACGCACCAGATCCGCGTGCACCTCGCGGCGGTGGGCCATCCGGTCGTGGGCGACGACACGTACGGCGGCGGTGGCGGGCGGCGGCTGGTGGCGCTACCCGGGAAGCGGCACTTCCTGCACGCGGCGTGGCTGCGGTTCCGGCACCCCATCACGGGCGCCGCGGTCGATCTCCGGGCGCCGCTGCCGACCGATCTGCGGGAGTCGCTGGCCGTGGTGAGTTGTATGCCGGAACTGGCCACGCATCAGGATCCGCTGGATTTCTTCGGATTTTACCGCACCGACGAGCCGTTCCCCGGGCAGGCGCCGGCGCGGGACGTCGATGACGACGACCGCGACTGACGACGACGGCGACGACCAGCGCCCGCGGGTGCTGGTCGTCACCGTGGAGCGGGAATCCTTCGGGATTCCCGTGGGGCAGGTGCGCGGAGTGGTGCGTGCCACCGGCGTGCATCGGGTGCCGGGGAGTCCCGTCGTGCTCCTGGGGATCGTCAACGTGCGGGGGGCGATCGTTACAGTGCTGGACCTCCAGGCCATGCTGTCGGGAGAGCGTGCCGTCACGGCGGGGTCAGTCGTCCTGCTGGAGTACGGGTCGCGCCTGATCGGGCTCGCCGTGCACAGCGTGCGCGATGTCCGCGCACTGGACCCCTCCGGCGACGCCGCGGAGGAGACCGGTGACGAACCGCTCGTGACGCTGGACGCCGTGGCGCTGTGCGCGCGGCACCTGCATTCAGCCGACGAGAGGACTCCATGAGCCGGACCGTACTCATTTGCGACGACGCGCTGTTCATGCGCACCATGGTGGCCGACATCCTCACGCAGGCCGGCTTCGAGATCATCGGGGAGGCGGAAACCGGTGTGCAGGCGGTGGCGCAGTACAAGCAGCTGCGCCCCGATCTGGTCACGATGGATATCGTCATGCCCGAGATGGGCGGCATCGACGCGGTGCGCGCCATCACGGCGCACGATCCGTCCGCCCGCATTCTCATGTGCAGCGCCATGGGGCAACAGGCGCTGGTGGTGGAAGCGATTCAGGCCGGCGCGAAGGACTTCGTGGTGAAGCCGTTCCAGCCGAGCCGCGTGCTCGACGCCGTCCAGCGCGTCCTCGCCGCCTAACGCGTCGCCGAACGCGTCGCCCGCGTCGCGCCGGCTCCGATGGCCGTGCTGCACGAAGCCAAGTACGCCGCGCTCTTTCTGAGTGAAGCGCGCGAGCATCTCGCGGCCATCGACGAGGCGCTGCTGGCGCTCGAGCAGGCACCACCCGCCGCGCCCCCCCAGGCGCCTGCCGATGCGATCGGCGCGTCGCTCGCCACGGTGTTTCGTGGCGTGCACACCATCAAGGGCATGGCCGGTGCGATGGGATATCAGGCCGCGGAGCAACTCGCGCACGCCCTCGAGTCGTACGCGGAGCCGATGCGCCGTGCGGGCCACGCGCCGCCTGCGGATTCGCTGCAGCGGCTCTTCGACGGCACCGAATTGCTGCGCGCGGCGATCGACGCCGTGCCATCGGGGCAGGTGGATCCCACGCAGGCGATGCAGGCGTTTCTGCGGGGGCTCGCGGCGGCCCCCGAGGCCGGGCCGGCGGCGGTGACCCCGGAGGCGGTCGCGCTGGCGCTGGTCGCACCGGACGCGGTGACGCCCGACCCCGGCGCGCCGCGTACGATCCGCCTTGACGCGCGGCGCCTCGATACGCTGCTCGATCTGGTGGGCGAGCTGGTCATCACGCGGGATCGTCTGCTGCGCGCGCTCGAGGCGTCGGAGCACCCCGATCGAGCCGTCGTGCGCGCGGCACACGATGCGGCGCGGCTCGTGTCCACGCTGCAGGACGAAGTGCTGCAAGCGCGCATGCTTCCGGCGGCGCAGGTGTTCGACCGCTTCCCGCGTCTCGTGCGCGACCTCGCCCGGGAGCTGGGGAAAGAGGTGCAGTTCACGATGGCCGGTCGCGATCTCGAGATCGACCGCTCGCTGCTCGACGCCATCGGCGAGCCGATCATGCACTTGCTGCGCAACGCGCTTGATCACGGCCTCGAAGACGCGGCCACGCGGCGGGCGGCGGGCAAGCCGGCCGCCGGCCGGCTCACGTTGCGCGCGGCGCGCGAGCGCGCGGCCCTCGTGATTCAGGTGCGCGACGACGGCCGCGGCATCGATCGCGACGCCGTGCGACAGCGCGCGCAGGAGCAGGGACTCCATGGCGACTCGGCCGCGGCACTCACCGACGACGCGCTGCTGCAACTCGTGGCGTATCCGGGGCTCTCGACAGCACGCGCCGTGACCGCGCTCTCGGGACGCGGCGTCGGTGTGGATGTGGTGAACACCCGCGTCCGGGCGCTGGGGGGACGGCTCGAACTCGCGACCACCGCGGGGGAGGGCACACTCTTCACGATGCGGCTACCGCTCACGCTCGTGATCATGCGGGCGCTGCTCGTGCAGGTGGGGGGCGCGACCTACGCGATCCCGGCCGCTCACGTGCGGGAAGTGCTGGAGTTCACGGGCGCCTCGCGCGGCACGGGGGCGCTCACCATCACGGTCCGTGACGAAACCGTTCCGCTGGTGGCGCTCCAGCAGCGGTTCGAGGACGATCCCCTCGCGCCGGCCGCGGCGTCCGTGGACGGCGTCCGCCACGTGGCCATCGTGGACGTGGCCGGACGGCGCACGGCGTTGCTCGTCGATGCCCTGCTGGCGCAGCAGGATATTCTGGTGAAACCGCTCGAGACGGTGCGCGGCGCACGCCCCTGGTTCAGCGGGGCCACGATTCTCGGTGACGGGAGCCCCGCGCTCATCGTCGATGTGAGCAGTGTGGCGTGACGACACGCCACCCGACCCGTGACACGAAGGTGAGCTGATCATGCCCGCGATCCACTCGTTGCAGACCCTCCAGATGGACGCGCTGCGTGAAACGGCCAACATCGGCGCGGGTCACGCCGCCACCGCGCTGTCGCAGCTCACCGGCAGCACGATCATGATCAAGGTGCCCGCCATCAGCGTGGCCAGCCTCGCGGCGTTGCCGTCGTCGTTCTCCCCCGCGGAGGAGCCGGTGGCTGCGGTGCACATGCACATGCTCGGTGATCTCACCGGCCAGACGATGCTCGTGTTCCCGAAGTCCACGGTGATGCGTCTCGCCGAGCTGATGCTGCGCCGGCCTGTCGGCTCCTCGGTCGCGCTGAGTGAACTCGAAGCCTCGGCCATCAAGGAAGCGGGCAACATCCTGAGCGGTGCGTACATGAATGCGCTCAGCGACTTCCTCGGCATGCTGCTGCTGCCGTCGCCGCCCAGCCTCGTCATCGACATGTCCGCCGCCGTGATGGCGAGCACCATCGGGGCGGGCGGGTCCGATCAGGAGTCGGCCCTGTGTGTCGAGAATGAATTCCTGCTGACCGAGCTGGATCAGACGCTGCGCGGGTTCTTCCTGCTGCTCCCGGATCCGGCCTCGTTGCAGGTGATGCTCCGCGCGCTGCGGCTCGCCTGACCACCGCCGTACTCACTGCCATGTCTCCCGTGCGGCCGGCCGGTCGCGATCTGGATTTGCTGCGGGCGCTCATCGGGCGCGTCGATCAGCAGGACTCCGGTGCGTTCAACAACCTCGGTGTGCTGTACCACGCGCGCGGCTTGCACGCCGAAGCGGTCGATGCGTTTCTGCGCGCACTGGCGCTCGACCCGCGCATGCGCACCGCCGCGCGCAATCTCGAAATCGCGGCCACGCAACCCGATGCGTGCAGCGTCCGCATGGCCGATCTCGATGCGCGCGTGGCGGCCGATCCCGATGATCGCGCCGCGGCGCGCGAGCGGGCACGTCTGGCACGGCTGGTCGGGCACACCACTGCGGCGATCCAGCAGCTGGATACCCTCATCGCCGCGGACCCCGACGATGCGGTGGCGCTCTTCGAGCGCGGGTTGATCGAGCAGCGCGCCGGTGACCTCCGCCGCGCGCAGCGTTGGTTCGAACGCGCGGTGAACGTGGGCGGCGGGGACACCGACGCGCGCCTCCATCTCGCCGAAGTGTTGTATCAACGCGGACAGAACGAGCAGGCGCTCGATCGCCTCGACGCGTTGCTGGCCGCGTTTCCCGGCAACGCCGACGCGCATCTGCTGCGCGGCTTCGTGCTGGGTGACATGGGCCGTCATGACGCGGCACGCGATGCCGCGCGGCGCGCCGCGCAGCTCAATCCGTCGCTCACCACGGTGCAGGCCGACCTGTCGCTCGAACCGACCACGCTCCCCGACGTGGCGCGCATCGTTGGGGCGGCTCCCCGCATGATGAGCGTGGAGGCCGAGGGCACGCTGGCCCACTACGGTCTGGGCTTGGCCTTCCGGCAGCGCGGCTACTTCGACGAAGCCCGCCGCGAGTTCGAACGCTCGCTGGCGAACGGCGAAGATCCCCGGCTCGCCCAGCACGCGCTGGCCGAACTCGATCTCGTGGCTGGTGCGTTCGACGCGGCGCGCGAGCGATATGACGCGCTGCTGGCGCGGGAGGAACAGCCGCGCCTTTGGAACGAGCACGGCGTGGCGTTGCACCAGAGCGGTCGGGTGGCCGCCGCCGCCGACAGCTATCGCGCGGCTCTGCGGTGCGATCCGCGCTCCCCGCTGGCCAATAACAATCTGGGCGTCGCGCTCTACGACCTCGGCGACGTGGGGGCCGCGCGTGAGTCGTTCCTGCGCGCCGCCGAGTTCGATCCCACGCTGGTCGTGGCCCGGCTCAACCTCGCCCGGTGGTGTTCGGCGCAGCGCGATCCGCTGGCGGCACTGGCGCTGCTGCGCGAACTCGTGGCGTTCCATCCGCGCGACGCCGATGCGTGGCAGGAAATGGGCACCGTCCTGCAGGCATTGCACCGGCCGGAGGACGCGCGCGACGCGCTGCTCACCGCCATCGAGTGCCGCCCGGCGTTCGCCGAAGCCCGCTTCGCGCTCGGGCAGGTGCTGGCGCAACTGGGCGACGCCGACGGTGCGGCGCGCGAGACGGAGGCGGCCCTGCGCTACGCCCCCGTGCGGATGGATGTGCGGATGGCCGTCGGGATCGATCTGCAGCGGGAATGCCCCGACGCCGTGGGTGGGCTGACGTTGCTCACGGTGCGGGGCGGGGAACCGCTGCGCGGCACGGCGGTCGCCGACAATCTCCTCGAGGCGCTGCTCCCCGAGCAGGCACCGGCTGCGGTGGTGTCGGTGCACGCGGGCGAGGGCGTCGTGACGCCGGCGGATGAGGGAACGGCGTGGTGCGACGAGGCCGACCGGTTTGCCGCCCGGGCGCTGCAGGGCGAAGCGCTGGACCGGTATGCGCGGGCGCGTGAGCGGCTCGATGCCACCGGCGTCGCGCTCGCGACCATGGAGCCGGCGACGCAGGCGCTGTGGCAGCGCGCGGCGCTCGGGGAAGCGCGCTGTCTCTGCCTGCTGGGGCGCGGTGGGGAGGCGCTGCCGGTGCTCAAGCGTGCGGGCGCGATGTGGCCGCAGCTTCCGGAGCTGTTGGCGCTCTTCGCCGGGGCGGCAGCGGCCGACGCGCGGCGGACGCCGGCCAGCGGTGAAGTGGCACGTACCGCGATGCTGCGGCTGTTGCGCCTGGACGTGACGAGTGCCGCGCTGCTGCACTTTGCCGGTGACGCGGCCATGACGCTGGGGGACGACGCGCTGGCGCTGGCGTTCTACCGCCGTGCGCTGGCGCACGACGCCGCGCGTCCGACGGCGCGCGTGGCGATCGCCCGCATGCTGCGGCAGCGCGGTGATCTGCTGGCGGCGCGACTGGAGCTGGTGGCGGCGCTGACGGCGGTCCCGAACTGGCGTGACGCCGTCATCGAGTTGGCGCGGGTGCATCACGACGCGCAGCGGTACATGGACGCGCGGTGGTTGCTGGTCGATCTGCTTCGCCGGGTGCCGACGGACCGCGACGCGCTGCTGCTGCTGGCCGAGGTGCTCATCGGCGAGGCCCGTGCCCCGGACGCGCGCGTCGTCGTGGACCGCATGCTGCGGCACGATGCCGACTTCACGGGGGCCCTCTGGTGCGACGGGGTGTTGCTGGCGCAGCAGGCGCGTATGCGTGAAGCGATGGCGCGCTGGACGCGGCTGGCGCAGTCGCCTGAGCCGGATCGGTATGTGGAGCAGGCACGCCACGCGGTGTCGACGGCGGTGTCCGCAGCGGTCGCGATGGCGGGTGATCCCGCACGCGTCGCATGAGAGGCGCGTGGGCATGGCTGGCATGCCGTGGGAGCGCGGGATGAGCCTCGAAGGACGACTGCGCGATCTCGGGCTGGCCGAGGTGCTGCAGCTCCTCTCGGGGAGCCGCAAAACCGGCACGCTGTATCTCCATGCCCCGCTGCACGGGCGTCGTGCGACCGTGTCGTTTCAGCACGGCGCGATTGTCGACGCGCGCAGTTGGAGCGTGGCGGCGCCGTCGGTCGCGCCGGCGGCACGCACCGCTGCCGAAGCGCGCGAGGTCGAAGCCACCGCGCTGGATCTGCTGCTCTGGCGCGACGGTACGTTCCGCTTCGCCCCCCCGGCGCAGTCGGGACCGTCCAGCGCTGCGATCCACCTGGCCGTCGAGCCGTTGCTGATCGAGGCGGCACAGCGGGCCGAGCTCTGGCAGCGTATCGGCGACCGGGTGCCGCATGCGCGCGTCGTCCCCGCGTTCGTGGATGTCGAGCCGCAGCAGTTGCCGCTGCTCCGGCTCTCCCCCGCGCAGTGGGAACTGCTCACCCGCGTGGATGGCGTGCGCGACCTGCCGGCGCTGGCGGCCGCGCTCGGGAAAGACCTGCTCGACGTGGCCGAGCGCGTCCATGGGCTCATCGGGGCCGGGCTGCTGACGCTGCGCGAGGAACCCGTCGCACCGCGTCGCAATCCGACGCCGCCGACCGTCGACGCCATCCCGGCCCCCGACGCCGGGATCACCGGCGATCTGTGGATCCCCTCGACCGCGCACACCCGACACTCGTCCACGCCCCCCTCGACGCCGGTGGCCAGGCCGACGGCCGTCCCGTTCGCGGGGCCGGCGACTGAAGCGGACCTTCAGGACGGGGAGGATTCGCTGTTCGATCCCGTCGAGCTGGGGGTCATCACGGAGAGCGGGCTGGCGGCGCCCAACCCGCCGGTTGGCACGTCCGGCGCCTGGCCGGTTGCGTCCTCAGGGCTTGGGCCGTCCTTGCTGCGAGGGGAGACGGACGGGCCGGTCACGGGCGACGAGGGTGCGCGCTGGTGCCGGCTTGGTGACGATGCGGCCCGGCGTGGTGACTTCGAGCTGGCGCTGACCCACTGGACCGCCGCCCTCCGGCAACCGGAGTCGATCGCGGACGCGGCACGCGTGCGTGAAGCCATGGCACTCACGGCCCGTTTGCACGCGCTGCTGCATCCGTAGCGGCGACGGACACATCCGGTGAGGTCGCGACGGCGCGGCCTCCTCGGCGGCACGGAGAGGAGCGGGCGCATGCCCATTGTCGATCACGCCACGCGGCTGATCACCTGCAAGCTGGTCTACTACGGCCCGGGACGTTCCGGCAAGACGACGAATCTGACCTATCTGCATTCGGCCCTGCCGAACGGACAGGTCGGAACGCTCACGTCGCTGGCGACCCGGCGCGACCGCACGCTCTTTTTCGACTATCTCCCCGTGGAGTTGGGCACGGTGGGGGCGTACAACGTGCGCTTTCAGCTCTACACCGTGCCGGGGCAGCCGTACTACCGGTCCATCCGCCAGCTCGTGCTGCAGGGCGCCGACGGCATCGTGTTCGTCGCCGACAGCCAGCGGCATCGCTGGAGCGACAATCTCGAGAGCCTTCAGGATATGCACGCCTGCCTCGCCGAGCATGGCGTGGACGCCCGGGCGCTGCCGCTGGTCATGCAGTACAACAAGCAGGACCTCCCCGCCTCGCTGGCGGTGAGTGTGGCGGATCTCTCCGTCGCCCTCAACTTCCGCGCCGTGCCCGAATTCGCCGGCGATGCGCTGCACGGCGTGGGCGTGTTCGACACGCTGCGGTCGCTGGGGATGCGCGTGCTCAAACGGCTGGGCGCCGACGAAGGGACGGAGTCTGCGAAGCGCGCGGCGCGGGCGTTGCGCACCCCGGTCTCCTCGCCGCGCATCACCTCGGGTGACGTCCCCATGGGGCTGTATGCCGACGCCGCGGTCACGGCGGCGGTCGCATGAGCGGCATGCTCGACGGGACGTACCGGTTCGACACCTTCGTGGTGGGCTCATCCAACCGGCTCGCGGCATCGGCCGCCCGTGCGGTCGCGGATGCTCCGGGGAACGCCTACAACCCGTTGTTCGTGTACGGCGGCTCCGGCCTCGGCAAGACGCACCTGGTCGCCGCCATCGCGCATCGCGCGCAGGTCGTGCACCCGGACCTGCGCGTCGAGTTCACCTCCGGCGAGGAGGTGGCCGAGCATCTCCAGCGCGTGATCGCGAGCGGGCAGCCGCAGCGGTTTGCCGAGCACTATCAGCAGGTGGATCTGCTCATCCTCGACGACGTGCAGTTGCTCACGGGGCAGCGGGAAACGCAATCGGAGCTGCTGCGGCTGTTGCACGTCATGCAGGGGACCGGTCGACAGCTCGTGCTTACCAGCGACCGGCAGCCGGCGGACATCCCCGACGTCGATCAACGGCTGCTGTCGCGTCTGTCGGGCGGGCTGGTCGTCGATGTGGGCGCGCCCGATTACGAAATGCGCCTCGCCATCCTGCGCAATGTGTGCGGCGAGCGCGCGACCGTGTTCGGGGATGGTGTGCTGGCCGAGGTGGCGCGGCTCCCCTTCGGAAATGTGCGCGAACTCAAGGGCGCCCTGAACAAGCTCACCGCCTTTCAACAGCTCGAAGGCGCGCCCGTGGCGGCGGCCGACGTCCGCGCGGTGTTGGGGGAGCGCGGGGTGGTCACGCCCCCGACGCGTATCGCCGCCATTATTCCCGACGGCAGTGATTACGACGGCTTTCTGGCCGACGTGATGCAGGAAGTGGAGACGCGTGTGGAGCCGTGGCGGGTCGCGCTCGGCGATGCGGTCGCGCGCTGGAAGGGCGACGGGTACAACACCGCCGTGCTCGAACGCGCGATGACGCTTGCCACGGCCCCCGACGTGGACGGTTTGTTGACGACTTTCGCGGCGGCCGTCGAGCATGTGCGGCAGCTCGAGGCGCAGGCCGTCAGTCTCGATCCGGCGCTGCGGGCACACGCCGCGTTCCGCGATGTGGCGCGTGTGGCTGAGGCGACCGCCGTGGTGGCGCGCGCCGTGGCGGCGCTGCCGCCGCTGCCGGCACCGTTCCCGGCGTTCACCCGCGACCGCATCGAGGTGGATTCGGCCAATCAGCTCGCCGTGGCGGCCATCGACGCCGTGATCGCGCAGCCCGGCGTGCGCTACAATCCGCTGTTCCTGCACGGGCCGGCGGGTGGGGGCAAATCGCATCTGGCGCATGCGCTGGGTCACGCGCTGGCTCACGCACGGCAAACGGCCGGCGCGGCAGGATCGCACCGCGGCACCGTGGCCTGTCTCTCGGCGACCGCCTTTGTGGACGAGCTCATCGCCGCGATGCAGGATGGCACCATCGACCGCTGGCGCGCGCGCTTCCGCACCGCCGACGTGCTCGTGCTGGATGACGTCGAGGTGCTGGCCGGCAAGGAACGCACGCAGGATGAGCTGTTCCAGTTGTTCAATCAGCTGTACGAGCGCGGCGGGCAGATCGTGTTCACCAGCCGCGTGGCGCCGCGTGATCTGACGGGCATCGCCGATCGGTTGCGCTCGCGGTTCGAGGGCGGGCTCGTGGTGGAGGTGCCGGCGCGTGCGTCGGTGGGCGTCTCGCCGCGCAGCGCGCCGACGGCGGGAGTACCCGACCGCTTTTTCGAGGATCGCGAAAAAACGATCTGGGATTGGCCGGAGCTCGGCGGACGCCTGATGGAGGAGTATCGCTGATGGCCATCCGTGGCAGTCTCAGTGAGGCCTCGCTGGCCGATGTGTTACAGCTGCTCGCGCTGGGCCAGAAAACCGGCTGCCTGAGCGTGGCGCGCGAGGGGAGCTTCGGCACGGTGCACTTCGCCGGCGGGCGCATCGTGCACGCCGCCTTGGTGAACCGGCGCGACCGTCTCGGCGATCGTCTCATTCGACTGGGCGTGCTGGCCCCCGACGATCTGGCGCGGGTGAACGCCGCCGGCGCCATCCATGACGACCGTGACCTCGCGCGCGTGTTGCTTGCGCAGGCGATGGTGCCGCGTGACGTGCTCGTGCGCGAGTATCGCACGCAAGTCGAGGAGGCCGTCTATCAGCTGTTCGCCTGGTCGCAGGGCACGTTCACCTTCGAGCCGGAGGCGGAGGACGCGACCGAGGCGCCGCTGCTCTCCGTGGGGGCCGACTCGCTGCTGCTCGAAGGCGCGCGCCGGGTGGACGAGTGGACGCAGATCGAGAAGAAAGTGTCGAGTCTCGACCTGATCTTCGAGCTGGACAGCGCGCGGCTCGCCCAGCGGGAGGGCCCGCTCAGCGCGACGCAGGAGCGCATTCTGTCGCTGCTCGATGGTACGCACGATCTGCTCACCGTGATCGAGCGCTCGGGGCTGGGCGAATTCGACGTGGGCAAGGCGGTGTACGGACTGGTCACCGCGGGCTACGTGCACCGGGTGGGGCGCAGTGCGGCGCGTCGGCAGCCGTCGCCCGAGAGCCGCGTCGCGGAGCATCGCAACCTCGGCGTGGCCTTCTACCGCACGGGCATGCTCGACGAGGCGCAGCGGGAATTCCGGCGCGTGCTCGAACTGCGCGACGCCGACGGCGTGTCGCGCTTTCATCTCGGCCTCGTGCAGTTGCAGCGCCGCGACTGGGATGGGGCGGTGGAGACGTTCCGGCGGGCCGCACAGGAGCCCGATGCGCCGGCGGCCGTGTTCCACAATCTGGCGTACGCGTACGAACAGCTGGGTGACCTCGCCGCCGCCGCCGCGCATCTGGACGATGCGGCGCGTCGGCTGACGCTGCCGGATCCGCGCCTCGCGCTGTCGCGTGCGACCATCGCGCTGCGCCGCGGTGATCCGGCCGGCGCCGAGGAGGCGCTGGCGGAGGCGCGCCGTGCGTGGGGCCCACGACAGCCCTCGGCGGCGTGGTTTCACGTGGCCGGACTGGCGGCCGCGTGCCGTGGCGAGCTCGCGCGGGCGGCCGCGGTGCTCGAGGAAGGGCTCTCGTGGCATCCGCATGCGGCGGTGCTGCTCAATAATCTGGCGGTCGTGCACGAGCGCCGCGGCAGCGCAGAGCTGGCCGCACGCACCCTCGAGCACGCGTTGCTGGAGGACGCCAACGGCGCCCACCTGCATAAGAACCTCGGCGACTATCTGTACCGCGCGCAGCGGTACGACGACGCCCTCGAGGCGTTCGAGCGTGTGGTGCGTCTGGCCCCATCGCACGGGCCCGATGTGTACCTCAAGATCGGCAACATCCACTATCGGCGCGGCGCGCTCGAGGCCGCGCGCGCGGCGTGGGATGCCGCCCTCGTGCTCGATCCCGATCATCGCATCGTGCGCGCCAATCTCGCGGTGATCCCGCCGGTGGCCGTGCCATCGGCAGCGCGGTCGGCAGGACACGCGGCGGTCCTCGGAGAGGCCGCATGAGAGGATCCCGTGGCGGCTGAGGGCGTACGCCGGCGGGTCCTCGTCGTGGACGACAGCGCCTTCATGCGGCGCCTGGTCAGCGATCTCGTCACGTCGAGCGGTGAGTTCGAGGTGGTCGGGACGGCATGCGACGGCCTGGATGCCTTGCGGCAGCTGCGGACGCTCGACCCGGAGCTGGTCACGCTCGATATCGACATGCCGCAGCTGGATGGGCTGGCGTGCCTGGACCGGATCATGCGCGACTGGCCGCGGCCGGTCGTGATACTCACCGCCGGCGCCGCAGACGCCGGGGCCGACGTCACGCAGCGTGCCCTCGCCCGCGGGGCGGCGTGTTGTGTGCGCAAGCCGTCGGGGCCGGTCAGCGTCGACCTGGAACGCGTGCGTGAGCAGTTGCTGGACGCGCTCCGCACGGCGGCGGTGTCGCCGACCGGCACGCCGACCGGCACGCCGGTCGCGGTGGCCCACGCCGCCTCCGCCGCGCCGCGGGCACTGGTGTGTATCGCGTCGTCCACCGGAGGGCCGGCGGCGCTGGCGCAGGTCATTCCGGCGCTGCCGCGGTTTGACCACGCCGCCGTCCTGGTCGTGCAACACATGCCCGTCGGGTTCACCGCCAGCTTCGCGCGGCGGTTACACACCCTCTCGCGCGTGCCGGTGCACGAGGCCCGCCATGGCGAACCACTGCGCGCGGGCCATGTGTACCTCGCGCCCGGCGGCGTCCATCTGCGGGTGGGCGGACCACGCCATGCGCCGGAGACGTGGCTCGATGAAGAGCCGCCGCTCTGGGGGGTGCGCCCCGCGGCCGATCCACTGTTCACATCGGCGGTCGATTACGTCGGGGCCGCCTGCGTCGGCGTGGTGCTCACGGGCATGGGCCGCGACGGGGCCGATGGCTTGCACGCCGTCCGCGCGGCGGGCGGCATCGGGATCGTGCAGGATCGGGCCACCTGTGTCGTGGACAGCATGCCCGAGTCCGCCCTGCGCATCGCCGGCGCCGACGAGATCGTTGCCCTCCCCGACGTGGCGTCGGCCATCGTCCGCCACGTCGCCACGCGCGTGGTACGGGACCGCGCCCTGCCACGCCACACGCCGCGGGACCACGAGGCGGTGGTCCACGATCGGCCGGGCGTTGGTACTGTTCCCCCTCCCGATCCCGTTCCGCCTCCTCGATGACCGCTGCCATGTCGCCGTCCGGTTCTGACTTGCCGCTCCGCTACGACACGATCCGCCGGGCGCTGGACGCCCGGCCGGCACCAGGCGAGCGCGAACGGCTGAAGCAGGAGATCATCGCGCTGTTCCGTGAGGCCGACGCAGCGGCGGCGGCCGCCCTCGCCTTCAAGGCGAGTGTGAAGGAGCTCGTCGAGGTCTGGAAACAGCTGGATGGCGGGGCACCGGCAACCGCACCGGCGGCAGAATCGACACCGGTTCGCGGGCTCTCCGGGCGCGTCGATCATCTGGGTGCCTCCACCTTCATCGAAAAGGGGTGGTCGAAGCTCTCGCTCGGCGATCCCGCCGGCGCCGAGGTCGCGCTGCGCCGCGCCCTCGAGCTGGCGCCCATGAGCGACGAGGCGGAAACGTTGCTGGGGTGGGCGCAGATGCTGCAACAGCAGTACGAGGCCGCCACCCACACGTTCGGGCAGGTGCTGGCACGCGATCCGGAACATGCGCTGGCGTTGACCAACATGGGCTACATCAGTTTGCGCACCGGGCGCTATGGCGAGGCCATCGAACACCTCTCGCGCGCCATCCGGCTCGACCGCGACCGCAAGGCCACGTTGTACGCGCACCTGTATCTCGGGATGGTGTACCGGGAGCGGGAGATGTACGACGATGCGGCGACGTTCTTCCGCCGTGCGCTCGCGCTCGGACCCAACTTGCTGGAAAGCTGGTATGAGCTTGGACACACGTACTGGCGCGCCGATCAGCGCGACGAGGCCATCGCCGCGTGGCGCGCCGGTGCGGAGGCGAACAAGTTCAGTCCATGGGGGAAACGCTGCGCGGAGATGCTGGGGCAGGTGGAGCAGGGCGTCGCGCCGTCGCGCGCCGACTGATCGCCGCGCTGGTCGCGGCCGCGGTACTGGCCGCGGTGCTGGCGGTGGTGCCGGCGGTCGTACCGCCGCTGCGGGCGCAGCGACCCGAGGCCCCCGGCGTCCGACTCGATGCCGGCCGCTTCACCGTGGTGGCCGGCGCCCGTGACCTGCGCCTCGCGCGCACCCTGCTCGCGGCGGCGCAGGCCAACGACAGTTTTCCCGGACTGCCGCGCCCCGCGGCGCGCGTCCTCATCGCCGTCGCACCCGATGCGGCGCGCTTCCGGCAGTGGGTGGGGCCGCACGCCCCTGAATGGGGGGCGGCCATCGCAATCCCCGACGAGCAGCGGCTGGTCCTGCAAGGCTCCCGTGCCGGTAGCGAGGCCGGTGATCCGGTCGTGGTCCTGCGGCACGAACTGGCGCACCTCGCGCTGCACGAGCGGCTCGGCCGCTTGCCGCCGCGTTGGTTCGACGAGGGGTACGCCAGCGTCGCGGCTGGGGAGTGGAACCGGGAGGAGGTCTTCGCGACCTCGCTGGCGATGGTGTGGCGCACGCTCCCCTCACTGGACCGGCTCGAGAACGGCTTCTTCGCGGGGGCGACCGAAGCCGAGTGGAGCTACGCCATGGCGCATCGCGTGGTGAGCGAACTCGCGGCGCTCGACCCGGTGCACGGGCTCGGCAATTTCTTCGCGTACTGGAAGGACACCGGGTCGATGGAGCGTGCCATCCGGCAGGCGTTCGGGCTCACCGGGGAGCAGTTCGAGGCACACTGGAAGGCGCGCACACGGCGGCGTTACGGCGCCCTCGCGCTCGCCACGAACGTGTCCGTCGTATTCGGCCTGTTCGGGGTCGCGCTCCTGCCGCTCTACATCGACCGGCGGCGCCGGGACCGCCGGCGGATCGAGGCGATGCGCGCCGCCGATGCGGCGCAGGACGAGGCGGCCCGGCGGTCGGCGCTGCAGGCGCTGTTGGACGCCGGCGCGTCCGGGTCGGCGTCCTCGTCGGCGTCCTTGTCGGCGTCGGCCGGCGGCGAGGTCGCGTAGCCGGGGAGGGCAGGGGATGCCCTTGCCTGCGCCCGCCGTCTGTCGGTATCCTGCCCCATGACTGCTAACGACACGCCCCGCTCCCGCGCTCTCCTGTACTGGGGGGCCGCCGCCGTTTCGCTGCTGGCTGGCTACGTGGACCTCGCCCGCGGCGGCGAGACCATCGCACCCGTCCTGCTCGTGCTGGGGTACGTCGTCCTGGTGCCGCTGGCCATCCTGAAGGGCTGATCCCGGTCGTTGTCGCGGGCGGGGTCGGTACGTCCACCGAACGTGACAATCCGGTTAAGATGTCTGCATTCCGGGAACCGTACCCCCCGGCTCCGGTAGTTTCTCAACGGAGCCACCGGGCGCGGCGTACATCGGGCGAATAGCTCAGTTGGTTAGAGCGCCTGCCTTACACGCAGGATGTCGGGGGTTCGAGTCCCTCTTCGCCCACTCGTCCGACCGCGCTGCCCGTTGCTAGTGGAATCGGTACCATCCGACTGCTTGCGACGTGCGCGCGAACGCTTCAAGTTGCTGAGTTCCCCCAAGACCCGAGTGGCTCGCGCACGGCGACTCGGGTTCCAGATTTCCGGCTTCTGCCGGCCCACGGCTCTCGGTGCGGAGGTTACGACTTTGACGTCACGGCATTTCCAGGCGCTCGCGGGACTCGCGCTCGCTCTCGGCGGTACCCTCGCGGTGCCCACGGTCGCGTCCGCGCAGTACAACCGGGTCCCTGACCCGAACGCGACGCGGGTCCTTGTCGCAGTGTTTCGCTCCGGCGAGAAGGGTATGGGGGTGCAGGCCGCTGATGCCGTGCGCTCGCGGATGAACAGCGATTTCCCGTTCAAGCAGGTGTACGTCCTGCCGAAAACGGACATCAATGCCACCCTCGAAGCGTCCGGCTTCCCGATCACCGACGCGCTCGAAGCGCATGACCAGCGCGCGCTCGCGACGCTGCTGCGCGCCGACGAGTACGTCACCGGCACTGCGACCAAGACGGCCACTGGCGTCAAGGTCGAGGCCAACCTCGTGCTGGCCCGTGACAACGCGCTCGTGCAGCCGGTCGGCTCGTACGATGCCAAGAGCCTCGGGGAAGCCTCGTCGCTGATCTCCAAGGAGCTCAAGGAAGCGCGCAAGCAGCTCGACGCCGAGAAGAAGTGCATCAACGCGGCCCGCTCGCAGAAGTACGACGAAGCGATCGCCGCGGCCAAGGAAGGCATCGTCGCCTATCCGAAGGCCACCTTGGCCCGCATCTGCTGGGCCAACGTGATGATCACGCAGAAGGCACCGGCCGAACAGCAGCTCGCGATCGCGAAGGAAATCGTCGCGATCGATCCGCGCAGCCGTCCGGGCCTCGCCATTCTCGCGTCGTCCTACCGCGCGCTCAAGCAGCAGGACTCGGCCGTCGTCACGCTCACGCGACTGCTCTCCACCGATCCCAAGAACCCGCGCCTCCAGAAGGAAGTCGTTGAGGAGCTGGCCAGCGTCGCCAATCCGCGCCTCGCCAAGCCCGTCGTCGACACGGCCGTGATGCTCAATCCGGGCGATCCGGATCTGCTCAAGCTCCGCTGGCGCATCCTGCTCGCCACGCGCGACTACAAGGAAGCGTTCGCGCAGGGCGAGGAGCTCGTGAAGCTCGACACCTCGTTCGCCGACACCGCCTACTTCTCGCTGTCTGCCTCCGGCCTCGCCGCCGACAGCCAGTACCAGCAGGCCGCGGAAATGGCCGCCAAGGGACTTGCCAAGTTCCCGAACGAGCCGGGGCTCACGTTCACGCAGATCGTGGCGCTCCAGAAGGCCGGCCAGAACCAGCAGGCGCTCGAGGCGCTCGACAAGGCCATCGCCGCCAAGACCCCGGTCGAGAACGGCAGCTATCTGCGCGTCTCGCTTCTCAAAGATCTCAACCGCTCGGCCGAGATTCTGCCGGCCGCGCGTGAGATGATCGCGGCGGGCGACACCACCACCGCGCTGCGGCAGATGGTCGTGGGCATCGCCAACGACCAGCGCGTCGCTGCGTCGAAGTCCAACAGCCCGGACGATTTCGCGATGGCGGTGGCGACGCTCAAGTACGCCGACAGCGTCACCACCGGCGCGTCGAAGGCCCAGGCGCAGTTCCTGCTCGGGGCCACGTACGTTGCCTTCGGGCAGCTCAAGCTCTCGCAGGCCCAGACGCAGAAGGTGTGCGCGCCGGCCAAGGAAGCGAAGGACATGTTCGTCGAAGCGCAGATCATGCTTCCCAAGGGTGGTGCCACGGCGGTCGACGCCATGCGCCAACTCATGGGCGCCGTCATGCAGCTTGATCCGGCGGCCGACCAGATGATCAAGGCCTTCTGTAAGTAACCTCGCTGATGCAGGACCCCGGGCCCGCCGTCGCGCCGACGGTGGGCCTGTTTGTTTTCCCGCGGTCGGTGTGGCCCTGCAGGATGGTGGTATCACATCCGTGTGGGAGTACGGGTAATGCACATGTATGAACGCGTCATCGTCGCTTGACGGTGCACTCAGCACCGCACTAACATGACGCGCCCTAACGAGTCTCCCATCTGCGTGTGAGCCCGGTCCGTACTCTCCCATCGGCGCGCGTTGGCGCCTACCACGTCCCTGTGCTGCTGGGCGAGATCGAAGCGCTGCTCGCCGGCGCCGACACTGTCCTCGACTGCACGCTGGGCGGCGGCGGGCACACGGCTGCCCTGCTCGAACGCGGGATGCGTGTCACCGGTGTCGACCGCGATCCGCGGGCGCTCGCTGCGGCGCGTGAGCGGCTCGCGGACGTCGAGCGTACCGGCCAGTTCCGCGCGCTGCTCGGCAACTACGCGGCCCTCGAGGCAGCCGGCCTTGGGCCCGACGATCGGTTCGACGGCATTCTGCTCGACCTCGGCGTCTCGTCGCACCAGTTTGACGACCTCACCCGCGGCTTCACCTTCCGCGAAGGGGCGCCGCTCGACATGCGGATGGGGACCGACGCGGAAACCGACGCCGGCGAGTTGCTGAATACCATCGACGAAGTCGATTTGTCGGCACTGCTGCGTGCCTACGCCGACGAGCCGCGCGCCGCCCGCATGGCGCGCGAGATTGTGCGCCGCCGCGATCGGCGGCCGTTCGCGACCGCCGATGATCTCGTGGACGCCATCCGTGCCGTGCTCGGACCGCGCAGTGGCGCACCGGATTTCGCGCGCATTTTTCAGGCCATCCGCATTGCCGTGAACGACGAACTGTCGGGCCTCGAGCACGCGCTGCCGTCGCTGCGCGACCGCCTGACGCCCGGCGGTGTGCTCGCGATTATCAGCTATCACTCCGGTGAAGATCGACTCGTCAAGAACGCCTTCCGCGATTGGAGCACGGCGTGCATCTGCCCGCCGCGGCAGATGATCTGCACCTGTCGCGGGATCCCGCTGGGGACGACGCTCACCAAGCGCCCCGTCAGCGCGACGGAGCACGAAATCCAGACCAACACGCGCGCCCGGAGTGCACGGTTACGCGCCTGGCGCCGCGCCGCCTGATGGTCACGACGTCCACGAAGCGCTCGACGAGCACCACGCGCGCCGCGCGGAAGTCGCCACGTGGTCCACTCAAGGGGCGCGCGTGGGTGGCGATCGGGCTCACCGCCTTCGTCCTCGTCGCCGCGATCGTCGTGTGGCGGCGCAGTGAAGGGGTGCGGATTGCGCGCGATATGCGCCGGCTCTCCGATACACAGCGGGCGCTCGTCTCGGAGCGGCTCACGCTCGAGCGGGACATTCGGTCAGCATCGTCGCGTGGGCGTGTTATCGCCGAGGCCGGGCGGCGGTTGGGGTTGCACGTGGCCAGCGATGCGCAGACGCGGATCTTGTCGGATGCCATGCTTGGTGACGCAGTGGTCCCCGACTCCGTCCCCGCCGACTCGGTCCCCGCCGACTCGGTGGCCCGTTCGTGATGTTCGGCCCGCCCCGACCGACTGCCCCCGAGGCGCTGTCACCGTCCGCGTCTGACGCGCAGGGCCCGGTCGCGATCAGCCGGTCGCGCGCGATGATGGTGCACGGCGGGCTGGTGCTGTTCGCGGTGGCCATCCTGGCGCGTGCCGTACAACTGCAGGTGGTGGAGCACGACACCTGGCGGCGGGTCGCCGAGCGACAGCACGTGTCGCAGCAAACCGTCCGGCCGTTGCGTGGCGCGATCGTGGATGCCACGGGTACCGTGCTCGTAGAAACGCGCGATCAGGTCAAGCTGCATATCGCACCGCGGGAGATCCGCGACGTGACGCGTCGCAACGCCAAGCGCGGCGCGCCGCGTATCGCCACGCGGGCGGCCATCCGCTCGGGGCTGCGTGCGCTGGCGGTGCCGGAGCCGCTCATCCGCAAGGCGCTCGACACCACGCAGAAGTGGGTGTCGCTGCCCAAGCTGTACATGCCGTCGGATGTGGAGCGCTTTGCCGGTCTTCCCGGCGTGCACCCCGAGCGGGTGCGGCGGCGCATCAATTCGGCCAGCGCCAATCTGCGCGGCGTGATCGGCGCGGTGAACGCCGACGACGAGCCCAAGGGCGGTATCGAACAGGAGCTCGATCCGCTGCTGCGCGGCCAGAACGGACAGCGGTCCGTGGTGCGCGATCCGCGCGTGGGGAATGTGGAGTCGCCGGAGCTCGCGAGTGTCGAGGCGCGGCCGGGGCACACCGTCACGCTCACGGTCAATCAGTCGCTGCAGGAGATCGCCGAGAACGAGCTCGCGCTGGCGCTCGAGCGCACGAAAGCCACCGGCGGCGATGTCGTGATCCTCGATCCGCGCGACGGCGCGGTGCTCGCGTTGGCCGGCGTGCGCGACGGCAAGCCCTCGCTCACCAGCACGCCCATGGCCGTGCCCTACGAGCCCGGGTCGGTGATGAAGCCGTTTCTCGTGTCGCGTCTGTTCGACATGAAAAAGACGACGCCCGACGAGATCATCGACACGGAGAACGGCAGCGCCATGCTGCCCGGTCGTAAGCGTCCGCTCACCGATGAGCATAAGGCGCCGCAGATGGCGGTGCGCGACGTGATCCGCTTCTCCAGCAATATCGGGACGGCCAAGCTTGCGCTGCGGCTCACGCCGCGGGAGCAGTTCGAGGCGCTGCGCGATTTCGGTTTCGGCACCTACACCGGCGTCCCGTATCCGGCGGAATCGCGCGGGTCGCTGCCGCTTCCCGCGCGCTGGAGCGGCACGACGCAGACCGCGGTGTCGATCGGCTACGAACTGCTCGCCACGCCGCTGCAGATCGCAGTGGCGTACGCGGCGATTGCGAACGGCGGCGAGCTGCTGCAGCCGGCGTTGGTGAAGGAGGTGCGTGACGCGCAGGGTGTCGTGACGTTCCGGCATGAGCGGCGCGTGGTCCGTCGCGTGCTGACCCCCGAAACCGCGCGCGTGATGCGCGACTTGCTGGCCTCGGTGGTGGACAGCGGCACCGGCACCGCGGCCGAACTGGCCACGTTCGATGTGGCCGGCAAGTCGGGGACGGCACGACGCGGCGAGAATGGGGTGTACCTGGCAGGGAAGTACAACGCCACGTTCGCGGGCATGTTTCCGGCGCAGGCGCCGCAGTACGTGCTTGTGGCGCGGATCATCGATCCTGCGGGGACCTACTACGGTGGCATCGTGTCGGGGACGCTCGTGAACGGCATTCTGCAGGCCGCGCTCGCCACGCGGAATTCGGCGCTCGACCGCAACGCCCTCGCGGCGGTGGCCAAGGCGATGCCCGCGCCGGTCGTGGTGCCGAAATCGGACAAGGCCCTCGCGCAGGCCGCGCGCGACTCGGCGCACCGCGATTCGCTGTTGGCCCCACCGCCGCCCAAGGCGGAGGCCGCCGCTGCGGCGGCTCGCGTGGTGATCGACTTGCCGGCACCGGGGATGTCTACCGCGACACCCGCCACCAGAACGGCCTCGGCATCCGCGCCACTGTCCACCGTCCCGTCGGTGTACGGGCTGGACGTGCGCCAAGCCACCCGCACGCTGTATGCGGCCGGCTTTCAGGTCAGTATCGTGCGGGGGGCCGAGGTGCGAACCCGACCGGCGGCCGGCACGATGCTGCGCGCCGGCGGCACGGTGCAACTCGAAGTGCCCCGCATGGAGCCCGCACGATGAGTGAGTCAACCCGCACCAACGCCGGCCCCGTGGCTGTGCCCGTGGCCGTCGAGACGCTCCTCGAGGCGTTGCGCGAGGCCGGGCTGCTGGTATCGGCGGACCCGACGCTGCCGGACACGGTCACCGATCTCGTCGATGACAGCCGGCTCGTCGCGCCGGGGGCGGCGTTTCTCGCGGTGAAGGGGGCGGTGCAGGACGGCCACGCCTGGCTGCCCACCGCCGCGGCCCGCGGTGCGACGCTCGCGCTGGTGGAGGACGCGGCGGCCGCGCAGGCGGCGGCGCTCCCAGCCATCGTCGTGCGCGACGGGCGCCGCGCGGCGGCGGTCGTGGCGGCGGCCTTTTACGGCTGGCCGGCGCGTGCGCTCACTATGCTGGCAGTCACCGGCACGAACGGCAAAACCACCACCGTGGGGCTGTTGCGGCACCTGCTCGACGCCCCCGGCCGCCTCGCCGCCTCGATCGGCACCCTCGGTGTCCTCCTCGGGAGCGCGGGCGATCCCATGCCCGGCGGCGGTGGACTCACCACGCCCGGCCCCGTCGAACTGCAGCGGGTGCTGCGCGCCCTCGTGGATCGTGGCGTACGGACGGTGACCATGGAGGTGTCCTCGCATTCGCTCGATCAGCGCCGCGTGGACGGTCTGTCGTTCGCGGCGGCGGTGTTCACCAACCTCACCCGAGATCATCTCGACTATCACGGCACCATGGAGGCGTACCGCACCGCCAAGCTGCGCCTCGTGGGGCTGCTCGCCCGCGACGGCGTGGCGCTCTTCAACGGCGATGATCCGGCCTGGCGTGGCGTGAGCGGTGCACCCACGGCGTGGACGTTCGGCATCGACACTTCGGCCGACATCTCGGCGCGCGACGTGCGCTATGCCAGCGACGGGAGCCGGTTCCTGCTCGTCTCGCCGCATGGCGCGCACGCGGTGGCGCTGCCGCTCATCGGCGACTTCAACGTGGCGAATGCCCTTGGGGCCGCCGCCGCCGCGCTCGCGCTGGGCATGCCCATTGCCGATGTCGCCACGCGGTTGTCGGTCGCGCCGCAGGTGCCCGGACGTCTCGAGCGGCTGCACACCGCTCCGACGGTGCTGCGCGATTACGCCCACACCCCTGACGCCCTCGACCGCGCCCTGCGCGCGGTGCGGCCGTTCACGCAAACCGGCGCCGGGACCGCCAGCCGCCTGATCGTGCTCTTCGGATGCGGCGGCGACCGCGATCGCGGCAAGCGCCCGGAGATGGGGCGGATTGCCGAGGCGTTGGCCGATGTGGTCATTGCGACCAGCGACAACCCGCGCACCGAAGACCCCGATCGTATTCTCGACGACATCGAAGCGGGCATGACGCGCCGGGATCACCGGCGGATCGTCGACCGGCGCGAGGCCATCGCGCTGGCGCTGCAGATCGCCACGCCGCACGACGTGGTCGTGCTGGCGGGGAAGGGGCACGAGACCTATCAGATTCGGGGGACCACCTCCTATCCGTTCGACGAACGGGAGATCGTGGCCCAGCTCACCGCTCCGTCCGACCGGGCCTCTGACCCTGCCGCCAGCTCCGCCGCCACGTCCGCTCCGCTCACCGTTCCTCCGGCTTCTCACGCGTGACTGCTTCCTCTACGGCCGGCACGGCCTTCGATGCCGTTCCCGCGGTGGCGCCCGATGCGGCGCACCCGTACTGGACCTTCGAGCGCGTGGCGCTCGCGCTCGGCACCGGCCCGCGGATGCCGCGCCCGCTGTCGGGCGTGTCCACCGATACGCGCTCCCTCACGCGCGGCGATGTGTTCGTGGCGCTGCGCGGGGCGCAGTTCGACGCGCACGACCTGCTCGCCGCGGCGCGCGACGCCGGCGCCGCCGCACTCGTGGTCAGCGATCCCACCCGCGCTGTCGGGCTCGGGCTGCCTACCTATGTGGTGCCCGACACACTCGTGGCGCTGGGGCAGCTCGCCACCGCATGGCGGCGCGCGTGGGGACGCACCGTCATCGCCGTGGCCGGCTCCAACGGCAAGACCAGCACGAAGGAATTGCTCAAGGCCGCCTTCGCGCGCACGTACACCGTGCACGCCACGGCGGGCAACTTGAACAACCTGATCGGCGTGCCGCTCACGTTGCTCGCGCTGCCGTCCGATGCCGAGGTGGCGGTCATTGAGCTGGGAACCAACACGCCGGGCGAGGTGGCCACGCTGCGGGCGATTGTCGAGCCCGACATCGCCGTGCTCACGTCCATCGGCGAGGAACATCTCGAGGGGTTGGGCGATCTCGCCGGCGTGCTGCGTGAGGAGTGCGACGTCTTTCACGGGGCCACACTGGCCATCGTTCCCGCCGCGTACCCCGACGTGCTCCCCTTTGCCACGGCGCGCGCCACGGCGGTGCTCACGGCGGGGCTGTCCGATGCCGCCGTGATGCCCACGGTGTGGGGGCTCGACGGCGAAGGGCGTCCGTGGCTCGACATCGACGACGTGCGCGTGTCGCTGCCGCTGCGTGGCAGTCATCAGGCGGCCAACGCCATGCTGGCGATCGCGGCCGCGCGCGCCTGCGGGGTGCCGCTGGCGGATGCGGCGGCCGGGATGGCGTCGATGCCGGTGCCCAGTATGCGCGGCGTCTGGGAAACCCACGGCGAGCTGGTGCTCATCAACGACGCGTACAATGCCAACCCGGCCTCCATGCGCGCCGCGCTCGACCTCCTGTCATCCGTCGGGGCCGGCCGTCAGCGCGTGGCCATTCTTGGCAGCATGCGGGAGTTAGGCCCGCAGGCGGCGTCACACCATCGCGACGTGGCGCGGGCCGCGCTGGCGTCCGGGGCCGACGTCATCGCCGGTGTGGGGGACTTCGCCGAGGCGCTGGCGGAGGTGGCACCCCATGATCAACGGGTCGTGGTCGCGCCGGAGCTGGACGCGCTGTGGGCGCTGCTCGCGCCGCGACTCCACCGCAATGCTCTCGTGCTGCTCAAGGCCTCCCGCGGGATGCGCCTCGAACGGCTGGTTCCCACGATTACTACCTGGGCGACTGCCTAAGTGCTCTACACGTTGCTTCAGCCGTTCGCGCGCGACATCCGCGTGCTCAATCTTCTGAATTACATCACGTTCCGTTCGGCGGCCGCGTTCGTGTCGGCACTGCTGCTCACGTTCGTGTTCGGGCCGGTCATCATCCGCCGCCTGCGGGCGATGGCGGTGCATCAGGTGGTGCGCGCCGGCACCCCGGATTCGCATGCCGGCAAAGGCACCACCCCCACGATGGGTGGCCTCATCATTCTGGCGGCGACGTTCGTGCCCGTGCTGCTCTGGGCGCGCCTGAGTAATCGCTATGTCCTGCTCGCCATGGCCGTCACCGCATGGATGGGGCTCATCGGATTTCTCGATGACTACCTCAAGCTCAAGCAGAAGCGGGAAGGGAAGAAGAACGAGGGGCTCGTTGAGCGCTACAAGCTCGCCGGCCAGATCACCTGCGGGATTGGTCTCGGCCTCATCCTGCTGCTCTTTCCCGTGTCCACGCTGCCGGGCGCGAGCACCACGCTGCCGTTCGTGAAGTACGTCCTCGTCGTACCGGCGGTCGCGTGGGCGGCATGGATGTACATCCCGTGGGTCACCTTCATCCTCACCGGCTTCAGCAACGCCGTCAATCTCACTGACGGCCTCGACGGACTGGCCGCCGGACTCATGGCGATTGCCGTGCTCACGCTGGGGCTCTTCGCCTACGTGGCGGGGCGCGTGGACACGAGCGCGTATCTGCAGATCTTCTACCTGCGCGGCGCGGGAGAACTCACCGTGTTCTGCGCGGCGGTGGTGGGGGCGTGCACCGGCTTCCTCTGGTATAATGCGCACCCGGCGCAGGTGTTCATGGGGGACACCGGCTCGTTGGCACTGGGCGGCGCGCTGGGCTCCATCGCGATCCTGCTCAAGAGCGAGTTTCTGCTGCTCATCGTCGGGGCCGTGTTCGTGGCCGAAACGGTGTCGGTGATTCTGCAGCGCAGCGTGTTCAAGTACCGCCGCAAGCGCTTCGGCTTGGAGTACGCGCAGGCCAACCGGGTGTTCCGGCGGGCCCCGTTGCACCATCACTTCGAACTGTCCGGCTGGCCGGAGACGCAGGTCGTCATCCGGTTCTGGATCATCGGCATCCTCTGCGCGATTCTCGCGCTCAGTACGCTCAAACTGCGGTGACGGAGCGCGACCATGGGTGACGCGGAGTCGTCGCAGGCGCTGGCGGTCCTCGTGGCCCGTCGGCTCGCGGAACGGCGCGGTGAGTTCGCCGTGATCGGCCTCGCGCGCAGCGGTGAGGCGGCGGCGCGTCTGCTGCGGGCCGCCGGCCTGTCGGTGTACGCCTCCGACGCGTCGGCCACCGAGCCGGTGCGGGCCGCCGCCGCGCGTCTCGAACGCGAAGGCGCCAGCGTGGATCTTGGCGCGCACAACCTGCAGCGCATCGCGCACGCGTCCGTGCTGGTGGTGAGTCCCGGCATTCCTCCCACGGCACCCGCGATCCGCGCGGCCGTGGCCGCGGGCGTGCCGGTGGTCAGTGAAGTCGAGGTCGCCCTCCGTCTCACGCCCGGGCTCCGCTACGTCGCGGTCACCGGCACCAACGGCAAGACCACCACCACCGCCCTCATCGGCCACCTGCTGCGTGCCCTGGGGCACGACGCGGCCGACGTGGGAAACATCGGCACGCCGGTGTCCGCGCTGGCGCTGCAGCCGTCGCCGCCCGCATGGGCCGCCCTCGAAATGTCGTCGTTTCAACTGCATGACACGCCCGGCATCCTCCCCG
>JARIEX010000016.1 GCA_031127095.1 Gemmatimonadota bacterium
GCGGCGCGGGTGCGGATCGCGGGCTACTACTGGCCCGAAGCCGCGGCCAAGCTCGGTGGCTCGCCGTACTTGTGGACGGAGCGCGCGGGACGTGGACGCGTGATCATGTTCGCGCACGATCCGGTGTACCGGGATCAGCAGCGCGGGACGCTGGCGATCTTTGCGAATGCGGTACTGCTGGGGGGGAGCTACTGACGCGAGGCGCGGACGCTACTTGCCGTGCCGGTCAAAACCCGGGTCCAGCACGGCACCGACCGTCCGGAGCATGATACGCAGATCGCCGAGCACCGAGCGGGTGCGGACATACGACAGCTCCACGTCGGCACGCTGCGGATACGCGAGATGATGGCGACCACCGACCGCCCACGCACCCGTGAGCCCCGGACGGACGGACAGCAGGAGCAGAACATCCCCCCGGTAATGCAACAGTTCTTCGGACACGACCGGACGCGGGCCGACGAGAGACATCTCGCCGGTCAGCACATTCCAAAGCTGTGGTAACTCGTCGATACTGGTTTTCCGTAGCAGCCGTCCGACTCGCGTGACCCGGGGATCGGTGTGATCCGGAAGCTTGAAGTCATTGCGGCGGTACGCCTCCAGCAGCGCCGCGTCTTCGGCGAGGCGCCGCTCGGCGTCGATATACATGGTGCGCAGCTTCCAGCAGCGGAAACGTCGGCCACCACGGCCGATTCGCGTGTGGCCGAACAGCGGATTCCCTCGCTGTTCCAGGCAGACCGCCAGCGCGGCGAGGGCCATCATCGGGGCGGCGAATACCAGCGCGGCCGACGCCACGGCCACGTCGAGCGACCGCTTCGCCGTGTCGCGCCGACGCACCGATGGGGCGACGGCAACCTCGACGAACCGTCGACCGCCCTCCCACACCAGGATCGGATCGGCAGGCGAGTCAGGCGCATCGGGTAGCAACGACAGCAGGCGACAGCCGAGAATGATGGCCAGCTCGCCGAAGGCATTGATCGTCGTCCGCTCCACGCGTCCGGCCATGACGATGGTATCGACATTGTGCGCCAGCACCATGGAACGGATTTCCGCTTCCGGAACCCGCTCATGGCCAACCCCGAGCGGCACCGCACCGGCGACAACAAAGCGTTCCGGATCACTCAGGGCGGGGTGCTGGAATGCGTGCGCGATATCGTAGAGCTCGCCGACGACAACGAGGCGACTGCAACGTCGCGCTCCAGGTGCCTCGCCTACAGGCTCGACCCTGCGGCTTGGCGGCACCGCACGCGGCGCCTTGCGCGGCGCGGCCTTAGAGTGCGGCATCGGCAGGCAGAAACATCGAGGTGGGCAGAGGGTCAGCGCGACGCACTTCGACGAAGTATGCGCCCCGATTCCGGATCCGCACAGTCGATTATGCTTGTGCAAGCTACCGATCGGCGTACCGCCCGATCAAGGTCGCGAACGCAAGCGAACAGAGGCCGGATAGAACTGTGACAGTCAACGCGGAGACGGTGATACTCGGCGACGCGCCACGCGTGGCCCTCGTGCACGAATGGCTGGTGACCGCGGCCGGCTCGGAGCAGGTGCTGCGAGAACTGCGCGCACTGTTCCCCGACGCCGACCTGTTCTGTGTCATCGACGGACTCTCCGCGGCGGATCGTCAACGCCTCGGTGTAGGGCAGCCAAGGACCACGTACCTGCAATGGCTTCCCTGGGTGTCGCGGTACTACCGCCTGCTCCTGCCACTCATGCCCCACGCCATCGAGCAGCTGGATCTGTCGGGCTACGATCTGGTCATCTCGAATTCGCATGCCGTGGCCAAGGGGATTCGCCCACGGCCGGGCGCGCTGCACCTATGTCATTGCTGCTCGCCGGTGCGCTATGCGTGGGATCTACGGGAGCGATACCTCGCCGAGGCGGGCATGGGCACGGGCATGCGGGGAGCGCTGCTTCGCCACCTGCTGGAACGGCTGCGGCGGTGGGATCTCGCCGCCACCTCCCGTGTCTCGGCGTTCGTGGCCATCTCACAATTCATTGCCGCGCGAATCCAGCGTGCCTACGGGCGGTCAAGCACCGTCATTTTCCCACCGGTGGATACCGGGTATTACACCATCGACGAGCAGGTGCCCCGCGGAACGCACTATGTCACGGCATCGCGCCTGGTGGGCTACAAGCAGATTCCCGTGATCGTGGAAGCTTTTCGGTCACTCCCCGATCGGGAGTTGGTGGTGATCGGTGACGGCCCCGACCGCGACCGGGTGCTGGCCGCCGCGGGGCCGAATGTGCGCTGGATGGGGCACCAGCCTCAGGAGGTGCTACGACACGAGTTGCGGCGAGCGCGTGCGTTTCTCTTTGCTGCGGAAGAGGATTTCGGCATTCTCCCAGTGGAGGCACAAGCCTGCGGCACACCGGTGATCGCGCTGGGATGCGGAGGCAGTCTGGAAACCGTCGTCGCCACGGGCGACCATCGGACGGGGGCGTTCTTCGCCGAGGCCACGCCGAAGTCCATCGCCGCCGCGATTCGGCAGTTCGAGGCCTCACCACCCCCGGCGCCCGTCGATTGCCGCCGACACGCCGAGCAGTTCAGTGTCGAACGATTCCGCAGCGCCTTCGGAGAGTACGTGACGGCGCAGTGGGACCGGCACCGGGCTCTGCGGGTTTAGGCGCTTACCGACACGAGCAGCGCCCGCAGCTGCCGAGCGCTGGATTCCCACGTGAACTGCGCGGCGCGCGCCAGCCGCGGCGCGGCACTGCCCGGAGAAGCCCACACCGCCGTGATCGCGCGCCGCCATCCCTCGTGATCATCCGGGTCGAGCAAGGTGGCCAAGCCACCGCTCACTTCACGAATCGGGGGGATGTCGCTGGCGACCACCGGAGCGCCGGCGGCAAACGCTTCCAGCACCGGAAGGCCGAACCCTTCCTCACGGGACGGCACCAGTACCGCCCGCGCTCCGGCATAGAGGGTGGCCAGCTCGGCGTCGCTCACCCGCCACGCATGTTTCCAGGGGAGCCCCAGTTGCCGCGCCAGTGTTTCGACGAGTGCAAAGTTCTTGTACGGGCGCGGCTCGCCAACCGTGAGCAGATACGCGCCGTCACCGGTCCACGGATGCGGGAACGTGAGATTCACGCCGTGTGGAATGACCGTGGCCTGCCGGGGAAGCAGCGACGCCGCCGCATGGGTGCCCGTGGCCACGGCACCGGCATGACGCAATGCGTGCCCGATCCAGCGACGTGCGACCGTGCGTTTAACGAAGCCTGCCCGATGCAGATGGATGAGGTCGTGCACGTACACCACGCTGCGGAACGGCATGCCGACCCACGGCACGTCCCAGTGGAACCAGACCCAGGTGGCGCCTTGGTGCGTCCGGCGCAACTGGAACCATTCCCGCTGCGCACGGAGCGAG
Source organism: Gemmatimonadota bacterium (assembly GCA_031127095.1). Lineage (GTDB taxonomy): Bacteria > Gemmatimonadota > Gemmatimonadetes > Gemmatimonadales > Gemmatimonadaceae > Gemmatimonas. The sequence goes on from JARIEX010000016.1 coordinate 3,363, forward strand.
TAGCGTCGGCCACCCTCGCGAAGCACGGTGACGGCGTCCTCGGGGAACAGCGACGTATACGCGCGGACAGTCTCCCGGGCCACACGACCGATCCCCGTCTGCGAGGGGTCTCGCAGATCGAAGACAACGTGGGGAACGGGGGTCGACGGCGGCATCGGGAGGGACCACGGCAGGAAGGGCGGGAGTACGCGTGCTTGTGTAAGTTACCGCGGTCGCCACCGATCCACGCGTAGCCCCTCGAGTCCCGTGATGATGTCCCACCGCATCCTGACGGCAAGTCTGGTCTGGTCCTTCGCCGCCGCGTCGGTCCTCGTGGCGCAGCGCGCTCCGCTGCCCGCTGACTCCATCACCCAGCCCTCGAGTCGACCCGCCAGCGACAATCAGCGTCTACAGGCTGGCGATGTCATCCGCGTCAACATCTGGCGGGAGCCCGCGCTCACGGGCGACTTCCCGGTGGATGAGTCGGGAGCAGTGACCCTGCCGCTGATCGGGCGCCGCCAGGTTACTCGCACAGCGTGGGCGCCGCTCCGCGACTCGCTCATCACCGCCTTTCGCCGCGACGTGACCACCGAGGTCATCACCATCGTCCCTCTACGCCGCGTGTACGTGTTGGGGGCCGTGCTGCGCCCAGGCATTTTCATGCTCGATCCCACAATGGGTGTCGAAGCGGCCGTTGCCCTGGCCGGCGGTGCGGCCATCGACGGCAATCTGGAGCGCCTGCGCATCCTGCGCGGAGGGCAAGTGATCGTGCGCGATCTCTCGATCACGACCGCCGTCGGGCGATACCCGCTGACGTCCGGGGACCAGGTGTTCGTGGATCGGCGCTCGTGGGTGGACCGCAACAGCGCCCTACTGCTCACCTCGGTCCTCTCCATCGGCGGGATCATCGCCGCGCTAAGCCGGAACTGACAAGGCTCCGAAAGTGACGCTGAGCGGGCACTGACGGGCCCACCAAACGTCAGCGCCAGCCGCGCACCGACACCGCCGCCCGCAGGTTGAACACGTCGTTGCCAGGGACAAGGTTGCGGTTGAAATCCATCATCGCGCTCAGCGTACCGGACACCTCGCGCCCGCCAACGAACTGCAGCAGTTCACCGGTAACGGCATACCGGATATCACGTCGCACCAGGCTGTCGCCCCGCACGTCGGCACGCCAGTCCAACCGCATCATCCGCTCCGCCAGCAGCGAGCGACGGCCGCGGGCGGTGAACCGGTCAAAACCCACGCGCCATCCGGCCCCGCCGTACGCCACCGGTGACGCGAGGATCAGTCCGTTCTGTGTGTGCCCCTGACGCACCGCACCGTGCAGATAGGGGGGAAACGGGGAAGGGAAGCCGCGCTCCGCGCCAACCCCGCGCTCCCCCCGGTTGGAGGACGGCAACTCTCCGTTCACCAACTCAGCATGCAGGGTGTGCAGATGCGTTGAGGAAGACGACAACACGCGCTGCAGCCCCAGCATGGAGGTCCGCAAATCGTCGGGATACTGAATGAGCCGTCGGCGATCGAGTGAGTAGTCATCGCGGAACATCTCGCCGAAAATCACTAGTCGCGCCCCGCTGAACTGCCAGCGAAAAAACAGCGAGGCCATCTGGTTTTCCATCGCCTGATTCAGTTCGCCCGTCCCGCTCAACCCACCAGACACCAGACGTCGGAAGGCGACCGTGCCGGGCCATGCACGTTCCGAAATCCCGTGAATAAAGCGGGACGCGCCGACTTCCAGCCCCGTGAGCCCACGCGGCTGGAAGACGAACACCCCCGCGGTGGCCGTACGAATGGCCTGATTCTCCGGCATCGGCGACCATGCCGACTGCGTGAGCTGACCACCGATCACGCGCAGGTGCACCGCACCGATCCCCACCGGGACGGGCGCACGCGTTCCCACGAACGCGTGCGGAAAGCCGCCGGCGTTCCCCCCCAACAACAGCGGATACTCCCGGCCGGGCCCCCAACTCTGCGCCGCCGTCGAAACGCCGACCGAGATGCCCGGCAACTCGAGCGACAACGTGCTGTTGCCTGGGTCGACGCGCTGGTATGTGCCCACCCCGAAGGCCTGCGGCGCATCGATGTTCGCGGGAAAGCGCGGATCGGCGAAGGCCGCTTGTTCCCGACGACCATTCGGCGCCAACGGGAAGGCCAAATTCTGTGCACGGAACAGCACGGGAGCCAGCTGCAGATGCACGCGCCACAACTGCGCCGTAACACCGAATCGCGCATCCGCCGTGACACCGCGCCCCGTCCAAACCGGGCCACGTTCATCCCCGCTAGGTACCGCGGAGTTCCACGTCACACGCACGGATGGCCGCAGGAACCGAGCGCTGATGACGGATCGCGCGGTATCAGTGACCCAGCGCGACTGCCAGGGGTGCACGCTGTCCGCGATGGCGCCGCGCACCCAGCGCGGCGTCACCGGACGAATCGTCCAGGCCTGCGGTGCCGCAACACCAGCCAGTTGCAACGCGCGCAGGTATCGTTCCGCCTCACCGCCGACTTCGAGATTACCACCGCCATCCAGACGCAATGGCCCCTGCGCGCTCAGCGGCGTGGGTAGACGCAGTAGTAGTCCACACAGCAGTACGGCGGTGTGCGCGATAGATTGACGGCATGCGCGGGACATCATTGCGGAAAATATACAGCGCACGGCATGCGCTCGTGGCCGTGGGCGTTGTCGCGGCCACCTCGCCGTTGCTGCTGCGCGCGCAGTCGGCTCCCATGCGGTCCGCGATCGGCATCGGTAGCCCGGTGCTGCTGGGGAGTGAAGCCGAGGAGCGGCTGCGCCTCGAGTCGCTGCGACGCCGAGCGACGGCGGCCGAGCGCGAGAGCGCACGCGATCTCTCCATCGTGTTTTCAACGGTGCGCAGTGCGTCAGTCCTCACATCGCTCGCTCGCCCGCGCGCGCCACGACGATTCGCCTTCGACGTGCTCGCCCCCGAGGTGCGGATGGTGCACAACTCGGGGCTCCCGTTCTCCATCAACGAGGGGCCGCTCTGGGCGGCACGCGGCACGAATACCATCGCGACGGCCGGCGTCGCGCTGCGCATCGGTCCGCTCAGCGCGCAGATCGCCCCGCAGTACATCCGCAGCGAAAACCGGCGCTTTCAGGTGATTCCGTACCCGCAAGGGAACGTGCCGGCGCGGAACGTCTGGGCCAATCCCTTTCACCCACCGGCGTCGTCGATCGATCTGCCACTCCGCTTCGGCGACGGTCCGATCGAACGCGTCGTACCCGGTCAGAGCCGCGTCGCGCTCGAGCTGCCGTTGATCAGCGTCGGTGCCAGCACGGAAAATGTGTGGTGGGGACCGACGCTCAGAAACCCGATCCTCCTCGGCGCAAATGCCGAAGGGTTCCCCCACCTCCTCGCCGAAACGCGTCAGGGGATCGCCACGCCTGTCGGCCGGCTGCATGCCGTGGGCATGTTGGGACGCCTGCGTGAGTCGGCGTACTTCGATGCCAATCCATCGAACGACGTGCGATCACTGAGTGGCATGCTCTTCGCGTGGACGCCATGGTTCGATCAGGCCTTCACTATTGGTGTGGCCCGTCTCGTCATGAGCACCACCACCGGACAGGTGCCGATCCGTCACGCGGCCAATGCCTTCCTCAAGGTCAGCCAGCCGATTCTGTCCGATCCTAATGCAAGTGTCACAACCCCCCGCCGCGACCAGATCGCCACGCTCTTTGCTCGCTACGCGATCCCGTCGGTGGGCACCGAAGCATGGGCGGAATGGGCACGTTTCGCAGAGCCGGTCTCACTGCGTGATGCCCTGGAGTACCCGGGCTACTCGTTCGGCTTCACCGCGGGACTGCAATGGGCACGCCCCCTCGGGGGGTCACGGCTGCTGCGACTGCAGGGCGAGGCCACCAACCTCGAACCCGACGCCTCGATCCGCGTGCGACCGGTGGCCACCACGTACACGAGCCGCACGGTTCTGCAGGGATTCACCAATGGCGGACGGACCATCGGCGCACCCATTGGGCCGGGCTCCTCATCACAATGGGCGGCCGCCGATATCCTCAGTGACCGTATCCGGATCGGCATCTACGGCGGCCGTATCCGCTGGGACAATGCTACATTGTGGGATCCGGCCGTCCCGCAACTGAAGCTGGAAGATGTATCGTTACTTGGCGGCGTACGTGGCAGTGTCAGTCTCAGCCGCATCAGGCTCGGCGTCGAGTACACCTCGGCGGTGCGCCTGAGCTATCTCTACCAAAGCAAGCTCCTCGACCCCGCTCGCGGCACCAACGGCGGCGTTGACCTCGCCAATCGTACGCTGGCCGTAACGCTGTCCACCGCTGTGGGACGGTAACGATACCGATGATAGATGCCTGCTGAACCCACGCCACTGGTGATCACGCGCGCGCGCGGCCGATCGCTCTGGTTGCCGGTGCTCGCCGGCAGCGGTGTGTTCGCTGCCGTGGCGGCGTGGACGTTGCTCGCGACACCTCGATACCGCAGCACGGCGCTGCTGCGCATCGAGAGCGCGTCCGGGAGTACACCCTTTCTCGATGAGCTCAAGTCCGTTCCGGGTGTGGAGCTCATGGGGCTTGGGCGCGACGACCTCGAAACTGAAATCGGTGTCCTCAAGAGCCGTCGGCTGGCCGACGCCGTGATCGACTCGTTGGCCTACATGGTACGCGTTGAGCCGGCGGCGGTGCCGCGTGCGTCGCTGGTCGAGGTGATCCGTCACGATACCACGGACGCGAGCGGTCGTATCACCCTGACTCGGCGTGAGCGCGGACGATTCTCGGTCGCCGCCAGCAAGCTGCAGCCCGCCGCGGCCCTGCCATCAACCGTTGCTGCAGGAGATACCCTGCGCATCGGCGGCCTGCGGCTCCGGCTGATCGCGTCCGCCGCACTCGACACCGTGGAAACGGTGACCATCACCCTGCTCCGCCAGTTCAAGGCCGCAGAACGGTTCGAGAGCCGGATGGAGATCCGCACACAGGAAGGTGGTTCGCGTCTGGTGCAGATTGCTTTCGAAGACGCCGACCGCGTGCTGGCGGCAACGGTGGTCGAGCGGTTGGTCGCGGAGTACCTGCGCTACACGCTCGACAATAGCGGCCGCGATGACCTGCGTCGACTCTCCGAATTGCGCCGGGAGGTGGAGGGGTTTGCCCAGCGTTTGGCGGCGGCCGAGCAAGCGTTACGGCGCTTCAAAGAAAGCCGGCAACTGGTCATCCCCGATGAGCAGGCCTCCGCGCAACTCAAGCGTATTGCTGCGCTGCGCACCGGTCTGGACGAGCTCGAGGTGGAGCGCACCGCGCTCGCGCGGATGCTCGCACTCATTGAGACGCGATCCAGTGGCGGACGTGATCCACTCGCGTATCGCCAATTGGCCACGTTTCCGTCGCTGATCGCTAACCGAGCGATTCAGGACTATCTCATGACGTTGGTCGGACTGGAGAACAAGCGCAGCGAGATCGACATGCGCCGCACCGGAGAGAACGACGAAGTCCGTCAGTTGACGGAACGGATCGGCGAACTGGAGCAGCAGTTGATGCGGGTCGGGACGCAGTATCTCGAGAGTCTGGACCAGCAAATCGGCGTGGCGACCACCAGCGTGAAGTCCATGAGCGGCGATCTCGCCACGTTTCCACAGCAGGAAATGGAGTTCGTACGGCTGGTGCGCGACCGTACCGTGCTGACGGAGGGATATGTGGTACTCCAGCGGCAACTCAAGCAGCTGGAACTGCAGACCGCCATGCGCAGCGATCGCATCCGGGTAGTTGATGCGCCGCGTGTGGCCGATGCCGACGACGCCGCATATCCCCGCATCGCAGTTCAACTGCTGCTCGGTGCGATCCTCGGGACTGCGGTCGGCTTGTTGGCGGTGTTCGGCCGACTGCTTGTGTCTTCGAGCGGGATCCAACCGGCCACCAGTGCCACCCAGAAGGTCGGCTCCGCCAGCGCCCCGTAAAACACGCCGAACACGGCCACCGCGAGCACCAACGGCGCCATCGGCGCATCACGTGCCACAGGCAGCACGAGCAGCGCGAGCAAGATGAGTACGGCAAAGATGCCCGCCTCGGCGAACAGACCGACATACACGGAGTGGAAATTTCCGTAGCGGTCACCGGGGAAGAAGTCTTGCAGTACCAGATGCGAGCTTCCGTAGCCGATACCGTGCAGCGTTGCCGGCACCGACCGCGTGGCGGTGGACACGCCGCGCTGCAGCAACCGGAGGTGATCGCGGGACGACCCTTCCGTCACGGTGAATCGCTGTCCCAGCGGCTGCACCACCCGCGCGCCCGCGTCACGCGCTGCCGGGGAGACCAGCAGCCCGCCAGTAGCGACGATCACGCAGGCGGACACCGCAACGACCAGAGCAGGCGGCATCCGGACCTGACCACCGCGGCTTCGCAGATGCCGGAAGAGCAACAGCAGAAGGCCAGCCGCTCCGGCCAATAGCGACGAACGGGACAGCGTCAGGAGGAGCAGCACGGCAATCGCGGCCAACCATGGCCATCGGTTGACGCGCATCCCCGTGGCCAGCAGCATGCCGTAGAACACCAGCACGAGGCCGCCGCGGTTCGAGTCGACGACGGGTCCGGACAGCCGCGGAATCAGACCGGCGTACATATCGGGGACGAGTGACACGAGCGAGCGCTGCACGGACGGCCAGTGGCCAGGCAGTACCCCCGCCAGCGCCGCCAGCTGCGCGAGGTTGAACACCGCGAAGACCAGCACACCGGCACGCGCGCCACGAGCCACCACGTCCATCGCATCGTCGCGGTGACGGATCGACAGCCAGACCGCCAGAGCGCCGAACGAAATCACGATCAGCTGCGATGCCCGGGAGGCCGAGCGCGTCACATCCTTGCTCACGAGCACCGAGGTCAACACCAGCGTGAGCAGCGCGAGCAGCAGCAAGGCAAACACCATGGCCGGTCGGGATGCCCGCGGAACGAGGCCAGACCGCAGGTGCTGCCAATACGCGCCCGCGACGACGAGCGGGGTGAGGAGCAGAAACGGCGTCAGAACGATCGGTCCCGTTCCCCCCAGCAGATCGATCCGATCGGCAACCAGCAGTGCAAACCAGCAGCTGATCAGGACCGTCACGGCCGGGTGAATCGGAACGTGTACGCACGCGTCTCGCCATCACGGAGCCGGATGCCGTCCTCGAACGTACGCCCCCGACCCTCCTCGACGACGTAGCCCGTGGGATTGACGACGCGGACGCCGTACTCGCCGTCCACCAGGATATCGGTGAAGACCAGCTGACCCGCAGCATCCGTTCGCGCATCGCGCACGATGCCGTCACTCGTATACAACACCGTCCGTACACCACTGACCGGCGCATCGGTCTGATCGACCACGCGGATGCGCATGGTAGCAGACGCGATCCGCCGCACCGTCAACGACGCCTGCAGGGCCCGCCCACGGCGAAGGCGCAAACCATCCACAAAGGTCACGCCGCGTCCTTCCGTCGCGCTGAACCCGCGTGGCAGCCGGACGCGAATCCCATACTCCCCGCAACGCAGTGCGCTGATCTGCAGTCGATCGCCGGTAAGCGGATACTCGCCCAGCGTGCCAGCACCACTGTAAAGCAGGAAACCGGCACCGGGCACGACCACACCGAACTGGTCGCGCACCGACGCGGTGATCGACCCGAGACACTTTTCGAAAGTGAAGAGCGCCTGCTCGCTGCTGCCGGCTTCGATAATCAGACCATCGCGGGCCGGCAGCGTGGTTTCTCCGCTGTCCACATAGATGAGGGGCCGTTCCGCAAACACGCCGTAATTGCCGAACGGGACGCCACCGAACATCACCCGACCATCGCGATCGGTGTTCGCCTCACGCACCACCCCACGAGGACTGAAGAGCAGCACGCGCGTGTCGGGGACCGGAACCCCTCCGGGCTCGGAGACCTGAACCGCGATCGAGCCCGGTCCGCGCTTGAGGAATTCGAAGCGAGCCGTTCGCGTCGCGCCCCCAACCACGCGCAGGTTTTGCACCACGTCACTCGGCGGCGCGACGGCATACAGCTCTTCGGGTCGGGCGTAGCCGCTGGGCACGGTCGCGTACACCCCGTACACCCCCTCCGGGACATCGAGAAACGTGTAAGCCCCGGTGGAGTCAGTCGTCCCATACCCCATAGGACGTTGACCCGTGTACAACACGAGCGGGGCACCGGCGATGGGTTCTCCGGAACGGCGGGCGGCGGTCACCGTGACCGTGCCATACAGCCCTGGCCGCGTGAGTAACGACTCACAACCCGCAACCACCGAGAACAGCAGGACAGCGCCGGCCTTCACCGCTCGCATCAGGCGCGCCATAGCACGCCCGCATTTCTGATCCATCCAAACTCCGAGAGCAGATGCAGCCGCATCACGGCGAGCTTGCGTGGAAGCCATGCGGCGGCGGGGATTCGTGCATACGCCTCAAGAAACGTACGCTCCGGCGCCGAGAGTTCGGTAGCGAATCGGAGGGACAGCGCCCTGGCCTGTCGTGCTGCCACGGCGATGTCGGCGCGAACGGCTCCGCCGCGCGACAGCGCGCGCACGGCCAGCCCCGGCCAATGACGCCACGGCTGCTGCTGCAGCGCCGTGCGGGCACCAATCGTGTTCGTGTCATGCTGCCGATACCGGACGGTTGCCACCGGCAGCGCGATGACCCGGCCAAAGGCGACCGCCACCAGGGCGAGCCACCAATCGTGCATGGCACATTCAGCAGGAATACTGCCGGCGCGTTCACGCAGGGCCCGGTTCACCAGCGCGGTACATCCCGTCACGACATTATGTGGCGTGAGCCGACGGAGGGTTGCCGGCTGCGGTCGGATACCGGCCGATGTCCAGAATGATGAGGCGATGGGCTGCAGTTGTGCATCCACCACTTCGAGGTCGGTGTGCACCAGCAACGCTCCGCCATGCTCCCGCTCGGCGGCCAGCATGGCATCGAGCGACCACTCGATTTTGCGTGGATGCCACACATCATCCTGATCGGCAAACATGATGTATGCCGCATCGGGTGGGACATGATCCCACAGCCAGGCGAACGAGCCGGCCGCACCGAGTTGATGGCCCGAGGAGGGGAGCACGACAATGCGCGGATCATGCGCCGCCGCCTGAACCAGCAGTGCCGGGCTGGCATCTCCGGACGCATCGTCACGCAGCAGCAACCTCCAGTGCGTGCAGGACTGCGCCGCCACACTCGCCAGAAACTCCTCGAGGTACAACGCGCCGTTATGCACCGCGCACAGGATGTACACGCAGGGTGTCGATGCATCGGCCGCGGTCGCGTCAGCGGGACTGGTAGTAATCGTCGAGGCGGATACACCGTGTGACGGCACCGTCACGACCGCGGGGGACCGCGATTGTGCACGGAGAAATCCGATAGCCAACACCAGCACAACCAGCAGTTCGGCGCCGAGCACACCGAGCGCCATACCGACCGCCGCATACCGTGGAACGAGCAATGGCACCAACGCCAGATTCAACAGGCCGGCGGCAGCGGTTGCCCGCAGCAGCAGCCGATCGCGGCCAGCCGGCACCGCCCAGAGCATACCAAGCACCGTGCCCACAGCGATGACAGGGAGCAATAGCGACAGTACGCGTAAGACGGGGACGGCCGCCTCATAACCGTCACCCAACATGACACGAACGATGAACGGCGCCAGAAAACCCACAGCGGCCGCACCCAACGTTCCGCCGGCCGCGGACGCCGCCAGCAGCACGACGATGAAACGGTTGGCCGCACCGGCATCTGCGGCACGCAGAAAACTCAGCCGAGCCAGCAACACCCGGGTAATGGGCTCGAGCACATTCAGAACGGCCCGCACCAGTTTTTCGGCACTCCCGAAGTGAGCCACAGCGGCAGTGGGTGCGAGTGCCCCGAGCAGCAGCGTGTTGGCGTGCAGGTAGAGTGTGCCGAAGGCACGGACCGCGAACAGGGTCCCGCCGGCGGTGAGTGCCCGACGCGCACCGGCGAACGAAAGCCGGGGGAGTGGCACCGATCGACGTAGCAGCTGGGTGAGCACACCCAGCGAGACCAGTGCCCCACAGGCCTGCAGAGCGAGGACGCGCCATCCGTGCGTCGGCTCATGTACGACGGCGAACACCGCGAGTGCCGACAGCACTTTCATCGCGGTATCGATGGTGATGGCGCGGCGTACCCGCTCGACGCCTAGGAAGTACCACAGTGGCGCGAGGCCCCGGGCGAGTGCAAACACCACCGTTCCCACAAAGAGCGGTATGTCGGCCCGTAGTGCCGGGAGCGCGATCGCGGTGCCGACAAGCAGGCACATGGCCAGAGGAATCAGCACCACCTTCGCCATCTGGACGTCCCAGACGAGACGCTGCAGCGCCGCCGCCGGAGCGTCGTGTCCACGCGCGATGGCCAGCGCACGCGTCGCGGACAGGTCGAATCCAAACTCGAGGACCATTACCACCCAGAGCGCCAGCGCCTGCGCCAGCAGCACGGGGGCCCAGGCCTCCGGGCCCAGCGTGCGGGCGAGGTACGGTACCGTCGCGAGTGACGCGAGCAGACTGATCGCGTGACTGCCCGTGAGCGCGCCGGCATTCAAAAGCAGCGCACGACGAGAAGGGATCTGCCAGCCGACGGTTGTGGACATTATTGGGAAGTTGACCGTAGCACGGTTCGCCGGCAAGCTTCCCGCATGGCAACGACGGTGGAGAGCGGGCGCACGCTGGCAATCGTGCTGAACTGGTGCGCCGAGGACGACACGGCCGCCTGCGTGCAATCGCTGCTCATGGAGCGTCAGACCACGACGACACTCGACATCCTCGTGGTGGACAACGCATCGCCCGATGGCAGCGGCGACCGGCTGGCCGCCCAGTTTCCAACGCTGTCGTACCTGCAGACCGGCGCGAATCTCGGCTATGCGGGCGGCAATGCGCAGGCGATGCAGCTGGCCTTGGCACGCGGCTACGAATTCATCCTGATCATCAATGACGACGCGACGGTGAGACCCGGGTGCGTCCGTCTGCTGCTGGAGGTGATGGCGTCAGAGCCTGGGGTGGGGGCCTGCGCACCAACCATCGTGCATGGCCAAGACCAGCAGGACATCATCTGGTGGGCGGGCGGGCGCTTTCAATGGTGGAAAGCGCTGGGCACACACGATCACTATGGGACACGACTGCAGCAACATGCGTTTCCGCAGCTGGGGCCCCAGCCGATCACCTTCGCCTGTGGATGTGTCGTCCTGTTCCGCAGCAGCGCGATCCGTGCGTGCGGGAGCTTCCGACCGGAGTTCTTCGCGTACGCGGAGGACGTCGAACTGTCACTGCGTCTCGTGTCCGCCGGCTGGGGCATCCGCTGGGTACCTGCTGCCGTCGCGGTCCACGCCGTCAGGTATCCCGCGGCACCGCCCACACCGTGGGCGATGCAGCTGCGCGACACGAATCGACGACGGCTGGCGCGCGCGCATTATCGCGGGTGGAAACGCGCGCTGTTTGCGTTGGTCTTCAGCGGTAGTCGGCTGGTGCTGGCCGGTCGGTATCTGGCCAACGGCGACCGAGCACGGGCGCGGGCAGTCATCAGCGCACTCGGCGAGCCGGCGGGCGAGCGTGCCGGTACCACGGGGTGACAGGGCGCGAGGTGGCACCGCCACCCCATCCGCACCTCAGGTCGCAATCACAGGCGTGCGTAACGCCGCGCTCCCGAAGATCGGGGCGGTGGGCATCGCGGGTGCCGGGTCCGCGCCAAAGTCCTCGACCAGACCACGCATAGCCTCAAGCAACCAGTCATTGTCCGGCGCACCGTCCAACGCGTCCACCAGTATCTGCAAACGCGACCGCGCGATCTCCGGCACGCCGACGTACTTGCTGCGGAGCACCTTCGGGTGCGTCGTCGGCTCAGCCATCTCAGCGCTGAAAAACATCTCTTCATACAGTTTTTCGCCGGGACGGGCACCGGTGAAGCGGACCTCGATATCCACACCGGGCTCGAGTCCCGACAACTGGATCAGGTCACGTGCCAGGTTCACGATCGGCACGGCTTCGCCCATGTCGAGACAGTACACCTCGCCACCCGTTCCCATGGCGCACGCCTGCAGTACCAGCTCCACCGATTCGGGGATCGTCATGAAATACCGACGCATCTCGGGGTGCGTGACCAGCACGGGACCACCCGCACGAATTTGCCGCATGAACGTTGGCACCACAGACCCGCGGCTGCCGAGCACATTGCCGAACCGCACGGCGACATACGCGCGTCCGCTGTCCTGTGCGGCCAGCTGGACCGTCTGCTCGGCGATCCGCTTGGTGGCGCCCATCACGCTGGTGGGACGCACGGCCTTGTCCGTTGAGATGAGCACCAGATGCCTGACCCCGCACGCCATGGCGGCATCCACCACGCTCTGCGTGCCGACCACATTGTTCCGGAACGCCTCGAGCACGTTCACCTCCATCAGCGGGACGTGCTTGTGTGCCGCCGCATGAAACACCACCGCTGGTGCAAAGCGCTGCATCACCGCACGCATGCCGGCACAATCGCGAACATCGAGAATGACCGGCGTCGTCACGACGCTCGGGAAGCGCACCCGGAGCTCCTGTTCAATCTCAAAAATGGAGTTCTCACCACGACCCAAAAGCACGAGCTGAGCGGGTTGGAACACCGCCAGTTGGCGACACAGTTCCGATCCGATCGAGCCACCGGCACCGGTCACGAGCACCGTCTGTCCGCGAATCAGTCGGCGAACCGGCGCGATATCGCCGGCCACCACCTCGCGTTGCAGCAGGTCCTCGATCTGCACTTCGCGCAACGCGGCCACTGCCGTGCCGCGGGTGATCTGTTCATGCAACGACGGGACGGTGCGGGTTTCCAGACCACTGGTGCGCGCGAGCTGTAACACCGTGCGGATCGCCGAGCCCGACGCGGACGGCATCGCAATGATGACATGCCGGACACCCGTCGCGAGCGCCACACGCGGCATGGCGGTCGCAGCCCCGAGCACCGGAAGATCCCCGATCTGCAAGCCGTGCTTGCGCGGGTCATCATCGAGAAAGGCGACGGGGACGAAGCCGGCGCGGTTCTGCGACAGCAGTTCGCGCGCCACCATCTGACCCGCCTCTCCGGCTCCGACGATGAGAACCGGCACCGAACCGGAACGACGGCGGTTGAGAGCGCGACGCTCGCGGCGACGGCGCAACAGGCGCGCCATGATACGCGAGAGGGTGACCGCACTTCCTGACAGCAACGCATCGAGCGCCAGCACGGACAGGGGGATCCGCGACGCAACGAGCCCCGCACCGGGCAGGGCGACGGCCCCCACGATGAAGGAGCAGACACCGGCGGCAATGACGGCCACCAGAATGCGCTCCAGCTCAGCCACACTGGCCAGCGACCAGATGCGCCCGTACATCGCAAGGCCCCAGAAGATCGCGATCCGGGCTGGAATCGCGAACAGAAGGAACATCGTGATCGCCCATCCTTCCCCGGCCACCCACCAGCTGACACCTTCGAAACGGATGGTGTACGCCGCGACGATCGACAGACAGAGCGCCGCCAGATCGAGGAGGAGAAAGTACCGATTACGCATGATGGCTGACGGCTCCTGCCAGAAAGCGCTTCATCAGGAAGGGGAGGAGATCGCCGCGGCGTACGCCGTCGCAAACCGTCCGGCATCCGCCGCCTTCATCCCGCACACCCCCACCCGCAGCCCTTCGGGCATCGGGATGACGAACACATCGGCCGCTTTCAACGTCTCGCACACCGCAAACGGATCGGGCGGCGCGGGCAGCGTGACGAAGAACCCGCCATCCCACGGCGCGCCCGGGAGTCCCTCGGCCTTGAGTGCCGCATCGAGTGCCGCCACACGTGCCGTGAGGATACCGCGCCAATGCGCGTGCTCGGCTGCCAACGCGGCGTGTGCGGTCTCGCTCTTCGTCATGCGCACCAGGACGCTCATCGGTGCGCGCGCGCAGTTGCTCCACGTGCCACGGCAGCTCGCCACCAGTGCGCCCTTGAGTGCCGGGTCGCTGCTCCACGGAAACACCAGCGCACCGGCGCGCGACCCGTACAACGTGAACGCCTTGCTCAGACTCAGGCTGGCGCACACCAGCACGCCCTGCTCGGCGCCGAAGGCGGCGTAGTCGTCGAGTGCCTCACGCACCTCGTTGGGGTCGCGGGCGTAGTCGAGGTACGCAAAATCCAGCAGCAGCGTCACCGGGCCCTGCGAGGCGACATCGCGCAGCATGGACAACAGCGTGCGGCGATCGTCACGCGACAGGCTGCGCCCGGTGGGGTTGTGGCACGGATCATTCAGCCACACCAACAGGCGCCCCTGCTCCTCGAGCAGATCGCGCGCCTTCGCTTCCCACGCCCCGATGTCGAGCGCTTCGCCAGGGGCTGGATACGGTGCGGTGTCCAGGCGCACCGATGCCTCGGCGGCGATGGTGGCATACGGGCCCCAGAACGGAGCCGCCGTGAGGATCGCCTGCCCACGCTCCACGAAATTGCGCAGCGTCAGCGCCAGCGCGCCCGATCCACCAGGCGTCGCCACCGCCACCCCGGGGCTCGTAAGGGACGGCCAATGCCGCTGCGTGAGTGCCAGCAAAAACGCTGGGTCACCGGCGATCGGCGCGTACGGCGCGATCTCCATGGGCGTCAGTTCGCGCCACAGCGCCATCACGCTCCCATGCACCACCAGCTTGCCGTGATCGTCAAGCAGCGCGCCAACGGTCGCGTTGATCACCGCCGCGCCCGTCGCGGCCCGCTGCTGGGCGGCGCTATTGAGCGTGAAGATCAGATCGTCGCCGGAAAGCCCGTGGCGCGAATCGAGCAGATGAGTGCGCATCACCGTAAGGTAACGCCTCCAACCCGCTCGGTCACCGGACGAACCGGAGGTCCAACGCGCCGCCGGCGGGCACGGCCGTCCACTGTGCCAGCAACTCCGCGCGACACGCCCGCACCCGGTCCAGCTCGTCATCGGTCAGCGCGGGAAGGTGGGTGGGGGTTTTCTTCCCCGCTGCCCGGCGCGACGCGATGTGCTGCGCGGCCTGCGCATGGAATGCCTCCACGGTCAGCGGCGCCCCATGACGGCGCTCGACGTCGAAGAAGCCCACGATCAGCTCCGCCACCAGCGCTTCCTCAGGAATCGGTCCGCGCGGCCACGGCGCGGCGAAGTCGCTGATCTCCCAGCCATCGGCCAGGAGACCATAGAACCCACCCCGAAAACCGAGGACGGTCTCGACCGCGTAGTGCGTGAGATCGTGCGGAGGAAAGACGAGCGCCGACGGCCCGTGTTGCCGTTGCCACGTCACCGATCCGTCACGTCGCGTACCGGTCAGCGAGGCGGATCCATCCGGGTGCCGCTTGAAACGGACGTGCAGGTCAGCGGGTGGGTCCATGGCCATGGCGTGATCCTACCACGGCTGCCCGAAGGTCACCAGCGCCGTCCATGGCGCCGGCTGGTCCACCTTTCGTGTCGCGCCCACGAACATGCCGCCCGAGAACAACCGGAGGCCCGCCGTGAGTGATGCCCGCACGCCATCGGTGGGACGCGACACCGGTGCCCACAACGCGAGCCGGGTGGAGTCGATCGGCGCCCCGAGCCGCTCGATGCTCGTGCGCGCCGCATCGGAGGGGGCGTCGGCCCAGCCGCTCTGGACACCGACACTCAAACCGGGGGCCGGCGCCGGCAGAAAGAACCGTCCCGCACGAACCGGCTGGCGGAAGAACGGGCTCGTGTACTGCAGCGACGCGCGCAGCACCGCAGCGCGCGACCCGGCAAACTCCTTGTCGTCGTACCCCGGCAGATTCTGAAACTTGCCCAGCTCGAACAGCTGTTGCGGCGGAATGCGTGCCCCGAAGACCGCGCCCACATCGCCGCGCGCCAGGGCCAGGAACGGGCCGAACGGCTGACGCGCCGTGGCACGCGCCTCGGCGCGCTGCCAGGTCAGCGTGCCGTCCCCGCGCTCGTACGCGAGTCGGGCACCGAGTCCCGGCCGGGTGAATTCCGCGCTGACGTCAGGATGCCATTCCACGAGGGCCGCGCTACGCCGATAGCTTCCCGCATCCACACGGCGATTGTCGCGATAGGCGTTGCCGCCAAAGGGACTGCGCGCGTAGGTCGCACCGCGATACCGGTCGTCGGCCACCCCGAACTCCACGCGGGTCAGCAGGCGGCGGGCCCCGAACGTGCGCACCGCCGCCACGGTAGCGCTGCGACGGTCGACGTAGTCGTACGGGTCCTGCGACCCGAACAGGGCGGCCATGGTATTGCCGGAATCGAGCGGAACGCGGAAATCGTTCGTGTTGTCGAGCGAGCGTCCACTGCGCAGTTCCAGCACCGTGGTGCCGCGCGTGCGTTCCACCGACACGCGGCCGCGGGCGGTGCCTTCGTTCCACGCCCAGCCGGCATTCGCACGCACGACCACCCCCGGCGCCTTGTCGCGCAGCGACCACTTGAGGCCTGTGCCGGTGAATACGCCTTCGACGCGGTTGAAATGGAACACGTCGCTCGCGCGGGGGACCGTGAGGTCAAGCCGCGGTGCCCCCGTGGGGCGCCAGCGGTCGGGGCCGATGTCGTTGAAATCGTCGGCATGCATGCCGAGCGAGAGGGCGCCGGCGTCCGTGCGCCACGCGGCGTAGCGGCCCAAGGAATCCGTTCCCGCAAATGACAGGCGACGTCGCGACAGGGCGCGCAGCGAATCGGCGACAGCCAGCGTGCGGGCGTCGAGCACCGTGTCGTTGACCTGCATCTGCGAGAAGCGCGAGACAATGCGCACCACTACGCGTCCGTCCCCGAATGCGGGCGAGGTGGCCTGCAGCTCGATCCGCTGCTTCGCCGGCAGCCAATACGCGCCGTTCCGCTCACCGTTTTCGTACTCCACAAACGCCACCGCATCGCTGATCGACGCCATGACGCCGCGCCGAGACGTATTGACGCGCACGAAATAGCCGCGCAAGCGCACCAGTGTGCCGCGCGAGGCGTCGAGATCCATCGTACCATCGAACAACACCGCCGCGGCGGTGAGGTCCGTGCGCGGCTGCACGCGCACCTGCACGATCGGAATCACGCGATCACCAGCGCGCATGGTGACGATCGTGTCGCCACCAGAAAAGCGATAGTACCGGTCCCGGTCGATGGCGAGCGGGTGGATGGCCGGCATTGTGTCGGCGGCGCTGGCGCGCGTGGAGGGACGGGCGCGCCCCGGTTGACCGCCCGCCGGCGACGAGGCGCGGACCCGCAGCCGGTTCCCGTACAACACGGGGTTGAGCCAGCCGGTCTGGAACACGGACAGCATCGAGACGTTCGCGCCGGTCTGCTGCGCGCGATACCCCACGATATGCTGATCGTAGAACCCCGTGCGATTCCACTTGAGCGTGCTCGCCACCTGCTCCACCGCTGCGACGGCCTCGTTTCCCTCCTCCCGCCGCAACAGCACCGAGATCTCCGTCTCGACGTGCGCCGTGAAGCTGATCAGCGACGGCGGCAGTACGTTCCGTTGGCTCGCCTCCGCCAGCAGATCGCGGAGCGCCAGCGGTGCGCGTGTCTGCGCGCGATCCACCTGCGCATCCGCGCGCGTGGCCATGAGCACGAGCACGCCGATCAGGAGCCGTCGCACGGCCGTGCTACGCCTTCAGTTGCTGGACGTGCTCGCCCGCCGCCGTCCAGTCGTGCACCGCGTCATCGAGCGCGTCGCGGGCATCGTCCAGCGCCCGGCCCAGCACGGCCGCTTTTTGTATGCCGGCCGGCGAGTCGTAGAGCGTGACATCATCGAGCTCCGCCGTGATCCCCGCGATCTTCGCTTCCAGCATCGATACCCGCAGCTCGGCGTCGCTCAGTGCCTTGTCGGCCGCCCGCTGCGCCTTCCGCACATCGTTCGACGTGGGCGCCGCGTGGGCGTGGCCCGCCTTGGACCCGTGCTTCCCCTGCGACTTGTCGTAGGCCTGTTCCTTCGCCTTGTCGGCCCGCTCACGCTCGCGCTGCAGCTCGCGTTCCCGGTCGCGCACCTTCGCGTTCTTCTCCGACTCGCGCTGCGAAATCTCGCGCGCGTCCTTCTCGGCCTTGATCTTGTTCTCGGCCCGCAACGCTTCCCACTCCACGAAGCTGCCGGGGAAGATGATCAGCTTCTGATCCTTCACTTCCCACACCTGTGTGGCCAACCCGCGCAGCACGGCGCGATCGTGGCTCACGATCAGGCAGCTGCCCTCGTACGCCTCGATCGCATCCTCGAGCGCTTCGATGCTTTCCACGTCGAGGTGATTCGTGGGCTCGTCGAGAATGAGCAGGTTGTTGGTGGAGAGCGTGAGCAGCGCCAATGCCACGCGCGCCCGCTCACCACCCGACAGCGTGCCGATCGTGCGCTGGACTTCGTCGCCACTGTAGCCGAAGCGACCGAGATGCCCCTGCACCTGACGACGCTCCCAGAGCGGACGTTGGGTAGCGATGGCTTCGTAGATCGTGCTGTCGAGCGGAAGATGTCCGACATCCTGACGGTAGTACGCCACCGTCGTGCTGGGACCCATCTTCACTTTCCCCGCATGCGCCGGATGCTCTTCGACCAACGTCTTGATCAGCGTGCTCTTGCCGGCGCCGTTCGGGCCCACGAGCGCGACCACTTCATTGCGCTCGAGCACCACGTTCACGTCGCGCAACAGTTCGCGCGTGCCATTCGGCGTTTCCACCGCCACGGTCACATGCTCGGCTTCGATCACGCGATCACCACTGCGATCGCCGGCCGACAAACGCAGCGCCATTACGCCGTCACCACCGATCGGCGCCGACAGGCGCGGCATGCGTGCCAGCAGCTTGCGACGTCCCTTGGCCTGCTTGGTGTTCTGACCGGCCAGGTTGCGCGCGATGTAGTCGGTTTCCGACTGGATCTTGGACTGCTGCTTGTCGAACTGGCGCTGTTGCGTGAGCCGTTTCTCTTCGCGCTGAATGAGGAACGACTCGTAGCTCCCTTCGTAGGAGAAGGCGGAGCCACCCTCGAAGTGCAACACGTGATTGGCCATCACCGCGAGAAAGGCGCGATCGTGGCTGATGCAGATCACGGTACGGTCGGTGTCGCGCAGATACTGCTCGAGCCACGCCGTCGTTTCGAGATCGAGGTGATTGGTCGGTTCGTCGAGCAGCAGGATTTCAGCCGGCGTAGCGAGCTGACGGGCCAACGCCACGCGTCCCCGTTCACCGCCGCTGAGCGTGCCGATGCTGGTGGCCCGTGCCGCCTCGGGATCGAAGCCGACACCCATCAGCACCGCGTCAACCTTCGCGGCCATCTGATAGCCACCCTCGCGTTCGAACCGTTCGAGATCGCGGCCGTACTTTTCCATTGCCTCTTCGCCGTGATCATGCTCGAGATTCGCCGCCTGCGTGGCCAGCGACGCCTCGAGCGACCGCAGATCACCAAACGCGTCGGCCACGATCTCCCAAAGGGTCATGCCATCGGGGAAACAACGGTGCTGGTCCATGAGCGCCACGCGCAGTCCGGGCATACGCGCCACGGAGCCACTGGTGGGCGTGAGATCGCCGGTGATCAGGCGGACCAGCGTGGTTTTGCCCGTGCCGTTGCGGCCGACCACGGCCCAGCGGTCGCCGGATCCCACCGTCAGCGAGATATCGCGAAAGATCTCGGTCGCGCCAAAGTCCACCCGCGCGTTACCGATCGAAATCAGAGTCATGCCTGCGCCTGCGAAAGAAGTCCGAATACGTCCATCGGTGAGACTAATCGGACCCGGCCGACGGCGCGCCTGTCGCGCTGCCGTTATGCCACTCGCCGCGCATCGCCTCCGCCACGCGCCGCACCTCGGCCCGACGGGACGCCGGCCAGCGGCGCGCCCGCCACACCAGTGCGTGACCGCGCCACCCGTTGCGCCACGACACAGCAACATCGGCCAGTGCGGGCAGCAACAGCAGCACGGCCAGGAGCGCGCACAGCGTACCTATCGTGGCGCGTCCGAGCACCGCCAACACCGCCACCGCGGTCAGGCCCAGCAGCAGATACCCCGCCCCCACGACTTGGAGCCCCGGCACGAAGGTGTACGCCACCACGTCGGTCCGTGCTTTGGCCATCCGACGCGCCACCCGACGAACGGCCAGAAAGATGGGGAGATGGATCGCCCACCCGAGCAGTGCCACCGGTGTCTGCAGCAGCAACAGGGCGCGGGGCGCCAGCGCCGCGTCAGCGGCGATACCCGCGGCATGCAGCAGGCGAGCATGATCCCGCGCCGACGTGCGTACCCCGCCCGCCTCGTGCACGAGCTGCGCCAGTTCGGTCACGAACGTATGGAGGCGCGCCGCATGTGGGGTCGGCGCGTCTGACCGGCGGTCGCGCACCCGTTGTTCAGCCAGCGGGACCAGTCGGGCCGCGCGCTCCAGCAACGACGCCCGCGAAGGCGGCAGCACCGCCGCGACCGCGGCCACGAGCTCGTCCCGCTCCGCAGACGACTCCCAGTCGGGGGCATTACGTGTCACCGACACCAGCGAGGCGCGCAGCTGCTCCGTGAGCGCCGACACCCCGGCGTCCCCCCCGTCGGCCACCTGCGCGTCCCGCCACCCACGGACGGACCACCCGCGTCCCACTACCGCCAGGGCATCCGACCCGAGCGTCAGGGGTGATTCGTATTGATTGCCGAACGGCACCACGGTGACATCGAATACCGCGCCAGTATCGAGCGCGTTCAGCACCATCATCGCGATACCGGTGCGTAATCGACCAATCTGTGGCACGTCATGGACGCCGCCCTGCGGGAACACGCCCACCACATGCCCATCGGCCATGGCCTGCGAGACACGCCGGCCGGCTTCCGCGTTCACGGCGGCCATATCGATGCCCATCGCCCGCATCTTTCGCGCATCGCGGACCCGGGTAACCGGGATCACCCCCATCGCCGCATACCCACGCGCCGAGGCCCCGCCCGCGCCAGCCGAAATGGTGGCGAGATACCGGACATGGCGAGGACAGGCCTGAAGCCCCAGCAAGATGTCGGGGAGGTCATTGGGGTGGTTGCCAATGAACAGCACCGGTCCCGTGGCCGGCACCGTACCCACCTGCACCACCGCCGTCTCCCGGTAGAACCAGCGCAGGCTCCGTCGACCCGACCAGCGCAGAAACGCGCGGAGCGCACTGAACCGGGCTGGATCGAACGAGGAAGAGCGCGCCACTGACATGCGCCAAAGAAAGCGCCCCGCGTCGGCCGGGACAATGAAACGGCGCTGGCACATAGCCTCCGGGCCGATCACATTCGACCGTATGCACCATCACACCCTCTGGTCCAGCACCCTGCTGCTGGCCGCC
This sequence comes from Gemmatimonadota bacterium, assembly GCA_031127095.1. Lineage (GTDB taxonomy): Bacteria > Gemmatimonadota > Gemmatimonadetes > Gemmatimonadales > Gemmatimonadaceae > Gemmatimonas. The sequence goes on from JARIEX010000016.1 coordinate 24,565, forward strand.
GCGCTCGCGGTGGCACCCGCCGGCGCGCAGCCCCCGGCACAGGATTGGGCTGGGCTGGCGCGCTACCGCGACGACAACGCCCGCCTCGCAGCACCGGCCCCCGGTGAGCAGCGCGTGGTCTTCATGGGCAATTCGATCACCGACGGATGGGCGGTCCACTTCGCCACGATGTTCGCCGGCAAACCGTACATCGGCCGCGGCATCAGCGGACAGACGACCCCGCAGATGCTGGTGCGCTTCCGGCAGGATGTCGTGGCGCTGAAGCCGGCCGTCGTGGTGATTCTGGCCGGCACCAACGACATCGCCGGCAACACGGGACCGTCCACGCTGGCCATGATCGAGGACAACCTCGCGTCGATGACCGAGATCGCACAGGCCAACGGGATTCGCGTGGTGCTCTCGTCCGTACTACCCGTGTTCGACTATCCCTGGAAGCCGGGCCTCGAGCCGGCGCCGAAAATCGTCGCGCTCAATGCATGGATGCGACAGTACGCGATCGCGAAGGGCGCCGTGTATCTGGACTACCACACCCCAATGGCCGACGCACGCATGGGACTCAAGCGCGAATACGGCAACGACGGTGTGCATCCCAACCTGGCTGGCTATCGGGTCATGGCACCGCTGACCGATGCGGCCATCCACACCGCACTCACCGCGCGATGAAAGGCGGCAAGGGAGGACAAGGACGCAAACGGCTGCCGGCCAAGCCCGTCACCAAGCCGAAGCCGCACGACGGACCGAAGCGCGGGGCACCCAAGCGCGACTGGGGCGCGGTAGACCGCGACGATCCCATGCCCGACACGCCACCCCCGGCACCGAAGCGCCGCCCCTCGGCCTGAGCGGGCGCTACCCCCGTCCCGTGGCCTTCCGCCCAAGGGTAAACACCCCCACGGCGACCGCACCCGACACAATGCCGACCACGGCATCGATCACCGTAGTGGCGATGAACGCCACCAGCGCGCCGCGCGCCGCGACGGTGTGAGCCACCGCCTCCACAACGTGCTCGACGGCCGGAACGCCGTGCGCGATGATGCTGCCGCCCACCGTGAACATGGCCGCCGTCCCCAGTACCGACAGGGTTTTCATCAGCAGCGGGGCCGCGCGCAAAATGAACGCCCCCATCTGACGACGCGCCGCGTCGGGCTGACGGTGCAGGGCGAGCCCGAGATCATCCAGCTTTACGATCCCCGCCACCAAACCGTACACCAGCACCGTCGCGCCGATCGCCACGGCGCTGAGCGCAACCACCTGCTGCAACAGCGGAGCCGACGCCATGGTGCCGAGCGTGATGACCACGATCTCGGCGGACAGCACGAAGTCGGTGCGCACCGCTCCCTTCACCTTGTCCTGCTCGAAGGCCACCAAATCGACCTGCGGATCGGCGACCGCGGCGAGGAGGGCGCCATGCGCCGGCTCCGCATCCGCATGCAGGAATTTGTGCGCGAGCTTCTCGACGCCTTCGAAACACAGGAACAGTCCGCCAATCACCATCAACGGCAGGATCGCGACGGGCACGAACGCACTGATCAGCAGCGCGGCCGGCACGAGGATGAGCTTGTTGATGAACGAACCTTTCGCGACGGCCCACACCACCGGCAGCTCGCGATCGACGTGCACGCCGGCCACCTGCTGCGCATTCAACGCGAGATCATCCCCCATCACACCCGTCGTTTTGGTCGCCGCCACTTTCGTGAGAACGGCGACGTCGTCGAGCAGCGTCGAGATGTCATCGATGAGGGCGAGCAGACTGGAAGCGGCCATGAGTGCGGAAGCAAAGTGTCGGAGGCGATGCGCTGTCAGGAATTCTACCGACAGGCGCGCCGCTGCACAGCGGCCACCGCTTCGCCGCGAGTGTCAGTGCACGCGCGTGGCGGGTACGCCGGTATAGACCGCGCCGGCCGCGAGCCGCATGAACTTCGGCACGACGGTGAGTGCGCCCACCTGTGCGCCGGGCTCCGCTTCCACACCGATCCCGACCACACTGCCGGTGCCGATCAGCGTCTGCGCACCCAGCCTCACCGCTGCCGTTTTGAGGACGCCGCGTTCCACGACATGGCCAGACACGTGCGCGTCGGATCCGATCACGACGCCATCGCCGAACTCGAGCAGATTGTGGTCCATCAGCGACAAGCTGTTGACCCAGACGTCACGGCCGAGCCGGGCGCCGTTGAGGCGCATGTACCAATTCCAGATCGTCGTCGAGCGGAAGGCCGGTCCGGCAAACACGCGCACGACGTGCGTGGAAATCAGGTACCGTCCCCAGTCGAGCACGGGCCAGCTGAACTCGCGCAGCGGCAGCTCCACCGGCGCCGGTGTCCGCCACCCCAGCAGCCGCGTGGACAGCGCCGACGCCACCACGAGTACGCAGGCGCACAGCAGATACAGCGGCGCGAACGCCATCGCGGCCACGATGAGCCGCCCCCCCGTAGACATCGTCCACGTGGATTGCCAATGTACGAAGAGCACGGCGGGCAACAGCGCGAGACCGGTCACGATCGTCTCGACCAGCACGGCCGATACCACGGCCCAGAGAAAGCGTGCCGAACGGCGCGAGGTCGCAGTCATGGTGCAGTCATTGGATGAAACACAGGAAAATGTCAGTCAGACGCGCGCACGCGATGCGGCCGACATCGTGCCCGCATCCCATCACCTTGAAGATTGTCATGTACAGGGTGCAGGTCCACCACTGATTTATGTGCCGGGGCTCGATGGAACGGGCTTGCTGTTCTACCGGCAGGCCCGGCTGCTGGCGCGGCGATTCCGAGTGATCACGTTCCGGTTGCGCGACGAGGCCCGGGACATGGACACGTTGGTCGCTGAGATCGCACGACATCTCGACGCGGCCGTCCCGGACGGCACCCCGGCCATCGTGGTGGGCGAATCGTTCGGCGGCGCGCTCGCCATGCACTTCGCGCTGTCACACCCGGAACGGGTGCGCGCGCTGGTCGTACTCAACTCATTCACGAGAATCACGCCGAAGATCAAATTGTACGCCGCCATCGCGGCCACCAGTATCGTCCCATGGGGCGCGATGGGCATCGTGCGGCGATTCACCGGTGCGCGGCTGCAGTCGTCACACACGCATCGCGACGAGATCCGCCGGTTCCTGCTGCTCACGCGCGCCATCACACGTGAAGGGTACACCAATCGCCTGCGTATTCTGACCCGGTACGACCTGCGCGAGCGACTCAAGGACATCCGTGTGCCCACGCTCTTTCTTGCCGCCGACGAAGATCATCTCATCCCGTCGGTCGAGCAGGCCACGTACATGGCGGCCCGCGTACCGGGTGCGATCGTGCGCATCCTGAAGGGACACGGGCACGGCTGCTTTCTGGCGCCCGACCTCGATCTCGACGTCATCCTGCAGGAGTGGGGCGGCCGGTAGCCGCGCCACCGGTGGCGCCTTACGGCACGTCGTGGCCGGCCGCCGCCGTCAGAATCTCGGTCCATTCCTGCGCATCGAGGCGCAACGCGGTGGCCGCCATCGCCTCCCGTATTGCCACGAGGCGCCGCGAGCCGGTGATCGGCACGGGCTGGCTGGGATGCCGCAGCAGCCACGCGAACGCGATCGTCGCAGCGCTCACGCCGTGCGCGTCACCGATCTGCTGCAGCACGGCGCGCACGCGCACCGCCGCCGCCTCGGTACCGGTGAACAGCGCACCTCCCGCCAGCGGCGACCAGATCATCGGACGCAACCGCAGCTGCTGGCATTGATCGAGCGTCCCGTCGGTAAGGGGCGCGCGATGGAGCGGATGCAGCTCGATCTGATTGGTCACCAGCGGTGTCCGGCTGTGCAGCACGGCAAACTGCGCCGGCGTGAAATTTGACACCCCGAAGTGTTGCACTTTGCCGTCGCGCCGCAGCTGCTCAAACGCCCCCGCCACCTCGTCCGCATCCATCAACGCGTCCGGCCGGTGGAGCAGCAGCAGGTCGAGATGATCCGTGCGCAACAGGCGCAGCGACGTCTCTGCACTGGCGATGATATGTGCCGCCGAACTGTCGTAGTGCTTGATGCGATGCGCCGGCCGCGACGGATGGCGCAGCCGGATCCCGCACTTGCTTACCAGCTGCATGCGGGCGCGCAACGCCGGGGCCAGAGCCAGGGCCTCACCGAACTGGGCCTCGACGGAATACCCGCCGTAAATGTCGGCGTGATCGAAACTGGTGACGCCCAGGTCGAGACACCCCTCGATCCACGTCAGCCGCTCGGCGGCGCTCCACTGCCAGTCGGCCATCCGCCAGACGCCGGCCACAATCGGGGACAGAGCGGCGTCAGCGCCCCGCGTCGGCTCCGTCATTTACTCGTCGTCTCCACGATAGATGCATCCCGACGTGCACGTCTCGCGCACGACGATCTGCGTGAGCCCCGGCAGCATCGACGCGAGGCGCCGCCAGATCCAGCGCGCGATGACCTCGCTGGTCGGATTCTCGAGTCCCGCGATCTCGTTGAGGTAGTAGTGATCGAGCTCGTCGATGACCGGCTTGACCACGGCCTTGAGATCGGCAAAGTCCATCACCCACCCGGTATCCGTGGACAACGGACCGCGCACGTGGACGGTGACCTCGAATGAATGCCCGTGCAGCCGCGCGCACTTGTGCCCCGGTGGCACGTTCGGCAACCGGTGCGCGGCTTCAAAGGTGAATTGCTTGTAGATCTCCATCAGCGCCTCCTCGAGGCAAGTTAGCAGCGGCACGGCGGGTTCGGCGACCGCATGCCACATTAGGGACACTCCCTCCTTCCGACCCGCAGGAGCCCCTGCCTATGCGCATCCATCCCGTCCAGCTGGCCCTGATCGCCCTCACCCTTGGCGCCGGCGTCGGGCACACCCAGCCGCCCACGCAGCCACCGCGTCTGGCCACGCTCACCCGCACACTCGACAGCCTGTCGAAGGCCCATCGCGGGGTCGTGGGATACAGCATCACCAACCTGGACACCGGTGAACACCTCGAACAGCGCGGCAACGAGACATTTTCCACGGCCTCGCTGATCAAGGTGCCGGTGCTGGTCACCCTGTTCGACTTGGCGGAGCAGAAGCTGCTCACCCTCGACGATCCGATCGTGCTCACCGAGATCGACAAGGTCGGCGGCGCCGGACAGCTGCAATATCTGCGCACACCGCTCACCCTGCGACTGTGGGATGTGGCCTACCTCATGAGCACGCTGAGCGACAATACGGCCACCAATCTCGTGCTCGATCGTATCAAGATCCGCCGCGTGTGGCAGAAAATGGAGGCACTCGGCCTCGCGCGCACCAAGGTGCACAGCGGGTCAATGACCCGCATTGCCAGCGTGGCCCCCGACAGCTCGGCCAAGTACGGGCTGGGAGTAACCACCCCCAACGAGATGGCGCAGCTGTTCACGCTACTGGCGCAGGGCAAAGCCGTGAGCCCGGCTGCTGACTCAGTCATGCTGAGCATTCTGGCGAACAACGAGGACAACTCGAAGCTCGCACGCTTCACCTACGGCACACGCCTGGCACACAAGAGCGGCGACGTAGACGCGTCACGCACCGACTGTGGGGTGTTTTCCCTGCCGGCGCGCGTGGTGGCCTGTGTGCTGACGAAAGAGAACACCGACACACGCTACTGGGTGGATGCCGAGGGCAACGCGGTGATCGGGCGAATCGGCGAAGCGATCGTCAAGGCCTGGAAGTAGGAGTTGGTCCGGCTCACGGCTGGAACGGAGCGCGACACCGTGATCGTGTTCGTCAGCGACGGTCCCCGGGCACCGCATCAGCGGCACCCGGGGTGTGCGTCCCCCCGGCCGCACCCGTCGTGACTACCTACTCCAGCACCAGCAACGTCTGCCCACCCTCGTGGATCATGCGCAGTACCTGATCGCGCCCATCGGCATCGGCCAGCAAGTGCACCGACTCACACGCGGACAACCGGTGCGTGAGATGCTCACCCTGCAGCGCCGAGGCACCAAACATCAGCGAGATGCTGCGGTCGTGCCGGTCGTAGGTCAGTCCAACCAGTGGCAGGCCATGACCCAGCGACTGCGCCCCGAGATCCTGATGATCGATCTCGACGCTGCACCGACGACCCGCGTTGCGCGCACTGAACGCGTTGAGCTCACCGTCCAGCACCTCAGGGGCCAGTGACCGCGTGGTTTGACGAGAGGCCGCGTGCGCGCGGGCGGCGGCGATGGTGCGGGCACGCCCCGGGACGCACAACACAGAGCACGGCGCCGACCGCACCAGCGCGGACGTGACGCTCCCCAACACCATGCGCCGGATGAATCCGTACCCATGGGTCGCCGTCACCACGAGATCGGCGTTCACCGAATCGAGATAGGCGAGCAGGCTGTCGGACGCGTTCCCGTGCAACAGCACTGTCTCCACGCGAAAGCCGCGCGGCTCGAGATGCTCGCGCATCAGCGCGAAACCGCGCTCGGCTTCCGCCTTGTACCCTTCGGCAAAGGTGCGCAACGCGGCATCCGCGTCGCTGAGCGCCGGGCCGACGTGCACCAGCCGCACGGTGGCCCCGGGCGCGAGCATGTCCATACTCACCTGCGCGGCATACAGGCTGAACGCGCTGAAGTCCGTCGTGATCACGACATTCGTTGGCAACGCGTCCGTTCCGGGCTCCACCGCCAGCACGGGGGTGTCACCGAGCTGCAGCAACCGCAGCACCGACTCCCCACCGAACGCCCGGCTCAGAGGACCATGCCGGCCACGACCAACCACGAGGATGCGCGCATTCGCCACACGCGCATCCTCAACGATCTCGTGCATCGGTTCACCGAGACGGATGCGAACCGGCCAAGGGGTCGCCGACGGCACGAGACGCGCCATCTGGCTCTCGATCATCGCCTTGCGCCCTTCCTGAATGTACGGTTCCGTCAGCACCGGATACGGCATCGCGTCGAAGGCGTACATCGGCATGGCACTCGGCCGGATAGCACTCACGACCTGCACTGACGCGTCCAGCTTCGTGGCGAGCGCACGCGCTACGACGAACGCCGCGTCAGCAGCGGGTGACGTGTCCGTCGCGACGAGAATGGGACCCGCCGGTGTCACCGTGGGCTCATAGCTCTGCAGGATTTCGGTCGCGCTGCGGATATTGGGCGCTACGCTCGACATGGTCGGCTCCGGACGGAAGGTGGGGTTAGTCGCGAACGATGAGATTGTCGATGACCGTTTCCACGCCGGCTACTGACCACGCCGCACGAGCGGCCGCGTCGCGCTCAGCACGGGCATGCACGACCCCCTGCAGAATCACGGTGCCCCCCACCGCCTGGACGGCGATGTGCGTGGCGTCGGCCGCCGCCGCGCGCGTGAGCGTGGACGCAATGCGGGCACGCACCTCGTGCGCGAGCGCCGGCGGGTCCACCTGAATCTGGTTGTCCACCGACCGCACACCCTCGAGGAAGCGCACCGCGCACTCGGCAGCAGCACGCTCGTAGTAGTAGGCCGTCTTGCCCTGCAGCGTCACCACGCCATCGTGCACACGGGCCACGACGCAGCCGCGCGGCACATACGGCGCCAGCTGGATTGCATGGGTCACGTCATCAAGCAAGGCGATATCATCGCGGCGGACGCTGCGACGGACCCCGCGGGGGACGACCATGTCGGCGAGTTCCCCCTCCACACCATTGTCGAACACCGTCGACATCGATGGGCGGGACGCTGACGGTGCATAGGCACTCATTGGAAGAGCAGACAAGTGTTGAACGACTGATGTTGACATGGGACAACTCCGCAAAAAATGAGGTGTAGCATCATTGTGACGATCTGTACGTACCCAACGTCGGACGACGCCGCAGATCCGTCTATTGGTGAGCAGTCGGACAGTGTGTGGGTACAAGACCCGACTGCGTCGACGTCCTATGTCTCACGCAGCAACAGGTCGTGGTCGAGCGCGATCCGCACGTAATCACTGCGGTGGTGCACGCCGAGCTTTTCGTGAATGCGGTGGCGATACGTATCCACCGTCTTCACCGTGATTCCCAACTGCCCGGCGACTTCCGGGCCACTGAATCCGCGCGCGATGCGCTCGAGCACCGTGCGTTCACGGGCGCTCAACACGCCCAGGCTCGATCCATTGGGCGACGCCGGTGCTGCCGGCGGTGTGCGCAGCCCGGCCGCGAGGGCCTTCGCCGTAGTCGGCAGCACGTAGCTCATGCCATCGGCTACCATCTCGATCGCCTCGATGAGTTCGTTGACGGAAGCGCTCCACGGCAGGTACCCAAAGGCGCCGGCACGAAATGCTTCCAAGACTTCCTCGGGACGTTGCTCCCCGTTGAGCACGATCACATGCGGTGCACTTGGCAACGCCGCCAGCGTGCTGATCTGCCGGATGACGGCAGCCGCGTTCTGCTCCGCCGACAGCAACACCACCTCGGCGCCGCGGTGCGTCGCGTAGGTCGCACACTGGTCGATGTCCGAGGCATCACCAACCAGATTGATACGCGGGTCATCCGCGAGCAGCGCGGCCAGCGCCCGCCGCATGAGTTGATTCCGGTCGAACAGCGCGATCCGGATGGGATCGCCGGAAAATCTGGCGCCGCGTCGGCGCGCCACATTGCTGAGCAGGGCCTCCGCCAGGGCATCGGGTGAATCCACCGCGAAGACGCCCGCCGGCAATGCGCGGTGAGAACCGCTCGGTATTCGTGTACGCATGTCATAACCTCCGTTGCAGCCAGATTATCACCAGCGGGACACCATCTCCATCGGGCTTCACCAGTTCTGCCGTCAGGAAAACCCTGTCGTCGAAGTCGGCCGTTCCACACGGTAGATTCTCGATCGTGGCAACTCCTCTGTCCGTACTGCTGCGTCTGCTGTTCCCGTCGTGGGCATTCTTCGATATCGTCGGGGAGCCTCCGTCGCTCGAAGTGCTCGTTCATCACGAGCACCACCCCACCGGTGTCTGGCAGCGCGTGGTATACCCGGCGAGACGCCGATGGTGGCACATTCTGTTCAATCCGGCCGGCACGCGGACGCTTGCGGCGCAGACCGTCGTGGAACGGTGCTATGCCGAACTGATCAGCGATGATGGCGACGCTGCGTCACGGCGTGGTCCCGTGGCGGTGGTAGACGCGTTGGCGGAGGCGTGGGTGCGACACGAGGGCAGCGGAGCGCCCCGGATGGAACCGACCACAGGCCATGACGACAGGCAAGAGCGGGCCAGTTGGCAGTGGCGCATCATCGTGCGCGACGCCGAGTCCGGCACCACGGCATTCGTCTTCGTGAGCGACGTCCACACCGTCAGCACGCGTACGCCGCGCTCGGGTTCCGCGGTATGAGTGTGGCGCCCGGCACCCTCGACTTGCTCGCGCCGATCGTCGTGTGGATGTCCCGGCTCGCAGCACTTGCGGCCGCGATCAACGCACTCGAACTCCTGGCCATCCGCCGCGACTTCACCGACGACGGCGCGTGGCGCGCATCGGTGCTGGCCGAGTCGTGGGGACCATGGCGCGGACTCCTCGAAGCGGGGCGCTTCACAGGGGTGTTACGCGGCCAGCTCGCGTGCGCGACCATGCTGGCCGCCCTGCCGGGCACCGGTGTCGGCAGTGTCGCGGCGGCGGCGCTCGCCTTCACGACGTGGCTGTCGGCGCTCCGCTTCGGTGGCAACGTGAACGGCGGCGCCGACGCCATGCTCTTTACGGTCCTCGGCGGACTCACCGTGGCACAGCTGCCCGCGGTGGCACCGGTGGTGCATGAGGCAGGTGTGCTGTACGTGGCGGCACAGCTCTCGCTGTCCTATCTGCGCGCCGGCGTCGTCAAAGTGAAAGAACGCACGTGGTGGACCGGCGATGCCTTGGCGGCGTTTCTCGCGTTGCCTGCGTACGGGGTTCCGATGCCGGTGATCGTGCGCGGCGCACAGACATCGGCGTGGTGGCGGGCGGCGGTGTGCACCGCATCGATCGGGGTGATGACGTTCGAATGTTTTGCCGTCGCGGCGTGGTTCGATCCAATTGCGTGGGTCGCGGTCATCGCGGCCGCGCTCCTGTTCCACACCAGCGTCGCGGCGCTGTTCGGACTCAATCGCTTTTTGTTGGCGTGGGGAGCGGCGCTCCCCTCGCTTTGGTACGCGGTGCACCGCGCCGCATAGCTACGCAAGCCACTCCTTCCACAGCTTCTCATCCACCCCAACGCACACCTTGTGCTGCAGTCGGATGAGCGGCTGCTTCAGGATCAGCGGCTCATCCGCCAGAATGCTCAGCCAGCGTTCTTCGCCGTACAACGCCGTGCGCAACCCGAGATCGGCGAAACGCTTGGCCTCGCGATCGATGATCGCCTCCACGCCGAACTTCTGCGTGAAGCGCTTCAATTCACCGATCGACGCCGGGCGCTCGGCCAGATCGCAGAAGTGCACCTTGATCCGGCGCTCCTGAAAGAAGCGCTGTGCCTTGCGCGTATCGGCGCTTTTTTTCGTGCCGAAGATCTGTACGAGAAGATCCGCCGGGGTCACTCCCCCCTCTCGGCGGCGAGCCTCTTCTCGTCGTCAAAGGCCCCTTCGCTGCGCGACACCACCAGCGTGGCCACGCCATTGCCGATCAGGTTCGTGATCGCGCGCGCTTCCGACATAAAGCGGTCGACGCCAAGCAGCAGGGCGACGCCTTCCACCGGCACCGTGCGCGTAGCGGCGAGCGTACTGGCCAGCACGATGAAGCCGGAGCCGGTCACACCGGCCGCGCCCTTGCTCGTGAGCATCAGGATGCCCAGCAGGGTGAGCTGCTGCGAGATGCTGAGATCAATGTTGTACACCTGGGCAATGAAGATCGTCGCCATCGACAGATAGATGCTGGTGCCGTCGAGGTTGAACGAATAGCCGGTCGGAATCACCAACCCGACTACGGGCTTCGCGCAGCCATAGTGTTCGAGCTTCTGCAGCATGCGCGGCAGTGCGGCCTCGGAGCTTGACGTTCCGAGCACCAGCAGGATTTCGTCCTTGATGAAGCGCAGGAATTTCCAGATGCGGAAGCCGTAGGCACGGCAGATCAGCCCCAGTACCACGAACACGAACACCGCCATGGTGAGATACACGTCGAGCATCAGGCGGGCGAGCGGCACGAGTGTTTTGAGTCCGAAGGTGCCCACCGTGTACGCCATCGCACCGAAGGCTCCGATCGGCGCGAGCACCATCACCATCGAGACAATCTTGAAGAACACCGCCTGAAAGCGCACGAGCAGATCGGCGATGTCACGGCCGGCATCGCCCACCGCCGTGAGGGCCACTCCGAAGAGCACCGAGAAAAACACCACCGGCAACAGTTCACCGCCGGCAAACGCCGCCACAATGTTGCTGGGCACGATGTGCAGCATGAACTCCAGCGTGCTCTGCTGCGCCCCAGCCGTCGTGTACTTGGTGACGTCGCCCATCACCATGTTGGAGATATCGAGCCCGGCGCCGGGCTTCGTGACGTTCACGATCACGAGGCCGATCACGAGGGCCAGTGTGGACACGAGTTCGAAGTACAGGAGCGCCTTGCCACCCACCCGTCCCAGCTTGCGCAGATCGGCCATACTGGCGATGCCGTGCACGATCGTGAGGAAGATGATCGGCGTGATCACCATCTTCACCAGATTGATGAACGTGTCGCCCAGCGGCTTGAGGGACTTGGCCGTGGAGGGGGCGACGACACCCAAGGCAATACCGAGCGAAACGGCGACCAGCACCTGAAACGTCAGGTTCCTGAAGAGGCGAGCGATCACGGGAGGGGGGTGTCAGGGAAAGGAACCTTCTCGGCGACTCTACATATTGTCTCCATGTCCTCGACATCGCGCCCCTACCGGCCTGCTTGGTGGCTCCCGGATCCTCACAGCGCCACGCTGTGGGGACGACTTGGCCGCCGCGAGCCCCACATACCGGTCCGCCTGGAGCGCTGGGAGACCCCGGACGGCGACTTTCTCGAGGTCGCCCGTCTGGCCGGTCCCACCAATCGAGCGTCCCCGCGGCTGTTGCTTTTCCATGGATTGGAAGGCGGGATGCACTCGCACTACGCGCGCGCCATGTTCCGCGAGGCGACGACGCGCGGCTGGGCGGCCGACCTGTTGTTATTCCGAACCTGTGGCACGGAGCCCAACCGGCTTCCCCGCAGCTATCACTCAGGCGAAACCACCGATCCGCGGTGGGTCGTGGAGCGTCTGACGGACGAATTCCCGGATGCGCCGCTCGGCCTCATGGGCGTGTCGCTGGGCGGCAACGTGCTGTGCAAACTGCTCGGTGAGTTTGGGAGCGAACTACCGGAGCAGGTGGTCGGCGCCGTCGCGGTGTCGGTGCCGTTCGATCTGGCGCGTGCGTCGCGTCACATCGGGCAGGGGTTCGGGGCGATTTACGAGAAGTTCTTCCTGAAATCATTGATCCCGAAAGCGTTACGAAAAGTGGAGCGTCACCCGGAACTGGCTCCCCTGCGTCGGGTGGCCGAGGCGCGGACCCTGTGGGAGTTTGACGACGCGTTCACTGCGCCGCTGCACGGCTTCGCGGATGCGGCCGACTACTATGCGCGCGCCAGCTCACTGCCGTATCTGGCGCGGATCCAGCACCCGACGCTGCTGCTGAGCGCGGTGGATGATCCGTTTCTCCCGGCCGATGTGCTCGACGAGGTGCGTGAGGCCGTGCATGGCAATGCGCAGGTGGAACTCGAGTTTCCGGCGCGTGGCGGCCATGTGGGATTCACGGCGGGTTCCAGACCGTGGAACCCTTGGTACTATGGTGAGTGGCGGGCGGCGGAATTTCTGGGTGCCCGCATGGATCGTGTCCTTCGCGGCGCGCGGTAGCCGCGCCCCCTTTCTTCAGGTTCTCTGATGCCGGGTCGTTGGAGTTGGACCGACGCATGGATCTTCATCGCGTTCTTCGTCGCGATCCGTGGTGCCTTCATCTGGCTGGCCACCACGGCCTTCGTGGCGATGATCCCCGACGGGGACGTCTGTCCCATGTGCGACAGCGAGACGCTGGCGATCGAGCGCGACAGCTGGTGGCGCGTGCTGGGGGAACGGTTCCGGCGGAGCTGGTGCATCGGCTGTGGCTGGGAAGGGGTGCTCCGGCGCAGCGATGCGTGGCTTTCGGGTGAACGGCACCGAAAGCAGGGCCAGCGTCAGCTCGAGGCGTCCATGGCGAACAAGCGAAGCCAGTCGGGCCAATTGCCGCTCAACTCGAAGAAATCGTCGTAATACACGAGCCCAGCCTCCTCGAGACGTGCCAGGAGGTCGGTCAGGGTGTCTTCCCCCACGAGCGGTCCGATGGCGATCAGGGCGCCTTCCACGCGGAACTCTTCGGGGGTGAGCCCCAGCGCTTCGTCCACCTGGGCACGGGTCATGCCGACACGTTCGAAGGCCGACTTGCGGATCAGCAGGGTGGGCGCGGTGTTCGGGAGGGTCAGCGGCATGAGGCAGCGGTCGGGAGACGTGACGCGGGGTGTGAGGGATATACTCACGGGACCGGCCGCGGCGGAACTGTCTTGTCGCGCTGTCTAGGTTAGAGCGTCATGACTGCGCATCCCGCGGTGTTTTCGCCCCGCCATTCCGATCGTATCGCGTCGCCCGACAGCGCCTCGCTCGAGGCCTCATTCGATGTGCTCGTCATCGGCGGCGGGCACGCGGGGACCGAGGCGGCGGTGGCCGCCGCGCGCGCCGGCGCATCGGTCGCGCTGGTCACGGGGGCGCTCGAGCAAATCGGCCAACTGTCGTGCAACCCGGCGATCGGTGGCATCGCCAAGGGGACGGTTGTTCGGGAGGTCGATGCGCTCGGTGGGATCATGGCGCGCGCCACCGATCTGGCGTCGGTGCAGTTTCGCATGCTGAACCGCGGCAAAGGGCCGGCCGTGTGGGCACCGCGGGCACAGTGCGACCGGGGGCTGTACCGTCGTGCCGTGCGACAGCTACTCGAAGCGCAGCCGAATCTGCTCACGATACAAGGCATGGTGGCGCGGCTGTTATTCGATGCGAGTGGCGAGCGCGTAGCCGGCGTGGAAACGGTGGAAGGGCGTCGCTTCGGCGCGCGCGCCGTAGTGCTCACCACCGGGACGTTCGGCCGCGGCACCATGCACATCGGCACCGGCACGCGTATCAGTGGTGGTCGCGCGGGCGAGGCACCGTCCGTGCTGCTGGGCGAGCAACTCGATGCGTTGGGGCTGACCACCGAGCGGTTCAAGACGGGGACGCCGCCACGCATTGATGGGCGCAGCGTGCGCACGGGCGACCTCACGCTCCAGCACAGCGAGATCGACGCGTTCGACTATTCCTGGTCGCACTTCTGGACCACGCCACGCGCGCGCAGGGAGGATGGGGCTTGGCACACACGTCACCCGGCGCAGATGCCCTGCTGGCTCACGATGCTGGACGAGGCGGGCACATCGATCATCGCCGAGCATCTGGCGGAATCGGCGATGTACGGCGGGGCGATCGCATCGCGTGGGCCGCGCTACTGCCCGAGCGTAGAAGACAAGGTCGTGAAGTTCCCGGACAAGCGGGAGCACCAGATTTTTCTGGAACCCGAAGGACACGACACCCACGAGTTGTACGTGAACGGGTTGTCGACGTCGTTGCCGGCGCCGGTCCAGCTGGCCGTGCTGCGCAGCGTGCGTGGGCTTGAGGAGGTGCGGATGACACGCGCCGGTTACGCCATTGAGTACGACTATTATCCGCCCACGCAGCTGTCCGCCACGCTCGCATCGCGCGCGGTGCACGGCCTGTATTTCGCGGGACAGGTGAACGGCACGACCGGCTACGAAGAAGCGGCGGGGCAGGGGGTGATCGCCGGGCTCAATGCGGCGCGCTGGGTGCAGGGGCAGGAGCCGGTAATGCTGGGACGCGAGACGAGTTACATCGGTGTGCTGATCGACGATCTGGTCATGCGCGGGGTGGATGAGCCGTATCGCCTGTTCACCTCCCGTAGTGAATTCCGGCTCACGGTGCGTCAGGACAATGCGCTGGCGCGGCTTGGCGAGATCGGTAACGGCTTGGGTTTGTTCACGGCGGCCGAGCAGGCGCAGCTGGCGGTCCGCCTCGGCGCGGTGCGCGAGGCGTATGCGTTGGCCGAACGCACCAGCATGACGCCGGCGGTGGCGGATCCTTTGCTGTTGGCGGTGGGGTCGGCGCCGCTGCTGCATGCGGTGCGCGCGATCGAGCTAACGCGCCGGCAGGATGTGTCACTGGCCACCCTCTTTGCGGCCGCTGGCGTCGGCGGCGACTTGCCGGTGGATGCGGTGGTGGGGGCCGAACTGGAGATCAAGTACGAGCGGTATTTCGACAAGGAGCGCAACCGGGCAAACCGGCTCAAGGCGCAGGGCTCGGTCCCGCTCGACGCATCGCTCGACTACGCGTCGATGCACACGATCTCGATCGAAGCGCGCCAGAAGCTCACGCGACTCCGTCCGTCCACACTGGCGCAGGCGGGTCAGATCCCGGGGATCAGCCCGGCGGATCTCCAGAATCTGCTGATGGAGCTGCGTCGCGGTTCGTGAGCGAATCGACCGCTCTTATATAGAAG
>JARIEX010000120.1 GCA_031127095.1 Gemmatimonadota bacterium
CCGCGGCCGGTCACCTTTGCCGTCGCGGGGCGCGTCAGCATCGCGCTGCGAATCGCCGCTTCCGCCTGCACACGCGCGCGCACCACGTCCTCGCTGCTCGCGATCTGGATCTCCGGCGGCAGCGCATCGATCACACGGCCGGTGAACGGATACGCCCGCGCAGAATCCCGCGGCACCGCGCTCCAGCGCGGCAGCAGCTGGGTGGCCGCGGGCACGCGTTCGTTCACCGTGTACCCCGAAATTTCCCAGCGCCCCCGCACGATGCCACGCGCGGGAATGTCAAACCACGTGCTCCCGCGCGAGACCTCGACCTCCTGCCGGCGGGGGAGCCAGTAGCGCTCACGAATCAGGCCGTTCTCGAGCGTCACCACGAGCGTCTCGATGCGCTGATCGAGAATCGCCGCGCGCGTGAACGTCATCGACAGACGCACCACCGCACCGGTTTCGCGATCGAGATACACCGATCCCACCGCCGCCGGCTGCGCGGCATCACGCGGGCGGAACTTCACTTCGTCCACCACGATCTCGCGGCCGGGGATGCGGATGCGCAGCGCCGCCCCCGAGGTGTATTCGTACTGCCGCGGCGCGAGGGGACCCAGTGGATGCGGCACATCGCGCACGTCCTGTCCGTCGCCCAGCCGGATCCGGTCGGGAAGATTGTCCAGCACCACACTGTAGCGGTCGCGATAGTAGCCCACGTCGGCCGGCAGCAGCGTCGTATCGCGCCGCCCCACCAGCCGCTGCGCACTGCGCCCCGGCTGCCACCACGCGATCGCCAGCTGCAGCTCTTCGCTCTGCACCACCTTGGGCGGAATGATCACCCCCTCGCCCAGCTGCGCCAAAAACGCCAGAAAGCCGTGCGCCTCGGCGGTGTAGCTCAAGAGCGTACTGTCGGCGAGCTGCACACTCCGCCGCGCGATCGCACGCTGAATCAGCGAATCGGCCGCGGCATCACGCCACGCGGTCGCACCGCGCGGTGGCTGAGCCGTTGGCGTCGCACCAGTGCCCTGCGCACCGGCCCGACGCGTCGGCACGCACAGCACCGCGGCGGCCACGAAGGCACCGGCCAGCACCCGTCGTACCGACAGCGGGGCCGACGGTCGCACTCCCAGCACGCATCGGGTCATGCGCATCGGGGCGCGGAGGTCCGAGCGCGTCCCCCAGTCCTGCTCAGTCGCGTCGCAATCATAACCGTGACAATCTAGCGCGGCGTCTGGGCGGCTTGGTGGTACGCACGACCACGCGTGCGCGTGCGCGTGAGCAGCCCTCGATAGAAGCCGGTGATCAGGGAAAGTTAGTCAAACGACGTGGCAGAGCGTCCTGCCGCTCGACGACGACTGTCCCTTTTTGGAGACAAGCGGTGGCGGCTCTACCGCGGCGCGTCGCACGGAGTCGCTGTATTCCTGTAGATAGAACACCATGCGCGATAAGCGGTTGCGACCGATGAATCGGCCCGCCGGACCCGTGGCCGCCTGTCCGCACCACCCGCTCGCGCCGCGGCACCGGATATGCGCTCTACCCAGGTGACTATCACCCTTTGGAGGAGCCCATGCTGCTGCATCGTTCGGATTCCCGTCTCGTTCGCCGCCCTTTCGCCGCCCTCGCGACCGTGGCGGGACTGCTGGTTGCCGTCGGCCAGGCCACGGCGGCGCCGGCCCCGCAACCCGACTCCCTCGGCGACCCCGTGGCGTCGCGCGCGGATGGCATCACGATACGCGCGGATGGCATCACGATACGCGCCGGTGCCATCGTACGCCGAGACGCAGACGACCGCGACCTCCGGCGCGCCGACCGCGCCCTGTTCACGTGGAGCGGCCGGGTGGACCGGGAAGTGTTGATCGTCGTGCGTGGCCGCGAGGTGCGGACGCGCGGCTTTGACGCCGACCTCCCCAACCGCGCCCGCGTCAACGCGGCGCTGCCGCGCACCCGCGGCACCGTGCTGGCACGACTCAACGACGGCCGCGGCGATGTGGACGTCATCGAGCAGCCGTCACCCCGCAACGGGTATCAGGCCGTGCTCCGGGTGCGCGACCCGCGCGGCGGCGCCGACAGCTACCGCATCACCGTGTACTGGGACGACCGGTACGGATACGATGACCGCGGTGCCGATCGCCGCGGCAACGGCGGTGGCTGGGGACGGGGCGGCCGGCGGAACGATGACCGGGGCGACGATTGGTATGACAACCGCCGTCGCGACGACTAAGACCATGGCCTAGCGGCCAGGTGGCACCAAACGAACAGGGCGGCCCCCGATCCGGGAGCCGCCCTGTTTGCACGAATCGCATCACGCACTCTGCACTGCGTCAGAGGCGCCGGTCGGAATCGAACCGACGGTGGCAGATTTGCAGTCTGCTGCCTTACCACTTGGCGACGGCGCCGACTCCCGTGGCCACAAACCGCCACAGGACGAACGGCAATCTAGCCCCCCCGCCGCACGATTGGTAGCGAAGTGCGCGGCGATTGTCGGGGCGGCACCGGGGCCGCCCCCCGCGGTCCGTCACAGGCGCATATTTCCGCGGTGACCGATCTCCTGCTCCCCATCTTTCCGCTGGGCGTCGTGCTCTTCCCCGGCACCCGCCTGCCCCTGCACCTGTTCGAGCCGCGCTACCGGCAGCTGATTGCCGACGTGCGCGACGGCGACCGGCGCTTCGGCATCATCACCGCGATCCCCGGCGTCCCCGAGCGCGCACTGCCCCCCGGGCGCATCGGCTGCGTGGCGGAGGTGGCCGAGCTCGAAGTCATGCCCGACGGACGCGCCAACATCGTCGTGGTCGGACGCGAACGGTTCGCCCTCGACCACTTCGTCGAGCACGACGCCCCGTATCATGTCGCGTCCGGCACCGTCATCAACGACGAACCCGGCGCGTCTCCCGTGGCTCTCGCCGTGGCGGCAGACGAAGTGATCGGCCACTTCCGACGCGTGGTGCAGGCCGTGCACACGCTCAACGACGACAGCGATCCACCCCCCGACCTCGGCGACGACCCCACGCAGATCCCGTGGGAGATCGGCGCGATGTTCGATCTCGACGTGGATAGCCGCTACCGCCTGCTGGCCGAACGCTCCCCCACCGCGCGACTCACGCAGATCGACCACGTACTGCGGAAGGCCCTGCCGGATCTCGAACTGCGCGCCGCGATGCACAAGTAACGGCGAGCGCCGCCGCTAGCGCGCCATCCGCGGCCGGTGCAACCGCCGCCCGCCCACGTACACCGCGAGCACCACCAGCAGGGCGGCGCCGATCAGCGCGGCCGTGAGCGATGGCACGGCGAGCAGGCGGCTGTCGGTGGATTCTGACATCGCGGAGGCCACCGCCAGCATCCACTGGCGCACGCTCAAGTAGTGCAGCGCGGGGAACGTGGTGGTCAGCACCCCTTCCCAGAACAGCACGTACACCAACCCGGCCACCAGCGCCCGGCGTGTGAGCAGCGCCAGCGCCGTGAAGAGTGCGGCGTACGCGATGCCGCCAAAGAGCACCGCAACGGCAAACCCGCTCGTCACCTGCTCCGGATTGCTGTTCGCCGCCGCAATCGCGCCCGTGAGCCACACCGCACCGGCCGACAACACCCCCGTAAGCAACGACGCATACGCCACGCGCACACCCACGATCCACCAGCGCGGCGTGGTGGTGGTCACGAGATAGAGCAGCGTGCCGTCCTCGGTTTCTGCGCTGAACGCACTCGTGCCCAGCAGCAGGGCGATCAACGGCGTGGCCAGCGCACATACGAGCGTGTCGTACCGCTGCACCAGAAACACCGCCGGATCACCACTGAGACTGCCGCGCGACGCAAACACCAGTGCGAACACCACCGGTAACAGCAACAGCCCGCTCACGCCCGCCACCAGCAGCGGCGAAAACGTGCGGGCCCACGCGAGCCGCACCAGCACGCGCGCCGTGGCCCATGGCGACACCGGCCCGTAGTCCACGCTCATCGGGCCACCAGATAGGCGAACACGTGTTCCAACGACTCGTCCATGGGTTGCACTTCGAGCAGCGTAATCGAGGCCTGCTGTGCCGCGCGGGCGACATGACGCGCGAAGCCGGTGTAGTCGGCGGTGCGGACCAACAACGACTGCGGCTCGACATCCACGCCCAGCACGATCGGCGCGTGCAGCAGCGCCGCGGCCAGCGCGCGATCGTCGGTGGAGCGCAGGCGCACGGTGTGCGGTCGGTCGGTCATCAGGCGCCGTAGCGTGCGATGATCGCCGCTCGCGGCCAGACGCCCCGACAACATCACCAGAATGCGCGACGCCACCCCTTCGATTTCCTCGAGGATGTGCGAGCTGAGCAACACCGCCGTTCCCTCGTCGGCGCGCGCCTCGAGCAGGCGCATCATGTGCAGCCGCTGCCGCGGATCGAGCCCGTTGAACGGCTCGTCGAGCAGCACCAGCGTCGGTTCGTGCACCAGCGCCGCCGCGAGCTTGGTGCGCTGCCGCATGCCTTTGCTGAAGCCACCGACCGCGCGGTCGGCCACGGTGTCCATCTCCACCATCGTCAGCGCCCGCAGCGCCGCGCCCCGCGGATCACGCAGCCCCAGCAGCGTGGCGCGCGCTTCCACGAACGCGTACGCCGACAACATCGGCGGCAGCGCTTCGCGCTCCGGCACCAGCGCCACCCGACGGAAGATCGACGGCCGGCCCACTGGCGACTCGCCGTACACCTGCACCGTGCCGCCCGACGGGGCGAGCAAGCCGGCAGCCATCTGCAGCAGCGTGCTCTTCCCCGCACCGTTCGGGCCCAGCAGACCGGTAATGCCCGCGTCGATCGTGCAGGTGACATCGTTCACCGCCACCACGTCGCCATACCAATGCGACACGTGGTCGAACACCAGCGCCGGCGCGGTCATACGCGCACCCGGCGCATCCGCCAACACGTCGCTGCCACGCCCAGCGCGCCGAGCGCGAGGGCCATCGCAACAAACACCCACACCGAGGGCGGCGGTGTGAGCTCCATCGCGCGCGTCGGTTCGTCGAACAGGATGCGCAGCATGGTGTTGAGCGAGCGGATCGGGTCGATCAAGTCGGCCACTACGGACGAGATGCCTGTGAGATCGTCCAGACCGGCCGAGACGGCGGCAGCGGTGAGAAACACCCCGATGATCGACGCCGATGCATACGCGCGCCGCGCCGTCAGCGAGGCCAACGCCGACGCGATGCCACCGATCACCCACGCCGTGAGCGTCCCCTGCAGCAGCACCGGGCCAACCTTCGGAGCCAGTGCCACGGCCGCCGCGGCCGGATCGGCCGCGATCCCGATCTGCCCCACGGTCAGCAGCAGCAGCGGCGCACCCGTCACCACCAGCATGGCGCACCACACCGCGACCAGGCGCGCGGCGGCGTACTGCAGCCGGGTGACGTCGCGCGTGAGCATGAGGGGGAGCACGCGGTGCTGCTGATCGCGGCTCAGCACCTCCGGCGCCTGCGCTGCGGCAAAGAGCACATGCAGGAGCAGCGCCGGCCCGATGAAGCCCGCATACGTGATCGGCATCTGTCCCTGGGTGGCCGACGACGCCGCGAGCGCGCCCAGACACGGCAGCAGCGACGCCGTGATCAAGAAGGCCGGCATCAGCTTCGCTCTGGCCGGACGGCCCACGCCGAACATGCCGCGAAACCCCTGCCAGAACAGCGCCCGCCGTGCGCCCTGCGCGCCGTCGCGCGGCCCGTCGTAGCGCTGGTAGCCGAGGTCGTGAATCGTCGTGGCCTGCGTTGCCGGCGCACTCACGGAGGGCGCAGTCACGAGGTCGTCCCCGCGAACAGATCTTCGAGATGGCTGCGGCGACGTACGATACGCAGCACCCCCACATCGTTCGCCACGGCCACGTCGCGCACCACATCGTGGATGGCGCGCAGGCGGGCGGTGCTCTCCGCATCGTCGCCGGGGGGCAACTCCACCAGCACGCGCACCCGGTCGTGCTGGACCACGAGTCCGTGGGCCGTCAGTGCCGCCGCAAAGGCATCCACGTCACCGTCCACTTCCACCACCAGCGTGCCCGTCACGCCAGTGAGCGCGCCCAGCCGCTCGGCGCGCACCAGCCGGCCGGCATCGATCAGCACCACATGCTCGCAGATACGCTCCAGTTCGCCCAGCAGGTGCGACGACACCAGCACCGACATGCCGAACTCGCGCCCCGTGCGCGCAATCAGCGCGAGCATCTCGTCGCGCCCTGCCGGATCGAGGCCGTTGGTAGGCTCGTCGAGAATCAGGATGCGCGGATCGTGCACCAGTGCCTGCGCGAGTTTCACCCGCTGCGCCATCCCCGTGGAGTAGCCCCCCATCGGCCGGTAGCGCTCCTCGAAGAGTCCCACATGCCGCAGCACTTCCGCCGCGCGTTCACGCGAGGCCGTGGCGGGCAAGCCAGAACAGCGCGCCATCAGTGCGACGAACTCCGTGGCCGTCATCTCGGGGGGCAGACAATCGTGCTCCGGCATGTAGCCCACGAGCGCCCGGATCGCGCCACCCTCGCGCGCCACATCGTGCCCCATCACCTCCGCCGATCCGCCGGTGGCGTCGAGCAGCCCCAGCAGGATTTTGACCAGTGTGCTCTTCCCTGCGCCGTTGGCGCCCACGAGCCCCGTGATGCCGGGGAGGATGGACACCGTCAGCGCATCGAGTGCGGTGACGGCGCCGTAGTGCCGCGTCAGCGCGTGCGTCGCAATGAGGGAGGCGGCCATAGCACCAGGGTCAAAGACGGGCCGGACACACGCGGACGGCGGAACGGCACATCGGTAATCTGCCACACCAACGCGCTCACACGGACAGGATGCCGCGGAAGCCCCGCGCGGCGTAGTACGACGCCGCGCCATTGTGGTACGTGAACACGCGACCGAAGCGACAGTCGCCGAAGAGGGCGCCGCCGAGCGCGCGGACATCCGCCGGCGTACTGAGCCAACTCGAGGTCTTCACGTCAACGGGCCCGAGTGCCTGCAGCGCGGCGTACTGCGCCTCGGTGAGCAGCGACACGCCCATCGCGGCCGCCATCGCCACCGCACTGCCGGCCGGCTTGTTCTCCTTGCGGCTGTCCAGCGCCGCCCCATCGTAGCACAGACTCCGGCGCCCAGCCGGGCTCTCGGCGGCACAATCGCAGAACAGCACGTGACCCGTGGCGGGGTCGACGCCGATCACATCGGGCTCACCGCCGGTCTGTTCCATCGCCTGCAGCGCCCGCAGCGCCGCCGGGGTACGGTCAAGCCGCGCCAGCACGTCACCCCAGGCGACCCCGGCGTGGCGGGCGGGATGCGCGTGGAATCGTGCGGTCAGGAGCGTCAGGAGCGCGTCACGCTCGTCGGGAGGTAGTGGCGTCGGCATGAGGAGGTGTCAAAGAAGGCGCGTGACCCGTGTGATCAGGCCGGCACCGGGTCGTGCGCCGGTTCGCCCGCCGGTTCGACCACCGCGTCCGGCAACGCCGGCAACGTGACCCCCGCTTTGGCCGCGCGCTTCTCCAGCGTCTCGCGATCCAGCAGCCCGCGGATCAGCGCATCGGCCTCGCGGTTCTGCAGATACCGCCCCTTCTCCCACCCCTCCACGATCCCCTTCGGCGTGCCGTAGCACAGATCGGCGAACTGCGGGATGGTCAACCCCAGCGATTCCCGGAGCTGCCGGATCGCCTTCGGGGCCAGCAACGCGTGGGCGGCGCGGATCTGTTCGGTGGCGGACTTTTCCGCCAGATCGCGCTGATCGATCGTGCGGTTCTCGTGCGCACACTTCTCACAGCGATAGAATTCACGGGAGACGTCCGCCGCCATGCCGCTGATCCGCATGGTGACCGATTCGGTCTGCAGCGCGTACCGTCCACCGCAGCCGCGGTGGAGGCTCCCGTCGAGCGTCGTCAGGCTCATGAAACACCAGGAAAGATGACCGGACACGCCTCGTCAGGATGACATCCCGACAAAGAGTGTCTCGCAGGCAGTTGGATCGTCTTAGAGTCGCTACGACGACGCCGTCCGCGCCACCCCTGCTTCGCGCTCCGCCCAGCCAAATGTCCGACTTCAGTCTCGTCCGCCAGCCTGTTTTTGGGACGACCGGTGCCCTCATCGGGTACGACATCCGTTTTCGTGAGGCCGAAGCGGGACAGCACGGGTTCGCCGAAAGCTTTCTGAGCGGCACTTTCGATCTCGTGCGCAACCGCCTGCCGGCCTTCGTGACCGGCTCGCGGGCCTTGCTGCTGGACGACGCCTTTCATGTGGCCGAGCCGGGCTCTGCGATCGTCCTGCTTCCGCCGGATCTCGAGGCTGACGACCTCTTGGTGGAGGCGGTCGCCCGCTACCGGGCATACGGCGGGCTGCTGGCGCTCGACGCCGTGGGCGACACGCCGGCGCCCTCGGAGGCGCTGGCCGCGTATGTGTCCTGGGTGCGGATCGATGTCCGCTCCTACGATGCCGTCGCGATCGGCAAGATCTGCGACCGCGTCACGCTGGGCTTCGGCAAGCATGCCCCGAAGCTCATCGCCACGCAGATCAATGACCTCGCGCAATATGAGGTCGTGCTCGGCCTGGGCTTCGATGCCTTTCAGGGGGCGTTTTTCAGCCGCCCCGAGCCGCTCCCGTCGGCCAACATGCCGCAGTCGACCGTCGCCGCCCTGCGGCTGATGGGGATGGCGCGCGACCAGAACGTGAACGACCGGCAGCTGGAAGACGTGATCTCCACCGACCCGGTACTCACCTTTCAGCTGCTGCGCCTGGTGAACTCCGCGGCGGTCGGTATGCGCGGGGTCTCCTCGATCGGTCAGGCGCTGCGCCTCATCGGCCGCACGGCCTTTCTGCGCTGGCTGGCTGTGGCCGTGGCTGCCGCGCGCCGGTCATCCAACGGGGTCGATCAGGAACTGGTGCGGCAGGCCGTCGAACGCGGCCGGCTGCTCGAACAGCTCGCCGGCGGGTCCCGCGACGCCGGGACGCTCTTCCTGGTGGGGCTCTTCTCCCTGCTCGACGCGGTCTTCCGGATGCCGCTACCGGAAATCCTGTCGCGCGTGGTGCTCAGCGACGACGCCAACGCCGCCCTGCTGGAGCGGGCCGGCCCCTACGCCGACGCGATCACCTTCGCGGAATCGTACGAACTCGGTCTCTTCGAGAACGCGGCCGAGATCGCCACAACCATGGGGATCGACCCGAACAAGGTCGGCGAGTTCTACACGAACGCGATCAGCTGGACGGCCGAGGCGTTGGGAGCGGCCCTCGAAACCCCTCCGGCGCCCTCCAGCGGACCCGGCCGGCGATAGCGATCGCGGGCGCCATTCATGCATCGAATGGTGCATGCATGGCGCAGTGATG
This sequence comes from Gemmatimonadota bacterium, assembly GCA_031127095.1. Lineage (GTDB taxonomy): Bacteria > Gemmatimonadota > Gemmatimonadetes > Gemmatimonadales > Gemmatimonadaceae > Gemmatimonas. Next base: position 9,263 of record JARIEX010000120.1, read on the forward strand.
TTTGGTTAGTGTGTCGAAAACCGCACGCTAGCGGGCCGGCATCGCGGGCAGCTTCTGCACCGTCTGCGTGTCCGCGGCGGCCTGCGCCGCCTTGGCGGCGTCGCTGAGCGGCTGCGGCGCCCCGGCGGTAATCGTCAGCCGGAGGCGCTCGATCTGGGTGGGCGAGGCGTCGAAGAGCACCGCCACCAGATTCCCCGACCAGATCACATCGCTGGGCACCGACGGCCAGGCGCCGATCGTGTCGCCGCGCGGCGTCAACCGGAAGCGGTCCAGCGCCGTCACGTCTTTCGCGGCGGCCACGGTGTCCGCGTAGAAGAACGCCACCATCGACGCCGTCAGCCCAATTTTGTAGCGCACCCCGGGCACGCCCAGGTACGCGACGGCCATCGAGTCGCCGGCCGGCTTGAAGGCCAGCCCCGACTTCACCACGCGATCCTCGAGGGCGCACCGCTTCCACGTCCCGTCACGCGGGCAGGCCGAATCACTGGGCGTGGCCGGCCGCGGCATCACCGCGACCGCGGGCTTGCTGGCCGCCGAATCGACCTTGGG
>JARIEX010000017.1 GCA_031127095.1 Gemmatimonadota bacterium
CCCGCCTGCGGCTCTCCACCGTGCGAACCCTACAATACGACCCTGATCGTGCTCGAGCGAGCTATGGCGGGTTCGGCGGCAACGACCATCAAAAGACCATCATCTCAGGACCGCGAGCTGGGAAGGTTCCGCACCCGCTACCTCGTCGCGCGACAGCCGACCGCCACTCACGTCGTTGCCTCCCAGTTGGGTAGTCTGAGCTCGTGCACCACGTCGCCGAACCGATGAAAGCGGCATAAGTGCAATGCCCGCGCGCGACCAACCGGTTGCCTGCCTCGACAGGGGCACTCACGATCCCGCCCATCCGGCCGCTGTACCTTTCGCATGCGTCCACGTCATTCTTTTGACGATGCATGCCCGCGCACGGTGTGGGTCAGCCGGCCGACCTGCACGGCGTCACCTCAGCACCCATGTCACGTGACCACACGCGTTCGCGAGCACCTTGCCGCCCATTGCCTATACGCGTTGCTGCTCTGCCTCGCGACGAACACCGCGCTCGCTGGACAAACGCCCGACACGCGCGCCGTGCTGAAGACGGTGTTCCCCGAACAGATCGAACGGGACTTGGCGGTGTCGGCGGCGCCGGAGCATCTGCACGCCGGCGCGACGGTGTATGTCTACGGCGCAAAGGGTTTCCGCACAGTGCAATCCGGCACCAACGGATTCACCTGTCTCCTCAATCGCGATGCGTTCTTCTACGGTCGGACTGCGTTCAAGCCAACTTGCTGGGATGCCGAAGGTGCCACCAGCTACGTGCCCGTGATGCTGCGTGTTGCCGAACTGCTCGCCGTCGGTAAGTCGGTCGAGGAAATTCGCGCCGACGTGGACGCCGGCTTCAAGGACGGGCGATTCCATCGTCCACGGCGCACCGGTGTGGCCTTCATGCTCGCCGGTGACATCGAGCTGGAGCCAGCCACCGGGAAGCTCGTGAAGCAGGCGTTCCCGGGGCACTATATGATCTACGCCCCCGGGGTATCGAGCGAGGACCTCGGCTATTCACGCGAGGCCGCCACAGCCAATCCCAGCCTGCCGGTCATTTTCCGTTCCGGCGCGGGCGGCGCGGAGCTCGGCTATCTGATCATCGTACCGCAGCACGAGTAATTACGGCCGATCGCGAAGACCGTCGTCGGCGTTCCCCCAATCTCAAGTCTAATAATTATGTAAGAGACGGAGTTCGGGCTCCTGCGTGCTTCGCTCTTCGGCCGGTTGTGCCGTCTTTCCGCAATCCATTGCCGCCGGCCACGCCGCAGATGCCACCGCATTCTCGCGTGGTGTCCGGATGGCGACACGATGCAATGTGCGGTATATCGATTTGCAGGAGTCTGGCGTATCGCCAAAGAAATCCGAGCTTAGGAGCTTCATGGCTCAAGGGCGCGTGTTTATGTGTCCATCTCAAGGAAGGTCGCTGAGATACACGACGCCGAAGAGGTTGTACGTCGCGCGTCGGCGATCAACACGGAGCTCAACCCCCGACAGCTCGCGCTGATCAACCACGCGCTGAAAAAGGCCACGGCTCGCTACACCGTGGAGTCACACCGGCTGTCGCATGGCGTCAGCTACGAGACCGCGCGCAGTGATCTGCTCAAGTTGGTCGGGCAACAGCTCCTGACGCAGCGGAAGGTTGGGAAGATGTTCGTGTTTACGCCTCGTACATCGTCTCGCCCCCCACCACGGTGCGCACGATGGCGATATCCTTGATTACGTCGGGCTTCACCGTGTGCGGATCGTCAGACAGCATGACGAAGTCGGCCAGCTTGCCCACGGTGATGGAACCTTTGATCGATTCCTCGTGCGCGGCGTACGCGCCGTGGAGCGTGTTCACACGCAGCGCTTCGCTGACGCTGATGCGCTGATTCAGGCCCCACGAGGTGCCGTCCCAGCCGGTGCGGGTGACCATCCCCTGCATCCCCATGAGTGGCGCGAAGGGGCCCGGGCTGAAATCCGACCCGGCCGCGGCCCGCACGCCGGCGTCCAGCAGCGTGCGGAAGGCCATGCTGCGCTGCATGAGCGACTCGCCGTAGAACGGAAATTTGTCGGTGTTGTAGTAGGCGTACGTGGTGAACATCGACGGGATCGCGTCGAGCGCTTTCATGCGCCGGACCAGATCATCGGTGACGAGCGTACAGTGCGTGATCTTGGGGCGCGCGTCGGCCCGCGGAAACTGACGCTGCGCCCGTTCGAAAGCCGTGAGATACATGTCGATGGCTACGTCACCGTTGGCGTGGCAGTTCACCTGAATACCGGCGCGGTGCACACGCGCCACCCACGCGTCCAGGGTGTCCTGTGATTCGGTGACGTTGCCTCGATAGTCCGTCCCGGCGTACGGCACGCTCATGGCCATCGTGCGCTCGGAGAACGAGCCGTCCACGGTGTGCTCCGACGTTGCACCGAACCGGATCCAGTCGTCGCCGAAGCCGCTGCGGATGCCGCTGGCGATCATCCCTTCCAGCACGGCGCCCGACGCCTCGTAGTTGATGCGGTGCCGAAGGTCGCCGCGCGCCCGGACGTCCTGCATCGCCGCCAGATCGCCACCCTCGTGGTGCACGGTCGTGAGACCGTAGCGCGCGAACTGCTTCGACATGTGGGCGATGCCATCCCGGTCGCGCCGCGCGCGCTCGGCGTCCGAGAACTGCGGCCGCGTCCCCACGGCATTGAGGACATTCATCGCGCGATCCGTCACGCGCCCCGACAGTTCGCCCGTGGCATCCTTGTCGAACGTTCCACCGGCGGGATTGACGGTATCCTTCGTCACCTTTGCCCACTCGAACGCCCGGCTGTTGTAGAACGCCGTGTGTCCGCCGCGATGCCGCACGACCACGGGGTGCTCGGTGCTCACCCGGTCGAGATCCTGCCGCGTGAGCTGCCGCTTGTCGGTGAGTTTCGTATCGTCGTGAAAGTATCCGGACACCCACGTACCGGCCGGCGTCTCCCGCGCCCGCGCGCGCAGTTTATCGACGATGCTCTCGATGCTGACGAATTCCACGTCGAATGGATTGCCCACCAGCACCTCGTACAGCAGCGTACTGCCGCCCGCATGATTGTGCGTGTCGATGAATCCCGGCACGACCGTGAGACCGCCGGCATCGATCACGCGCGTGCGTGCTCCCGCCATTGCCTTCACCGCGGCCGTGGTGCCCACGGCGACGAACCGGTGCTGACTGACCGCAAAAGCGTCGGCGCGCACCCCGTCCATCGTGTAGACCTTGGCGTTGATGACCACCAGATCCGGGTCGATGGCGCGGGCGGTGGGCACCGGCCGCGACGCCGGTTGGCGCAGGGCACCGAGCCAGGACGGGGTCAGCGCGCCAACCGCGCCAGCCATGGTCAGGCCCATGAAATCGCGCCGCGAGCGTTGGTTGGTCATCGGGTCTCCGTGAAAAATCAGCAGGTGGACGGCGAGTCTGCGTGAGAGTATGCCGCCCCGTGAGAAGCTTGGCGAGGGCGCGCGGCGTGGCCTGGCCAGCGCCACCGGCCATTGCCCGCGCTCTGCGCCGACCGCAGTTTGACTCATTCGACCGACTGCGCACCTGTGTGCCGCACCGTGTCCCACCACGTTCGCCCCCCTTCGGTCTGCGTCGCCCGTGCGATGCGCCCACCAATCGCCACCGGTGCTGCCGGGCGGCTCCGGATCGCTCATGCCACGTGTTTCGCGCAGGACATTCATTGGAGGGCTCGCCGCTGGCGGGATCGGCCTCGCCATTGGAAGCCGGTATCTACTGGGCGAGAAGCGGGCGCCCTTTCCCGCGCCACGCGCCATCGGCGATATCCTGGCGCTCGACCCCACCTTCACGGGGCGGCCGCCGAACGTCATTCTGATCAACTGCGACGATCTCGGCTACGGGGATCTCGGGTGCTACGGCAGCAGTGCGGTGAAGACACCGCATATCGATGCGCTGGCCGCGGGCGGTATGCGCTTCACCGATTTTCACGCGTGCGATTCGGTCTGTACCCCGTCGCGGGCGGGGCTCCTGACCGGCCGGTACCCGAAGCGGATGCGGCTCGACTTCCCGCTTATGCCGAGCACGACGGCGATCAAGACCAAGCTGGTGAATCAGCTTGGCTTTGCGGCCGGTTCCGCCGGGGTGATGGACATGGACTCCGAGGTTGGCGCGGAGGGGCTGGATGCGTTCGAAGTCACGATGGGTCAGGCGCTGCAACAGCGTGGGTACCGCACGGCGATGATCGGTAAATGGCACCTCGGCGATTTCACGAATGCGCCGCAGTATCATCCGCTCGAGCATGGCTTCCAGAGCTTTTACGGCGTGCCGCACAGCAACGACATGCAGCCGTTTCCGCTCTACCGGGGACGTGATGTCATCGAGGCGAACGTGCAGGACCGCACGGCGCTCACCCGCTTGTATACCGATGAAGCGATCAAGGTCATTGAGGCGAATACCGAGACGCCGTTCTTCCTGTATCTCGCCCACACCTACCCACACCGTCCGCTCGCCGCGTCCACGCAGTTCAAGAACACGTCGGATGGTGGTCTCTACGGTGATACCGTTGAGGAGATCGACTGGAATGTGGGGCGTCTCATCGAGACGCTCACGCGACACAACCTCGACGCGAATACGCTCGTGTTATTCACGAGCGACAATGGGCCGTGGTATGATGGCAGCCCAGCGGGCTTTCGCGGACGGAAGGGACAGAGCTTCGAGGGCGGTCACCGGGTGCCGATGATTGCCCGCTGGAACGGGACGATCCCGGCGGGCCGGTTGTGCGAGGCACCGACGATGAACATCGATGTCTTCCCCACGATGCTGTCGCTCGCCGGCATCGGGATGCCGTCGGACCGTCTGATCGACGGGGAGTCGATGGTGAATCTGCTGACCCAACCCGACGTGCCGCCGGCGACGCCCCGCGAGCTCTACTTCTATCACCAGGGCACGCTCGAAGGCATGCGCTCCGGCGACTGGAAGTTCATTCGGACCGTCAATCACTACGTGTGGCCACTGCCGGTCAACCAGATTCTCGGCTGGCTGAGCCGACAGACCACCGGCCCGCTCCCGCTGCTCTATAATCTCCGCAGCGACCCCGGCGAGGCGTACAATCTCGCTGGGCGCTATCCGGAGCGCGTCCGCGCCCTCAACGACGGGATGGTCCGCTGGGAGACGGCGATGGCGCAGAACCTGTTCGGACTGCGGACCCCGGGCTGACGGGACACGCGCGCGGAGGCCGAACGAATCCACCAGTCCGGCCAGCGTCGCACGGTGGGCGACGCTGGCCGAACGGTGGGTGATCTCACGCGATCAGAAGGACGTGCTGACCGAGAAGAAGATCTGCCGCGGGGCACCGGTCAGGAACGTGGTGTTGTCGCCGCTGGCCGTGAAGCCGCCACTGCCCATGGTGCCGATGTACCGCTCGTCGAGCAGGTTGTTCATGTTGAGCTGCAGCTCGAGCATCTTGAGTGCGCCGATGCGGCCCAGGCGGTAGCGCGCCGAGAGATCGGACACGAAGTAGCCCGGCACCTTGCCTTCTCCGTCGCCCGCCGTGTTCAGGTCGTTCGTGTACGTGAAGTACCGCTCGCCCACATAACGGCCACCCAGCGTGAGATTGAGCTTGGCGCGCGTGTAGGACAGCGACGCCGTAGCCATCTGCTTCGGCGCGTCCTGCACGTACTTGTCCTTGGTGCTCACGCGCGACGACGCGTTGGCCTGATTGGCGAGGTAGTCGTCGCCGAACTTCGAGCTGTTGAAGGACGCCGAACCGAACGCGCGCAGGCCATTGCCAAGATCCGCGTTCACCACGCCTTCGAGTCCGACTGTGTTCACCGATCCCACGTTGCCGAAGCCGGTCGCGCAGGTGACCGTCTGCGGGCAGAGCGCGATGCCGAGCAGGCGGTTGCGATAGTCGATCGTGTAGCCGGTCACGCCCGCTTCGACCTTGCCGCGGCGCGTCCGGGCGCCGACTTCCAGGGTCGTCGCGCGCTCAGCCTTCGCGGTGGTCTTGAAGAACTCGAAGGTTGCCGGCGCCGCATTGTACACGCCACCAGCCGGACTGAGGGGAAACTGGTTCACATTTTCCGACCAGTTGGCAAACACTTCATTGTTTTCATTCATCTTGAACACCGCACCGACCTGCGGGAGGATTCCCGCGTCCGTCTTCACGTTGAGCGAGGGGCGCGTGGCATCCGCAAAGATCGGCGCCACGATGCCGGCCGTCGGAGTGTTCCCGTTGTTCGTGAAATCCGCGTTGACCGTGAGCAGCTTGGCGCCGTACGAGAGCGTGAGCCGATCCTGGAGCAGACGATTCGTGTTCTGCACGTGCAGCTGCGTGGTGCTGACGTCGGCGGTGCGGTCATAGTCGAGTCGGAGCACCTTCGTGAAATCCACTTCCGGGCTGGCCTGATAATTCTTCATCCGCCAGCGCGGACGACGGTTGCTCGATTCATTCATTTCGTACCAGCCACCGACTTCGAACTGGTTGGACACGCCGCCGATCATGAACGATGATGTCGCCTTCGCCATGAGGCCGGAGCGGTTGGCCTTGTACTGCGTCTGGCGGAACATGATCGGGTCGGGGCTGTAGGCCGCACCGTAGCTGGGTGCATGCCAGTCTCCGCCACCGCGATTGAGGTGCAGATACGGCTGCACTTCGATGCGGGTTGATGCCGTCGGCTTGAATTCACCCTTCAGGTACGCGAGGTGATCAAGGCGTGCGCCCTGCGCCGAGCTGTAGTACGAGGCATCGGTCAGCGGCGTGTACGTCGGCAACGATGCCTCGGCGAACTGCTTCGCCGTGGCCCAGCTGGTGTGGTAGTCGAACATCGGTCCGAAGCCGAACGTGCTCGATCCCGGCGCCGTCGCGTTGAACACGCCGAGCGACAGGTCCATGTAATCGCTTTCCTTCTTGTTCGCGTAGTTGTAGAACGCCGTGAACTTGCTCGAACCGATGAACAGGTTGGACTTCAGGTTGATCTGCTCATGCCAGTTCTGGCCGGCGCCACCAATGAATCCATTCTGACCGAAGAGCAGGTTCTGCTCGCCGGGGAAGTTGGAGAGCCGCTCACCGCCGCCCTTCCACTTGTCGGAGTCAAACCGGGACACCGACATGAATGCGGAGACGCCATTGCCGCCACCGAACGTCTTCAAGCCCATGTCGTAGCGCAGCAGCGTGCGGCGCGCGCTGTTCTGACCGCCCATCTGCTGCAGCAGGAACTGCTGCTTGCCCGCCGGTTCGGCGGTCGCGTACTGCACCACGCCACCGAGGTTGTTGGCGGATGCGGTGCCCAGCGCGCCGCTACCCTGCGCCACGGCAGTCGACTCCAGGTTCGACGCGTCAACCGCGCGGCCTACGCCAAGACCGTTCCAGTTGCCGTATGACATGTCGCCGAGCGGAATGCCGTCCATCGTCTGTCCGATCTGCGCGGTCTGGAAGCCACGCATCGTGATTCGATTGGACCACTCGTACATCCCGAAGCCGTCCACCGACTGCATGTTGACGCCGGGGATGCGCTCGACTGCCTTGAGTGCACTGGTACCGGGGGCGGCGGCCTTGAGCACGGCACTGTCAATGCCGGACGCGGCGCGCACGCTGCCTCGGCCGGTGACACCTGAAATCGTCACCTTGCCGAGTGCCTGCGCGGAATCGCGCTTGGTGGTGGCCTGCGCGTTGAGGAGTGACGCGGAGAGTAGCAGCGACGAGGACGCCGCGGCGAGGAGCGTCAGGAATGCCGGTCGGGAATCGTGATGCATGCGTCGGTCAGGGGGAAGGGAACGCGATCAAGCGGATCACCCTGACTTTTCACGCCTTCTGTCTCGAACGCCCTCACGACACGCTATCAACGTGTCTCGGTGATGTCACAGGCCGATCACCAACGCTCTCAGAATCTCGGGTAGCGGCACCCTTTTAGTACGAGGGACGCTCGGTGCGATCCGTCGTGGATTAGTACCGCAGAAAATACCGCTGGATCTCGACCGGATTGTTCGTGCGGGTGAGGGCCAGCATGAGCAGAATCCGCGCTTTGGCCGGTGTGAGGTGCTGCGCCGTGACCATCGGCGGCGCGGGTGGCAGCGTTGGCGTCCTGGTGGAGTCACCAGCAGTGGCCGTGCTGTCGGTGCGCGCCGGCGTGGCGCGCGGTTCCGCGCGCGGGGCATCTGGATCGCGTGCGGCGCTCATGTTGTCGCCGTACGCGAACACCGTGACCACCACCACGCCGGCGCGGCGCAGCGCCGTGTACACCTCCGACTCGGCGCGCGTCATCCCGTTGCTGGCCACGGCCACGCCGGCCGGTTGTCCGTCGAATCGCGGACCGGTGCCCCCCGGATAGGAGTATTCGAGCTCCACCCGCGGCAGTGAGTCCACCTTCCGCATGTCGAACTCACTGTCCTCGCCGTGCCGCCGAACCGGCGCGAACAGAAAGTCGGGGCCGTTGCCACCGACCACGCCCAGCATCCCCATCTCGCCACCGCTGAAGCCGCCGGTGCGCTGATACAGCTTGCGCACCTCGCGCGCCGAGAGGATGCGATCGTCCATCACGACCATCACGCCCTTGCCGACCGCCTGCCGATCGGCCGCCACCCGTACCGCGGATAGCAAGTTGATCGGCCCATCGGGGCTGATGCCCGTAGCCGGTCGCTGCGCACCGACCACCACCACCGGCTTGTCGGAACGGACGGAGAGATACAAAAAGAACGCCGTCTCTTCGAGCCGGTCGGTGCCGTGGGTAACGACCACGCCCGCGAGATCATCGCGATCCTTGAGCACCTTCTCGATGCGCTTCGACAGCGCCAGCCACTGCGCCGGCGTGATCGATGTGCTCGGCACATTCGAAAACTGCTCGGTTTCGATCTGTGCGTGCTTGGACAGCTCGGGGACCGACGCGATGATCTGTTCGGCGGTCAGCGTCCCGGCGCGGTAGCTGCCGAGGGAACCCGGCGCATCCTGCACGCCGGCGATGGTGCCACCGGTGGCGATGAGCAGCACTTTGGGGAGGCGCGTATTGGGCTTCGCGTCGTTGCTCTGCGCGCGCACCGTGCCGACGGTGAGGAGCAGCAGGGCGCCAAGGCGGATGGCACCGGTGCGCGCCGTCACGCGGCGAATGGCCAAGGTCATGTCGTTCCTAGGGAATGCGGAGATAGGTCGCAAAGGTGACGCCGGTGGTCTGACCCGGCTCGCCTTCGCGCATGTAGATCACCGCGATCGTCTGGTGATCCGGGGACAGCACGTTCGTCAGGCGCTGCGTGACGCGCCCGTTGTTCTTGTTGACGATCTCGTTCACCAGCGGACTGATGACGCGCACGGCAGCGTGTGTCTGGCCGGCGTTCCCGGTGACCGGCATATCCTGCCCGTCAAATTCCGTGGCATACGACCACCGCGTGGTGTCGCCCCGGGCATTCACCGACTGGATCGTCACCTGCATGCCGGTCGTTCCGCGCGGTTCGTACGTCATGATATTACTCGCCGGCGCCGGCGCCTCTGACTTGAGCAGCCACCGGCCGAATCGCGGATTGGCCGCGGTCGCGCGCTGTTGAGCCTGCGCGCGCGAGGCGCCGGTGGCGGCAAGGAGCAGGAGGGCGGCGAGCAGGCGATGCGACCACGGACGCGTCATGGGCAGGCTCTGGGGAAGGAGGGTGATGCCATTCTGCATCCGGTCGCCGCCGTCAACAAGGCGTCCGGCGTTCCTCGGTGTCTTCGTCGGGGGGGCGATCCGGTGTAATTTGGAGGCCTGTTCCGCACCCCCCGACCGTCCAACGAGAGCACTCCGTGGCCAACATCCTGCAGCGTCTTCCTGTCGGCGAGAAAGTCGGCATCGCGTTTTCCGGCGGTCTCGACACCAGCGCCGCCCTGCACTGGATGCGGGAGAAGGGCGCCGTACCGTACGCCTACACGGCGAATCTGGGCCAGCCCGATGAAACGGACTACGACGAGATCCCGCGGAAGGCGATGGCCTACGGCGCCGAGAAGGCGCGGCTGATCGAGTGCCGCGCGAACCTGGTGGCGGAAGGGCTGGCCGCGCTGCAGTGCGGTGCGTTCCACATCACGACCGCCGGCGCGACGTACTTCAATACCACCCCGCTGGGGCGCGCGGTTACGGGCACCATGCTCGTGGCGGCCATGCGCGAAGACGACGTCAACATCTGGGGCGACGGGAGCACGTTCAAGGGCAATGACATCGAGCGGTTCTACCGCTACGGCCTGCTCACGAACCCGTCGCTCAAGGTGTATAAGCCGTGGCTGGACCAGCAGTTCATCGACGAACTGGGCGGCCGCACGGAGATGTCGGAGTACCTCATCAAGAGCGGCTTCGACTACAAGATGAGCACCGAGAAGGCGTACTCCACCGACTCGAACATCCTCGGCGCCACGCACGAAGCGAAGGATTTGGAGTTCCTGAACAAGGGCATGCACATCGTGCAGCCGATCATGGGCGTGGCGCACTGGCGCGACGAGGTGGAAGTGGCGCGCGAGACGGTCACGATCACGTTCGTGGAAGGGTATCCGGTCGCCATCAACGGTCAGGAGTTCGGCAGCGCGCTCGAACTGTTCACGGAAGCGAACGCGATCGGCGGTCGTCACGGACTTGGCATGTCCGACCAGATCGAAAACCGTATCATCGAAGCGAAGAGCCGCGGCATCTACGAAGCACCGGGACTTGCGCTGCTGTACATCGCCTATGAGCGCCTGGTCACGGGCATTCACAACGAAGACACGATCGAGCAGTACCGCATGAACGGCAAGAAGCTTGGCCGCCTGCTGTATCAGGGCCGCTGGCTCGACCCGCAGTCGCTCATGCTGCGTGAATCGGCGCAGCGCTGGGTGGCGAAGGCCGTCACGGGTGACGTGACGATCGAACTGCGCCGCGGCAATGATTACTCGATCATGGACACGAACAGTCCCAATCTCACGTACAAGCCCGAGCGGCTCACGATGGAACGCGGCGAAGCCTTCTTCACGCCGCTCGATCGGATCGGGCAGCTTACGATGCGCAATCTCGACATCATGGACACGCGCGAGAAGCTGGTGGTGTACACGGGCGTCGGTCTGCTGCAGTCGAGCGGTGCGACCGGTGTTCCGCAGCTCCCGAGCGGCGAGAAGTAACGCGCGTCGGTGACGTCGCGCTGACGGCGTGGCTGCAGAGTGAACGGGCCGGTCACCACATGGTGATCGGCCCGATTTCATTCAGCCCGCCAGCCATGAACGACACCCTGCTCCACGGTGAGATCACCCACGAAATCATCGGTGCGTTCTACGACACGTACAACGCCCTGGGATGGGGATATCCCGAAAGTATCTATGCCAATGCGATGCCGATCTTTCTTTCGAAGCGTCGTCTTTCGTGTGAGCGCGAAGTCCCACTTCGTGTCACGCTCGAGGGCATCGTACTCGGAGAGTTCCGCGCCGACCTCCTCGTCGAGAAAAAGGTGATCGTCGAACTGAAGGCGTGCGATCGACTCGCCGGTGCGCACGAGGCACAGCTCATCAGCTATCTCAAAGCATCGACGTATCCTATCGGTTTGCTGCTGAACTTCGGACCCAAGGCCGAGGTCCGCAGGATCATATGGACCGACGATCTAAAGGTGCTGAGAGATCGCTAACGGCTGGAACACGGAGTGAACGGATTGCACCGATCACACAGATAAACGAACAGCGATGACGACCACGATTTTCATCATGCTTTTGCTTATCTGCGTAATCCGTGAAATCCTTCATAATCCGTGTTCCAGCAGTTGCCGTTGCCGTTTGCCGTTCGTCCACACCCGTCAGTCGTGCTCGCTCATGTAGGAGAACACCGCACCCTGCGCGTCCTGGGCCACGATGATCTGACCGTACGGACTCGCGATCGGGCCGTTCAGGATCGTCCCCCCGTGTTTGGCCAGGGTGGCGTTGGCGGCGGCGAGGGAATCCACGGCAAAGTACGGCATCCAGTAGGGCGGAATGCCTTCCCACGCGGCGTCCATCTGCATCACACCGGCGACGCCGGGCTCGCCGTCGTGCAGGATGTAGTACTCCACGGCGTCGCCGGGGAGACGTTGTGACGTGAGGCCGAACACCGCCATGTAGAACGCCGTGTTGGCCTCGGCGTTGCGGCAGGCCACCTCCGTCCAGCACATCGCGCCATGCTCCCCTTCGATGCCGGCACCGGCAAAACTGCCGTGCTCCCAGAGGCCGAATACGGCGCCGTCCGGGTCGATGGCGACGGCCATGCGCCCCAGATCGGGCGGGATCGGCATGGGCGGGACCATGATGGTGCCGCCGTGTCCCACGATTCGGGCCGCCGAGGCATCGGCATCGGTGACGCCGAAGTACACCGTCCAGGTGACCGGCGCGGCCTCCTGTCCGGGCATCTTGGGAGCAACGGCCGCCGCCGGCATGCCGCTCGCGAAGGCCATGGTGTAGAAGCCCAGCTCGGCCGGCGAGTCGCCGAAGGTCCAGCCGAATAACTCCCCGTACAAGGCCATGGCGGCGGGAAGGTCGGACGTCGACAGGTCGAACCAGACCGGGCGATTGACGTGGCGCGCGGTTACAAGAGGCATCGGAATCTCCGCGAGGGTGCTGCTGTGGCGTATCGAAATACCGTTCACCCTATCGCCAATCGAATTCTGACGCAAACATTCAGGTCTGCCGACTCGCCGCCATTCGCGGTCGGTCCCACCGAACCACATCAGGAGCAATGCGATGAAGCGTACGATGCAGGTCGCGCTCGCGACCGCAGCCCTCGCCCTTGTGCCGCAGCTGGTCCAGGCGCAGGAGAGCGAGAAGTCGATGGCCGTGAAGGGCGGAATTCAGATGAAGGGATGGATGGGCAAGGTTGACGCCAAGGAAGCGAAGGCCGGGCTCACAGTGGACAGCGCAAAGTTCGTGGGGATGGGCCCGGGCATGCATGCCACGACCGGCCCGGCCATCACCTACTGGAACCCCGAGATGAAGGGCAAGGGTGACTACATGGTGAAGGCCACGTTCGCCGAGCGTGAGTACATGGGGCTCAACAACCATCCGCATCCGTACGGCATCGTCATGGCCGGCAACGACATGGGCACGGACACCGAGTCGTACCTGTACTGCGCGGCGTACGGCAACGGCAACTTCATTGTGCGTGGCATGGGTCCGGCGCCGTTCCAGATGAATGGCCCGCGTGGCGGCATGAACGACGCCGTGCACAAGGCCGAGGCCAAGGGCAAGCCGGTGACGCAGGAGATCGCGCTGCAGGTGAAGGGCGACAAGGTGTCGTGCCTCATCAACGGCACCGAAGTGGCGAGCTACAGCAAGGCTGAGCTGGTCGCGGCGGGCAAGCTGAAGAGCACGGACGGGGTGGTGGGCTTCCGCATGGGCCACAATACCGACGCGCATATCTCGGGCTTCATGATCGGCAAGCCGTGAGTGTGACCGACACGGCGGTGCGCAGCGTGGATCCGCTGCGCATCGCGGTGATCGGGGCCGGTGCGGTGGGGGGCGTGTTCGGCGCCCGCCTGCAGCACGCCGGTCACGATGTGGTGTTCGTGGCCCGCGGCGCGATCCTCGACGTATTACGACGCGACGGATTGTCCCTGGAGAGCATCGACGGCAACCTGCGGTTGACGAGTGTGCAGGTGACCGATGACGTGTCGAGTATCGGCATCGTCGATGTGGTCCTCGTGTGCGTGAAGGCCACCCAGGTCGCGGCCATCGCACCGACGTTGCGCCCTCTGGTGGGGGCTGCCACGGCGGTCATTCCGCTCCAGAACGGGGTCGAGAGCAGCAGCCACCTCGCGGCCGCCCTCGGCAGCCCGCACGTCCTCGAGGGGCTGGCACGGGTGCTGGTGGAGTTGGATGGCCCCGGGCGCATCCGCCATACCGCCGTGACCCCGATCGTCGAGTTCGGCCTCCGGGCAGGTGCACCGGCCGAGTCGCCGGCTTACGTACAGATCGCCCGCTTTGCGTCGGCGATCCGTGAGTCCGGACTGCATGCGGTCCTGCCGCCTGATATGGGGGTCGCGTACTGGGAGAAGTTCCTGTTCATCGAGCCGATCGGCGCGGTCGGCGCGGCCGCACGCGCACCGTTCGGTGTCGTACGATCGATACCGGAAACCCGTGCGCTGCTCGATGCTGCGCTGCATGAGGTGTGCAATGTGGGTCAGGCCGTTGGCGTGGCGTGGCCAGACGATTCCGTTGAGCGGGTGTTGGCGCGCTACGACAGTTTGCCGGCAGACGGTACCACGTCGTTGCAGCGCGATCTGATGGCGGGTCGTCCGTCGGAATTCGAGGCGCAGACCGGTGCCGTAGTGCGCCTCGGGCGCCTGCATGCTGTGGCCACGCCCGTCCACGACGCCCTGTACGCGTTGCTGCTCCCCACGGCGCAGCCGGCCGCGCACTGACCACGCGGTGACCACGCAGCCGCGCGGTCGCGATTCGTGTGTGCAGACAAGGGTGTGCGGGCGCAACGGGATACGAGGGACTTCGTGTCCGGAACTTGCAGCGCTTACGACTCCATCGACGTAAATTTGATGCATATCCGGCCTCCTTCCCGCCGGAGTCATCACATGAGTCAGGTGTGTGACGCCCTCGCGCGTCGCACGCCTCAGGAGTAGCCGGCATGAAGCTTCTGCTCGCGTTGTCCGGAATCATCACGTCGCTGTCGATGATGGTCTCATCGTCGAACGGGAATGATGCCGTCGCAACCGCATCCGCATCGACATCCACCGTACGCCGCACAGTTCGTGCGCCGATGGTGCCTTCGACCGCGTTGCCTGCCACCCATCCAGTGCTGCGCCCGATGCGGGCGAGCAACGGGACGGGTCGTGCGCTGACGCGCGCGTCGGTGGGCGCGCGCGGCATCACGATGGGCGCGCTCGACGATGTCGTGCAGCGGTACTGCGCCGGGTGTCACAACCCCACCCAGCGGCGCGGCAATCTCGACCTCAAGCAGTACACGGTCACGAATCCGACCGCGAATCTGCCGGTGTCGGAGAAGATGATCCGGAAGCTGCGTGCGCAGATGATGCCGCCGCCCGGCTCGAAGCGCCCCACTGGCGATACTCTCGAGGCGCTCGTGGAAACGCTCGAGCGCGTGGTGGACGGGGCGGCGCCGGTGAATCCCGGCACGCGCACCTTTCAGCGTCTGAACCGTCCCGAGTACGAACGCGTCGTCCGCGATCTGCTCGGACTCGAGGTCACGGCGGGTGACTGGCTGCCGCTGGATACCAAGAGTGCGAACTTCGATAACATCTCCGACGTGCAGTCGTTATCGCCGACGTTGCTCGAGGGGTACCTGAACGCCGCCGCCGCCGTGAGCCGCATGGCGATCGGCGATCGCAAGGCGCCGGTCGGTCAGGTCACGTTCAAGACCTCACCGTTCGCGTCGCAGCATCCGTGGGATCACGTCGAGGGCACGCCATATGGCACGCGCGGCGGGCTGGTGGTGCTGCACACCTTTCCCGCCGACGGCGAGTATGAGTTCCGCCTGAATGTCGGGGGCGGCGTCGGTCGTCCGGTGGAAGATCTCGACATCTCGATCGACGGCGAGCGCGTGGCCCTGCTGCGCTACGATCGCGGCATTGCGCGCAACGGCGAATCCGCCGACGCGCCGTTGGGCGCCGACTTCATCCGCAGCGAGCCGATCAAGGTGAAGGCGGGACAGCGCAAGGTCTCCGTCGCGTTTGCGAAGTCGGCCGAAGGTCCGTACGAGGATCTCATCAAGCCGCATGAATGGTCGCGCGCCTCCAGTGGCACCGGCGCGGCCGGTACCACCGAACCGCCCCCACTGATGGAAGTGTTCGTGGCGGGTCCGTATCGCGTAACGGGTGTGTCGGCCTCGCCGAGCCGCCAGCGGATCTTCAGCTGCGCGCCCACCGCGGCCGCGTTGCAGCGTGGCTGCGCCGAGTCGATTCTGACGCGTCTGGGCACGCGCGCCTACCGTCGTCCGCTCACCGCGACCGACAAGGCCAGCCTGATGAAGTTCTACGATCAGGGAGCCAAGGCCGGCGGCGACAACGCGTTTGAAGAGGGGGTGCGCCTGGGCGTGCAGGCGATGCTCGCGAGCCCGCACTTCCTGTTCCGGTTCGAGCGTGAACCCACCACGACGACGGCGGGCACCGACTATCGCATCGACGATCTCGAACTCGCGACCCGGCTTTCGTTTTTCCTCTGGAGCACGATTCCTGACGATCGCCTGCTGACGCTGGCCCGCCAGAAGACCCTGCACACGCCGGCCGTCTTCTCCGCCCAGGTGAAGCGCATGCTCGCCGATCCGCGCGCCGAGGCACTGGCCACGCGCTTTGCGGCGCAGTGGCTGCGTTTGCAGGACCTCGAGAAAGTACATCCCGATGCGTTCCTGTTCCCTGACTTCGATCTCAAGCTTGCCCTCTCGATGCAGAGGGAGACCGAGCTGTTCTTCGAGGACATGGTGCGCGCGGACCGCAGCGTGCTCACGATGTTCACCGCCGATTCGACGTTCGTGAACGAGCGACTGGCGCAGCATTACGGTATTCCGAACGTCACCGGGGAAGGCTTCCGGAAGGTGGCCTACGCCGATGATCAGCGCCGCGGTGTGCTGGGCCACGGCAGCGTGCTGGTGCAGACGTCGCTGGGCAACCGCACCTCGCCGGTGCTGCGCGGCAAGTGGGTCATGGAAGTGCTGCTCGGCACGCCGCCACCGCCACCGCCGCCGAACATCCCTGACCTCGAACAGACCGCCGGCTCGAAGGAAGGCAAGCAGCTCACCACGCGCGAACGCATGGAAATGCACCGCGCCAATCCAACCTGCCGGTCGTGCCATAACTTCATGGATCCGATCGGTCTCGCGCTGGACAACTTCGACGTGACCGGGAAGCTGCGGTATCGCGAAAACGGTGCGCTGCTGGACACGCGCGGCCAGTTGTATGACGGCACGGCGCTGGTGACCACGAGCGATCTGACGGCGGCCCTGCTCAAGCGTCCGGTCCCGCTCATGCGCAACTTCACCGAAAACCTCATGGCGTACGCCCTTGGCCGTCGGGTCGAGGATTACGACCAGAGCACGGTACGCACGATCACGCGGGATGCCGAGCGCGCCAAGTACAAGTTTTCCTCGTTCGTGATGGGTGTAGTGAACAGCAAGGCCTTCCACAGCAAGCGCGCCGAGCCGGTTTCGGCTGATGCGTCACAGAACTGACCAGACTACCCAGGAGACTGTCCCATGTCATTTATGACGCAAAAGGCCCTTCCGCGCCGCACGTTTCTGCGCAACATGAGCGCGGTGATTGCGCTGCCGTATCTCGATGCGATGGAACCGGCCGGCCGGTTCCTCGCCAAGGTCGGCGGCGCTGGTGCGCCGCTCACCGGACACAAGCGGCTGGTGACCATCGAGTCGGTGCACGGTGCCGCCGGCTCCAACACGTGGGGCGCCTCGAAGTATCTGTGGGCGCCGCAGGGCGTGGGTCGCAACTTCACGCTGAACCCGGACGGTGCGCTCGCGCCGATGGACGCGTGGAAGCACAAGATGTCGATCATCAGCAACACCGATGTGCGCATGGCCGAAGCGTTCGACGCGCCGGAAATCGGCGGTGACCACTTCCGTTCCAGCGCGGTGTTCCTGACCCAGTCGCACCCCAAGCAGACGCAGGGGTCCGATCTGTACGTCGGCACGTCGTTCGATCAGATCGTGGCGCGCAAGATCGGTCAGGATACGCCGATCCCGTCGATGCAGCTGTGCATCGAGAATCTCGACCAGGCTGGCGGCTGCTACTACAACTACGCCTGTGCCTACACCGACACCATCAGCTGGGCCTCGCCGACCGAGCCGCTGCCGATGATCCGGAATCCGCGCGCGGCGTTCGATCTGTTGTTCGGCGCCGGTACCGACAACGCCGACCGCTCGGCGCGACGCAAGGACAACGGCAGCATCCTCGACTGGGTCGTGGGTGAGATGTCGTCACTCAAGCGCCAGCTCGGGGCGACCGATCGCCGCCGCATCGATCAGTACGTGGAGAACGTGCGCGAACTCGAGCGTCGGATCCAGAAGGTCGAAGCCAAGAACGCGAGTGGCGACGAGCGCCTGCTCCCGGAAGCGCCGGCCGGCGTGCCGGACTCGTTTGAAGAGCACATGAAGCTGATGTTCGACATTCAGGTGTTGGCATTCCAGTCGGACATGACGCGCGTGTTCTCGTTCAAGACCGGTCGTGACGCGTCGAGCCGTACGTTCCCGGAGTCGGGGACGAACAAGGGCTTCCACCCGGCGTCGCACCACGGCGGACGCGAGTCGGCGATCCTCGAGTTCAATCAGATCAACCGCTACCACATGTCGATGCTGCCGTACTTCCTGCAGCGCCTGCAGGACACGAAGGAAGGTGACGGCTCGATGCTGGACAACACCACGATTGTGTATGGCTCGCCGATGGCCGACGGCAACATCCACAACCATCGCCGCTGCCCGCTGCTCCTGATGGGTGGCGACAGCCAGTTCGTGCCGGGTGGCACGCACCTCAAGGCGCCCGACGGCACACCGATGGCCGACGTCATGCTGTCGCTGCTGCACAAGTACAACATCGACGTGCCCAGCTTCGGTGACAGCGTGTCGCCGTTCGCCCTTTACACCTGAGGCCGATCATGATCGATCGCAATGGAGTGCGCGTCGGCATCGCTGGCGCGCTCCTGCTGGTCTCGGGCGCGCTGCGCCCGGTCACGGCGCAGACAGCGGCGCAGGACGCCAAGTCGGTGGTGCGCGTGGCCACGGCGAAGCCGACGGCGCGCGACACGCGCGTGGCACCGGCCGTCGCTCAGGCGGCGATGCAGGGTGACCTGGCAAAGGTGCGCGCGCTGATTGCCCAGCAGAACGATGTGAACGTGGCGCAGGGCGACGGCATGACCGCGCTGCACTGGGCGGCCGATCGCGGTGATATGGCAATGGCCGCGCTGCTGCTGCGTTCCGGTGCGAAACTCACGGGCACGACCCGGAACGGCGGCTACACGCCCCTGCATGTGGCGGCGCGCGCCGGCCATGGTACGGTCGTGCAGGCGTTGCTCGCGGCGGGTGCTGACGCGGCGACGTTGACGGCGACCGGTGCCACGGCGATGCATCTCGCGGCGGGCGCGGGTGATGCGGCGTCGGTGAAGGCGTTGCTGGCGAAGAAAGCCGATCCCAATGCACGCGAATCGGCGTGGGGTCAGACGCCACTCATGTTCGCGGCCGCGGAGAATCGTGGCGACGCGGCGCGCGCTCTGCTGGCCGGTGGCGCAGACGCGTCGATCCGTACACGCAGCGTAGACCTGACCGAAGAGTTGGCGCGTCAGCAGGCGGCGGCGAAGAAGCGCAACGAGGTGCTGTTCTCGTATCTGCCGCAGAAGACGCGTGACTCCATCATCGACGCGGCCGCCAAGGCCGCGGAGAAGCTGGCCGCCGATGCGGCCGCGGCCCGTAATCGCGCGGCCGCCACGGCGGGCATGGCGGCGCCGGCCGCCGCTGCGCCTGCGGCCGCAGCTCCCGCGGCTCCTGCGGCTCCCGCAACGGCCGCTGCGGCGCCGGCCGCTGCGGCCCCGGCCCCGAATCCCGCGCTGCGGGGCTACAAGATCGGCGTGGCTGCACCGCCCACACAGGAGCTCACGCCGTCGCAGATCCAGGACGCGATCGAAGCGGGACGTACGCTCTTCAAGAGCGGGCCGGTGGCCAAGACCACGGAGTCGGCCGAGCTGTTCGAAGGACAGGTGGCGGGCTACGAGGCCACGGTGGGCAGCATGGGTGGCATGACGGCGCTGCATCACGCGGCTCGTCAGGGAAACATCGATGCGGCGCTGGCCATCCTCGACGGGGGCGGAAAACTCAACGAGGTCACCACCAGCGACAGTAGCACGGCGCTCCTGACGGCGGCCATCAACGGCCACTTCGATCTGGCGATGGCGCTCGTGAAGCGTGGGGCCGACGTGAAGATCGCGAGCAGCGCGGGCCTCACGCCGCTATATGCCGCGCTCAACACGATGTGGGCACCACGGTCACGCTATCCGCAGCCGCAAGCGGTGCAGACCCAGAAGGTGACGCACCTCGAGTTGATGGATGCGATGCTGAAGTCTGGCGCGGACGCGAACGTCCGTTTGAAGAAGAATCTCTGGTTCTTCGCCTTCAACAACTGCGGCAACGCGAATTGCGGCCTCGAGGCGCTCGATGGCACTACGCCGTTCTGGCGTGCCACGTACGCGGTCGATGTCGAGGCGATGAAGCTGCTCAAGGCGCACGGTGCCGTCGATACGGTTCCCTCGTACCGCGCGCCGGTGGCCCGTGGTAACCGGGCGCGCTTCCCCGGTGGTTTCGGCGAGGGTCCGGCGGCGTTCGTCATGAGTCCGGCCATCGACTCGGCGTCGAAGGCCACGCCGGCGGGCATCGGGGTGTATCCGGTGCATGCCGCCGCAGGCGTTGGCTACGGCAACGGCTTCGCGGGAAATTCGCACCGCCATGCCACGGACGGGTGGATGCCGGCCATGAAGTACCTGGTGGAAGTGCTGCACGCCGACGTGAATCAGCGCGACCTCAACGGCTACACCCCGTTGCATCACGCCGCCGCGCGCGGTGACAACGAGATGATTGAGTATCTGGTGAGCAAGGGGGCTGATCCCAAGGCTGTGGCACGCAACGGTATGACCACGGTCGATATGGCCAACGGTCCCGTGCAGCGCCTCCGTCCGTTCCCCGATACCATCCAGTTGCTCGAGAAGCTCGGCGCGAAGAACAGCCATCGCTGCGTCGCCTGCTGATCCGTTCCGCCCATGTAGAACGCGGCGCCGTCACATGTGACGGCGCCGCGTTCTATTCCAGCCCACTCACCCGACGTCGCGCACCGGTCAGGGTTTCTTCTCCCCTGCCAGCATCAGGGTGATGTGCTCCTGCGCCTGCTGCAGCGCGCCTTCACCACCGGCCCAGCCGATGCGGCCGTCGGCGTTGATGTCGGTCCCTGCGATGAACTGGTCGCACAACGACACGAGCTGGGACATCAGCGACGCCGCGGCGGCAGCGGTCGTCGCCGCCTGCACCTGTTTCGCCAGCGCGATGGCCTGATCACCGCGGGCCATCGTCGCCCGCGCCGCCGTGGTGATGTGCGTGGCGTGCGTCTTCACATTTGGTGATGCGGTCGGCTCCTTGGCCGCCAGCTCGATATGCTGTGCGACGCCACCGGCCGCGCGCTTCATGCCGAAGCCCTTGCCGGGTCCCGTTGCCGCCTGCGTGGGATCGATGGCATGAATGATGTGCCCGGCGTGCGTCTGCATCGATGCCAGGTTGTCAGGCGTGCGCGCGGCGAACGCGGCGTGCTGGGACGCGATCTTTGCCTCGGCGAGGGCCATGGGCAGAAACCCGGATTTGTCGGGCGTATCCATGAAGCTCGAGACCACATGGCCGATATGCGTCCCGACCAGACCGGCCGGCAGCGACGAAGCCGCCACCGCGCCGGGCGCCAGCGGCGCGGCCGCTATCACTCCGGGAAGCGGCGCGCCGGTCATGGCCGCCAGAATGCTGTCGAACTGCGCCCGCAACGTGGCGTCGCTGCTCACCAGAAACCGACGCCGTGAGAAGACGGAGTCCGCCAGCCCCTTCCTGGCCAGCGCGGCGGAGATCAGCTCACGCTTCTGGAGCTGTAAATCCTGCTGTGCCTGATTGGTCTTGTTCTTCTGCTGCGCCGCCCTGTTGTCGCTGGAATCGTGAATGGCGGACACCACGAGATGCGCTTCGACCAAGGCGCGCACTTCGGCGAGTGTGAGCGCGGGTGCGGCGGCGGAGGTGCTCTGGGCAGCCAACGGCACGGCGGTGAACAACGCCGCTGACAACGAGAGTGCCAGCGTGGCGGAAGGACGGGCGGGGAAGGCCATGGTGTCCGGGGGTGGGAGTCGATCGGGGCCCGTCACAACCGGGCACTGCGAAACTATACGCATTTGCCGTGCACTCCGCTCTGGCGAAGTCGCGATTTCGGCGTCATCGTCTCGCTTCCACCTTCGTCACACCCCGGAAGACCCCCACCGTTCATCTGTACCGAGGCATCGCCATGACCAGAGGCAATCGTTCACGCGCTCCCCACCGTGCGCTCCTTGTCCGCGCGATGCTGGCCGGCGCCGCGTCCATCGCGCTGGGCAGCACCGCGTTGGCGCAGGGTGGCCAGCCACGCGATCCGCGCAGCATTGGCGGTGGCAACTGCTCAGCCAACCCGTACAACTGCGTCGACGCGGTCAACCCGCTGCCCGCGCCCAACACGGTGTGGATGGAGGAGATGACGTGGATGGACGTGCGCGATGCCCTGAAGGCCGGCAAGACGACCGCCATCATTGCCACCGGCGGCATGGAGCCGAATGGTCCGTGGCTCGTGACGGGCAAGCACAACTACGTGCTGCATACGAACTGTGAAGCCATCGCCCGGAAACTGGGCAATGCCCTGTGCGCACCGATCGTGAAGTTCGTCCCCGAGGGGAACATCAGTCCGGCCAGCGGGCACATGGCGTCGCCGGGTACGATCAGCATGCGTGAAGAGACGTTCCGAAACGTGCTGACCGACCTCGTGCACAGCCTCAAGGTGCATGGCTTCACGAAAATCATCCTGATCGGCGACAGCGGCGGTAATCAGGCGGGGCAGCGCTGGGTGGCCGACTCGGTGACCAAGCTCTGGCAGGGCAGTCCGATCGTCGCCCACATCCAGGAGTATTACGACTACGCCAGCGTTGCCAAGCACATGGAGCAGTTCGGCGTGCACCAGACGGTGGCCGAGGGGCTTCACGACGACCCGGAAATCTCGCTGAACATGTTCATCGACGACCCGAAGTCCATTCGCTACGACGAGCGTGCCAAGGCGAAGCTGCTGACGATCAACGGGGTGTCGCTGGCCGACCGCAAGAAGGCGACGGAGTGGGCGAAGCAGATCGTGGAGTTCCGCACCAAGGTCACCATTGAGGCCATCGAAAAGGCCGTCGCAAACAAGGGCACGCTGCCGGCTCCGCCGCGGCGCCCTGCCGGGAACTGAACGCGCTAGCTTGCAAGGATGTTGATGCGTCGCTCCACCCGCCGGCACAGTCTGATCGCCCTGACCGCTCTTGGTCTGGCCGCCTGTGCCGGTGATCGTGCTCCAGCACCGGCGCCGCAGGCCAGCGCGCCGATCGTGTCGGTGCTGCCGCCGCTGCCCCAGCTGTCGACCGAGCGACGGGAAGTCGTGCCACCGGATCTCGAGCTCGCCTTCGAGACAGACTCCGTGCGGCTCACGATCTCGGTGGAGCCAGGCGCCCGTGTGAACGCGCTGCTGCCCCCCGTCATTGAAGGAACCGACGGCCGTCGATTCCTGCTGCGTGCCCCGACCGTGACCGAAGACAGCGCCTACTTCGTGGAGCGCGCGTCGGTCACCGTGGCTCGGTCCGCGCTGCCGATTCGCGGGACGCTGCGCACGAGTTTCTGTCGCAGCGACGAGCGGTTGTGCCGCAGCGCCGAGCGCGCCGTGCAGCTCGAGGATCGGTAACAGCGAACCTGCTGGAACACGGAATATGCGGATCGCACAGAACCGCACAGATAAGCCAAAAGCGCTGTTTGCCTATCTGTGCGGTTCTGTGTGATCGGGTCAATCCGTGTTCCAGCAGTTGCAGTTGTAGTCGCCGTTGACGACCTACTTCGTCCGCGCCCGCTCCAGCTTCGTCGTCATGCCGTCACGCGCTGCGAGAATCACTACGCCGCCCGGGCCGAACCCCACAATGGTGCGGTTCTCGGGGATCTGCACCCGATCCACCACTTCGCCCTTGGCGTTGACCACATCGTACACCGCGCCGCCGGGCGTCGGCTTCGTGGGAATCGTGCGGATCCAGATGTTGCCGTCGTCGTCGGCCTTTGCGCTGGTGGCGAAGAACGCCGGCTGATAGTCGGGCAGCTCGCTGGGCGAGATGTAGTTGATCTGCGGTGCCATGATTTGCGGTGCCGCCCCGCCGCCCGGAGGGCCGCCAGGGCCCCCGCGGGCTTCGAACCGCATGACCATCTGCGGCGCCGCCCCGCCGGCTGCTCCCCCGGTGCCCAGCGCCGCACCGAATGCCGCCGCCATCTGGTTGCCCTGCCCAGGATTCGCCGCTGCGGCACGATCACGAATTGCCTTGACCGAATCGATGAGCGCGACCTTTTGTTCGTCGGAGAGACGCTTCCAATCGAACGCGATCTTGGGCGACGAGCGGTGCGTGCCGTCGGGCGACATCCAGTCCACATGGTAGTCCTTGCCACGGATCAGCGCGATGTCGCCGTTCGAGGTGACCGCCCACTCATCGACCACCGGCAATGGATTCACCTCGATCGAGATGCTGATCTTGCCGTCGTCGCTGCGCGTCATGTTGGTGTTCGTCTTCGGGATCTTGATGAATCCCACCGTGTCCACGGCGCGCGACTGCAGATTGACGCGCACGATGGCCATGGTGTCGGCCACCGTCGGCATCGTGGGGGCGCCACCGGGACCCATCTGCATGCGGAACCCCGGCATACCGCGGTACACCAGATAGCCGTTGCTGTAGTACGCGCCGGTGCCGAGTCCACCGGCGGCCAGCATCATCGCATCCTGCGAGCGCGGCACCGACATCACGCGCCCGATCTTGCCGGCCGGATCGATTACCAGCATGGAGAGGGAGGCGGCATCGACGAATAACGTGGAGTCGCCGCGGAACGCGATCAGGCTCCCCGAGCGCGGGCCATAGGCATTCGCCGTGCTGCTGGTGGAATCGGCCACGATGCTGATGGTCGTGAACGTCGAGTCGACCAGCAGCACACGACGGCTCGTGGCATCGTTGATCAGCAATCGCCCGCCGGGCAACGCCCGCACGTTGTTCACCATGCCCAGCGAATCGGTGGTGGTGGCGTGCACCGCACCGAGTGGCCGGATGGGGGGGCGCGCCTGCGCGCTGGCGGACGAAGCGACCGTCGCGAGTAGGGTCGGAAGCGCGAGCAATCGCGCGGTGCTGAGAGTCATGAGTGAAGTAGTTGTGATGAGAAATGAACTATCGTCGGATTTCAATCATCTGCGTGCCGCCGCCCATGCCGCCGCCCATGATCATCGCGCCACCGCCGGGAATCATCATGCCGCCACCACCACCCGACGTCGCGGAGCGGATCGACTTGAGGTAGCGATCGTCGAGCGCACTGGCCACGAACGGCGGCAGCTTGCGACGCTGCACGTCGGTGAGCAGCGCCTTCACTGCCGGTGCGTATTGGCGCAGGATGTCGATGCTCGCTTCACGCGCCTTCACGTACTGCGCGTAAATGTCGTCGTGCTCGTACCGCTCGGGCAGGTCGGCGAACCGCTTCGAGATCGGCGCCCAGATGGAATCCAGGCGCACCGTGTAGCGGCGGTTCATCGTGGCCAGACTGTCGGCCTGATCCGACGACAACTTCAGTGTGTCCTGATCGCGCAGGATCGTGGCCAGCGGATTCGGCACGCCGCCGTTGCCGAACTGCGCCTTGATCATCGCTTCGCCCGCCTTCGTGCCCGTGGTGCGACGGCCGCGGTCGAGCGACTGCGTGAGCACCTGACGCTCGCGCGTGGGGCCGATGTCGTAGCGCAGCTGCGCCGTGATCGTGACCGGCGAGCGGAAGCTGTTGAACTGCGGGTTGGTGGCGCCGAAGCGCTGGTTCACTTCGTACGTGTAGCGTTTGGTAGCCGGGTTGAAGCCGCGCACGTACAGCAGCGACTGATCGAGGAACGGCTGCTGTCCCCAGCCGCGCAGGTTGTTCTCGCCGTGCAGGATCAGGTCGGCGGCGCCGAGCGGATTGGACACGTTGAACGACAGGTTGGCGCGCTGCGGCAGGCGCAGCTTGATCGGGTTGAACGAGATCGACAGGTTGGCCGAGCTCACCCACGGGCCCTGACAGCTGTTGCGGGCGGCCAGCGTGCCAAGCTGCGAGGACAGGCACGCGCGGGCCACTGGCGAGCCGCTGGTCAAGAGGGCCTGCATACCGGCCGCCGTGGCCGCATCGCTCGACGCCGGGTTGAACACGAACGCGCGATCGTTGCCGAAGCCGTCGCCGTTTACGTCGCCACCGATGGTGGGGGTGAACGGCGTGCCCGAACGGAACTGCCCGAACCAACCCAACCGGATCAAGTCGAACGCGTTGTAGCTCAGGTTATATGTGATCTGGTGGCGCGAATCGAACGTCGAGCGTGACCAGTTCACCGCCAGCGGATCGCCCGCCGTACTCGTGAAGCCGCGGAACTGCTCGCGGACATTCGAGTAGGTGTAGCTCATGCTCCAGCTGAAGTTCGTGCTGAAGTTCGTTGGCGACAGGCGCACACTGCCTTGCGCACTGCGCGAATTGAGATCGCTGCGCTGCTCCGTGACACGCTGAAACGGTGTGGCCACACGGCCGTCACCGGCGGCGATCGCACCGGTCAGCGGCACGATGCTGCTGGGCAGCACGTACACCGGACGACCGGCCTCGTTGTCCAGCGTGAAACGCTGCAGTCCGGCGAAGTTGCGATCCACGAAGCTCGACTGCCGCGTGTTGAGCGAGTACGTGGCGTCGAAGCTGGCATTGAAGCGGTTCCAGAGCACCGGCCCCGACCAGCTCAGGTTCGAGCGCAGACTGCTGGGCGCGGCGTAGTCTTTCGCGAAGAGCGTTACGTTCGGGGCGCCGTTCGAGAACACCGTGCCCGTGCTGCCGTCGGCGCATCGCGTAGGAATCAGGGCCGGATTGCCGTAGGCGTTCCAGTCGGGAATCGGTGTGGCGGGTCCCACGCAGGCGAGCTGCTGAATCGCACTGGCCAGGCCGGTGTTGTCGATGGCCGAACCGATCAGGGCGGCTTGCGGGGTGTTCTGGAACACGCCGATACCACCGCGCACCACCGCGCGC
Organism: Gemmatimonadota bacterium; assembly: GCA_031127095.1. GTDB lineage: Bacteria > Gemmatimonadota > Gemmatimonadetes > Gemmatimonadales > Gemmatimonadaceae > Gemmatimonas. The sequence goes on from JARIEX010000017.1 coordinate 26,726, forward strand.
GGACCACGGAACGCGCCATCGAAGGCGCCGATCTGCGGTCCCGTGCCGTACTGCCACGAGAAGCCCACGCGCGGGCTCACGAACACGCCATTGGGCACGAGATCGTTGCGCACGCCGAGCCGGCGTTCCACCTCGGTGTTGCGCATCGGGGCGTCGAGGTACTGGTTGGCATCCACCCGCACGCCGTACTGGAACTGCAGGCGATTGGTGCGGCGGTACGAATCACCGAGCGAGATCGCGCCCACCAGCATGCTGGAATTGCGCTCGCGCGGGGAGAGCGTGCGCGTGAACGAGATTGGAATCCCCGCCTGCAGATCGCCCAGTGAGTTGTAGGCGAACGTGCCCAGCCGGTTGACCGTCTGATCCTGCGACGAGCCATCGCGGCGCACTTCCGTGCCCAGCTTGAGCCGGTGCTTGTTGTTGGCGCTGAACCACGACAGCGTGTTCATGGCCGACAGGCTGTTCGATGTCTGCGAGGTGCCGAGAAACTGATTGCCACCGAAGGCGAGACTCTGCACGCCGTTCGTACCGTCGGCGAAGTTCGAATTCACCCGCACGCGCCCGCCAGGCAAATCCATGTACGGCGAGCCGTCGTTACTGGAGGCGCTGATGCCGCCGGAGGTCTCCGTGAGAATGCCGATGCCGCGCAGCATGAAGTAGCCGCTGTGGCGCCCTTGCAGGCCGCCGCTCAGCGAGGTGCGCTCGCCGCTGGTGGTTGGCAGCCCGGTGCCCAGCGGCGACGCAGGATTCTGATTGTTCCAGTTGCCGGTGAACGTGAGGTTGTACGCCGCGCCGCTCGTGCTCGACGGCGGCGTGAAGTCGATGGCGCCGAACACCGAACCCTGATCGCCCAGTCGGCTGGACGGCAGTCCGTTGTAGCCGATCGGCACCTTCGCATTCTGCAGAATGCCAACCAGGCGCTGCACGGAATCAGCGGCCACGCCCGACGCCTGCAATCCGGTGCTCGAGGTGTTCAGCAGCGTCTGCAGGTCGTTGCTGCGACGGCCAAGCTGAAACGACACGTTATAGAACGCCTTGTCGAAAATCAGCGGGCCCGACACGGATCCGCCCAGCGATCCATTGGTGTACTCCTGCCCGTTCGCGCGCGCCGCTGCATCGCTCCACTGCAGCGTCGGGGCATCGCCCACGAAGCTCAGCCCCCGCCCAATGAAATTCGAACCGGGACGCGTGCGCAGGCTGAACTGACCGCCGGAGAATCCACCGCGCGACACGTCGTACGGCGACGTGATGAGGGAGCTGAGCACGCTCGCATCACGCGGCAATCCCGCACCGCCGAACATCATGCCGTTGAGCGTGGTGTTGTTCTGGTCGGCGCCGAGACCGAGCACCGAGAAACCGTTTGCCCCGCCGTCCTGACCGGGAACCAGCTGTACACCGGGCAGCGTTGCGGCCATCGCTGCGAGATCCCCCATCTGGTCGGGGGGCAGCGCGTTGTTGTTTTGAATCACCCGCTCGGTGCCGCCGACATCCTGTTGCACGTCGTTGCGCGACACCTTCTCGCGCGCCGCCGTCACCTTCACCGCGTCGAGCACGGCGCCGACCTTCGACAGCTTGGCGTCGGCGATGAGAATGTCCTCGTCGGCCCCGCGCTTGAGTTCAAAGCGCTTCACGCCGTAGCCCAGCGCGCTGACGGTCACCATGTAGTCACCGTCGCCGCCTGGGAACGTCACGGTAAAGCGGCCGGAACGATCGGTGCGCGCCGTGCGATTGACGTTGCCGGAAATCGACGTGACGATGACCGCCACGTTGTCGAGCGGCTCATTCTCGGTGCCGGTGATTCGGCCACGGATCACGTCCACCTGCTGGGCGGCGGCGGGTGACACGGTCGCCGACAGGGCGAGGCAGAGCAGGACAGCGAGCGACAGGAAACGACGAAGCACGTCGGGGAGGGATTCGGGGGAGCGGGCCGGGCGTGTCCGTTAAGCTACGGACAACCCCGTACCAGCGTTTCGACACCGTTCCCCCAGTATCGTTTCCTCTGCGCTCTCTGCGCCCTCTGCCTCTCTGCGTGGTCGGTTCCCAAGCCAACCGCCGCGAACAGATCACGCGGAGGCGCAGAGAGCGCAGGGACCGCCGAGAACGGCGCTAAAACTCGCCGATAAACCCGACTTCTGGCTGTAGTTCGTAGCCGAAGCGTTCCTTCACTGCCGCCTGTGCGTGTGCCACCAGTGCCCGTACGTCAGCGGCGGTGGCATGCCCGAGATTGACCAGGATGTTGGCGTGGATGTGCGAGATCTGGGCGTCGCCCACCCGGAAGCCCTTGAGTCCGCACTGGTCGATCAGGCGGCCGGCGCCCACGCCCTCGATCTTCTTGAAGATCGAACCGGCGCTCGGATGGACCTGCAGCCACGGGTGCCGCGACCCGCGCCATGCAAGGTTTTCCTGCAGGACCCGGTGCAGACGGGCCGGGTCGTCTGCAGTGAGCTGAAAGGTCGCGCTCAGCACCACGTCCCTCCGATGGTGAAACACGGTGTCGTCGTAGCCAAACTGGATATACGCCGCATCCACGACACGCCGGTCCCCCTCCACCGCCAGGATCTCGCACGACTCGAACACCTCGGCGATGAACATGGTTCGTTCGCGCTCCGGGGCGGGCGAGAGGAAGTGCAGGTTCTGCCAGAGCGCACCGCCTACCGTGCTCGGGATCCCGACATAGTGCTCGAGCCCCGACCATCCGGCGCGGACCGTGTCGAGGACCAGATCCTGGATGATCGCACCGCTCTCGCTCCAGAGGCGGCCGTCGGCGCCCATGGTATGCGCGGTGGCCTGATTGCGGATCACGAGGCCGCGGACGCCGCGGTCACCGATGAGTACGTTGGCCCCGAGCCCGAGCACCACCCACGGAATTCCCGTGGCTCGGGCGGCGGTGATGGCGGCGGCGAGTTCGTCTGCCGACCGGGCCTCGAACAAGACGTCGGCCGGTCCGCCGATCCGGAAGGTCGTGAACGGGGCGAGCGGTACGCCGCACGGCAGGCGGTGGCGCGGCAGCACGCCGGGCGCCGCGGCCGCGAGCGCATCAGCCATCTGGTCGGGAGTCATTCCGAAAGATTCCCCGGAGCGGCCCCGTACGCCACGTTTCAGCGTGGTGACTCGCCCCTCCCTTTCCCGACGTCGCATGCCTGTACCGACCGGCGCCCGCGTGCATCGCGCGCTTACCCGCCACCCTCGCCTTCGGCCCTTTTGCCTGGCCGCCCTGCTGGCCGTGGCGGCCCCGGCCGCCATTCCTTCTGTGCTGCCGGCGCAGTCGAAGGCCGAGCTGCAGAAGGTGCTGCGTCGCACGATGCTGGCGAACGGGATGGAAGTCATCGTGATCGAAAATCACGGCGTACCCATCGCGACACTCGAGATCGACGTGCGCAACGGTGCGTTTACGCAGAGCCCGGAGTACGCCGGGTTGGCGCACATGTACGAGCACATGTTCTTCAAGGCCAACAAGGACCTGCCTGACGCGGAGGCGTTCAACGAGCGTGCCGCCGAACTGGGCGCCGTGTTCAACGGCACCACGCAGGAAGAACGCGTGAACTATTTCCTCACGCTGCCGGCCGATTCGGTGGCCGGCGGTCTGCGCTTTCTGGCCAGCGCGCTGATCAACCCGACGTTCCGTGAGGATGAGCTCAAGCGCGAAAAGGAAGTCGTGCTCGGCGAGTACGACCGCAACGAGGCGCAGCCCGGTTTCGGCTGGCAGCAACAAGCGACGACGTTGCTCTATCCGGGGCAGTTCAGCCGCAAAAACACGATCGGGGATCGCACCGTGATCGCGAACGTCACGACGGCGCAGATGCGGGAGATCCAGCGCAAGTACTACGTGCCGAACAACTGCGCGCTGATCGTAACCGGTGACGTGAATGCCGAGCAGGTGTTCGCGCTGGCCCGTCAGGTGTTCGGTGATTGGCCTCGCGGCGCCGATCCCTTCGTGGCCGATCCCATTCCGCCGATCCCCGCGCTCGACGGCAACAAGGCGCACATCAGCGAGGAGCCGATCAACGCAGTGGCCGTGTTGATCCAGTGGCAGGGACCCAGTGTCGGTAAAGATCCCGGCGCGACCTTCGCGGCTGATGTATTCAGCGACGTACTCAACACACCCGGCTCGACGTTCCAGAAGAACCTGGTGGACACGGGGCTGTGGCAGGGCGTCGGCGTGAACTACTACACGCTGAATCAGACCGGGCCGATTTCCATCAGCGGACAGACGACGCCCGACAAGTTCCGCGTCGCCATGGCAGCGCTCGAGCGCGAGATCGCACGCTTTACGGATCCCACGTACGTGACGGTGCGCGAACTGGAGGCGGTGAAAGCGCAACGCACCGTATCGAGTGCGTTCGGCATCGAGAAGGCATCCGAAATCGCGCACACGATCGGGTTCTGGTGGAGCGTGTCGAACCTCGACTATTTCCTCGGCTACACGGATACGATGGCCCAGCAGCGCATCACCGATCTCCTGCGCTACACGAAGACCTACGTGGCCGGCAAGCCGCGCGTCACGAGCGTCCTGCTCTCCAGCGAGGCACGGAAAGCGATCGGGCTCACCGAGTCGGAGTTGCTGACGCCCACCATGCGTCCGGTGGTGCGGCCGTGAAGACACCGTCTGGAGTCGCCCGTATGGGGTATGGTGTCGTGCTGGCGGCGGTGCTGGCGGCGTCGTCGGCCGGGGCGCTGGCGGGGCAGCCGGTGGTGAAGAAGGTGCCGGTCAAGACAAGCACGAAACCGACGCCGGCCAAGAAGGCGCCGGCCAAGCAGGCGCCGGCGAAACCACTGGAGCTTTCGCCGGCGGTGACGTCGTCCACCGACACGCTCACGTCGAAGTTCGAGGTGGCAGGGATTCCGGTGATTCTCCGTCGCGTCACGGCCAACAACGTGGTGGCGGCGAATCTGTATTTGCTGGGTGGGACGCGGCAGCTGACGGCCAAGAGTCAGGGCATCGAAACCCTGCTGCTGGAGGCGAGTGAGCGGGGGACAGCCAAGTATCCGCGTGATGTCCTGCGCACGAAAATGGCCCGTCTCGGCAGTGCCATCGGCGTGGGGGCAAATGCCGACTGGACCACGATCAGCCTGCGCGCCACCACGACGGGACTCGACAGCACCTGGGCCATTCTCGCCGATCGGGTGATCGCCCCGCGTCTTGATCCTGCCGAGGTCGAATTGGTGCGCGAGCAGTTCGTCACCGCGACGCGTCAGCGCAAGGACAGCCCGGATGCCCTGCTGGAATATCTCGCCGACAGCATCGCCTTCGCCGGACACCCCTACGGCCTCGAGCCTACGGGTACAGAGGCGTCGCTCACGCAGATCCGCGCCGCCGACCTCAAGGCCTATCATGACGCGCAGTTCGTCACGTCGCGCATGCTGTTGGTGGTGGTCGGCAACGTGTCCCGCACCAAGGTGGAGTCGCTGGTGCGCGAGACGCTGGGGCGGCTGCCGAAGGGGGACTACCGCTGGTCGCTCCCCGATCCGCCGGCGGAACTGCCGGGTGCCTACGTGATCGAGCAGCGCACGCTGCCAACCAACTATCTCCAGGGCTATTTCCACGGTCCGAAGGCCACCAGCCAGGATTACCAAGCGCTCCGTCTCGCGTGCGCGGTGTTGTCGGGGCGGCTGTTCGCGGAGGTCCGCGGACGGCGCAACCTCACGTACTCGGTGAACGCGCCGTTCGTGGAACGCGCTTTCTCGCTGGGTGGCCTGTACGTGACGACCACCCAGCCCGACGAAGTGCTGGCGATCATGCAGCAACAGATCCAGTCGCTGCGCGAGGGGACGATCACCGATGAGGGGTTGGACCGTCTGGTGCAGCAGTTCATCGTCACCTACTTCCTCGACAACGAGACGAACGCGGACCAGGCGAACATGCTGGCGCGCGCCGAGCTGTATCAGGGCGACTTCCGTCGCGCGGCCCAGTTCGTCGAGGAACTGCGGGCCGTGACACCGGAGCAGATTCAGCAGGCGGCGCGCACGTACATGGGCCGGGTGCGATGGGCTTACGTGGGCGATCCGGCGAAGGTGACACCGGCCCGGATGCTGCGATTCTGAGCTCCGTGCGTCACCCGTCGCCGGGGCGCGGCGTGGCGTTGTCGGTGGATCTGGCTTGCGCCGACTACCGCGACATCGGCGTGGCGCTGGTCGTGGCCGATACCGACGGGTCGACCGAATCGCTGTCGGCGCGCGCCCTGACGGTCCCGTTCGGGGGGCGCCCCGCGGTGGAGCCGCTGGCCCGCTGGCTTCGCGAGACGGCTGATGCTGTCGGCGCGCAGTGCCTCTGTATTGACGGGCCGCTGGGGTGGAAAGGGCCCGACACGGACTCTCCGCACTGCCGGCGGAGCGAGCGTCTGGTGCGGGCGCCCGGCAAGACCGGGTTGCCACCCGACGGGGTGAAGCCACGCAGCTATCTCGGGTTTACCACATTCTCGATCGCGCTCTTCGAGGCGCTGCGCGCTGATGGGGCATGGGCGCTGCCGGGGCAGCCCGACGCCCGCCCCGATGCCCGATTGATCACCGAGAGCTTTCCCACTGCGGCTTGGCGCGCCCTCGGGCTCACGCCGCTGATGGCCAAGGGGCGCGCCTCCGCGGCCGATATCCGCGACGCCGCCGAACGGTTGCAGCGCGGGACCGGTATCGCGCTCGAGGGGGTCGGTACGCACGACCAGTTGCAGGCCGTGGCCGGCGGCATCGCGGGCGCCTGGTGGGCGGCCGGCCACGACACGCGGGTGGCATTCACCGGCGACCCGCCATTCCTTCTCGACGGATGCTGGCGCGAGGGATATATCATGATTCCAGCATCTCCCGCCTGAGCGTCCGGCGCGTCGTTCCCGACTGATTTCCCGCCCTCTTATGTCGAATCCCTATTCCCGCCGTGATTTCGTGTCCGACAGCGCGAAGCTCGCCGTCGGTGCGATGATCGTCCCGCGCGTCGTGCTTGGTGGCCCCGGTGTCGTCGCGCCCAGCGCGAAGCTCAACATCGCATGCGTGGGGATCGGCGGCATGGGCATGAGCAACATGTCCCAGATGCTCACCGAGAACATCGTCGCGGTGTGCGACGTGGATTACGGCTATGTCGAGCGGTCGCTCGAGAGTCGGCTGAAGCCCCGTCAGGGGCCGCCGAGCGCGGAGAACATCCAGCTCGGCGAAGCCTACGCGCGGGCCACGAAGTACACGGACTTCCGCGAGATGCTGGACAAGCAGAAGGACATCGATGCGGTGCTGATTGCCACACCCGACCATCTGCACGCGACGATTGCACTGGCCGCGATGTCGCTGGGCAAGCACGTGTACGTGCAGAAGCCGCTCGCGTACTCGGTGCATGAGGTGCGACTGCTGCAGAAGGCGGCCGCGGCCAATCCGAAGCTCGCCACGCAGATGGGCAATCAGGGCCACTCGATGGAAGGCTCGCATCGTATCAACGAGATCATTGCGTCGGGGGTGCTGGGCAAGATCCGCGAAGTGCACGTATGGACCGACCGGCCGGTGCGGTACTGGGCGCAGGGGATTCCGCGTCCGCGCGCGGCCAGTGCACCGGCGCCGACCAATCCGCCCAACCCGCGTCCGCAGTGGAACATGGGCACCGTCGACAACGCGGTGCGCACCGCGATGGCCGCGAACGATTCCTCACTGCCGTCCGGGCTGAATTGGGATCTGTACCTCGGACCGGCGCCCGAGGTCGCGTACCATCCCGCCTATCATCCGTTTGCCTGGCGTGGCTGGCTGGACTTCGGGGTGGGCTCGCTGGGCGATATGGGCGCGCACCTGATCGATCAGCCGTTCACGGCGCTCGGTCTCACGTACCCCACATCCATTGCGGCTTCGTCGAGTCCGTGGGGCGGCGGCGCGCAGAATCCGGCCACGTATCCGATGGCGACGATGGTGCAGTATGACTTCCCGAAGGTGGGCAAGCGCGATGCGCTGAAGTTGTTCTGGTACGACGGGGGCCTTATGCCGCCGCGCCCGGAGATGCTGCCCGACGACGTGCCGATGAACAATCCCGGCAGCGATGGCGGCGGCGGTGTGTTCATCGGCGAGAAGGGGATCATGTTCTACGAGACGTACGGCAACAAGCCGCGCATCTTCCCTGAGGCGATCGCGAAGAAAGCCGAGCAGGTGCCGGTGACGCTGCCGCGCATCACGGTGTCGCACGAGCAGAACTGGATTCAGGCCGCCAAGGGCGAAGCGAAGGCCAGCTCGCCGTTTTCGCAGGCCTCACCACTCACCGAAACCATGCTGCTGGGCATGGCCGCGTTGCGCGCGGGACAGGGGCGCAAGGTGAACTACGACAGTCAGGCGATGAAGTTCACCAACGCACCCGACGCAGATCAGTATCTCACGCGGGTATATCGCAAGGGCTGGGAGCTGTAGTGCGCCGTCGGCGTCACGTCGGCACGGGAGCACGACGCCTCCACGTGTCGTGAGCAGTGCGTCCGAGGCACCGTTCGTTGAGTTGCATGCGCCCGACGGTGCCTATGCGCGGGTGTATCTCGACGGCGGGCAGGTGGCGTCGTGGATCCCCTGCGGCTCGTCAGACGACCGGCTCTTCGTGAGTCGCGCCGCGCACTACGGGGCCGGCCGTTCCATCCGCGGCGGCATTCCCATTTGCTTTCCGCAGTTCGGCCCGTTCGGCCCGCTCGGCCAGCATGGCTTTGCACGGCTCAGCCGGTGGCACGTTGTCCAGCACCACACCGATGGTGCGTCGGCGCGGCTCCTGCTGCGCCTGACCGACAGCGAGGTGACGCGCGCGCAGTGGCCGTACGCGTTTGCGGCAGAGCTGTCGGTTGAGGTGGCAGCCTCGGTGCTCACGGTTGCCCTGACCGTGACCAACACCGATACGCAGCCATTCGTCTTCACCGCCGCGCTGCATCCGTACTTTGCCGTCGCGGAGGCGTACGCCACGCATGTGGCGGGACTCGCGGGCACGCGGTACCTCGACGCCCTGCGCGACGGCGCCGAATCACAGGAGACCGGCGACGTCCTGGCGATCGAGGGGCACATCGATCGGGTCTATTTCGGCACCGGGGATGTGATCGTGCTGCGCGAGCCGCACCGTGGTCTCCGTCTGGAACAGCGTGGATTTACCGAGACGGTGGTCTGGAATCCGGGCGCGGACGGCACGCGATCACGCACGGACTTTGTCGATGGTGACGAGCACCGGATGGTGTGCGTGGAGGCGGCGGTGGTGCGGCCTCCGGTGCAACTCGCTCCCGGCGCGCAGTGGACTGGCGCGCAGGTCATGACAGCGATTCTCTAGCCGTCTGCAGGTCGGGCCCGTGCGACCAGTACGGCGCGTACTCCATCGAGCGAGCCGCCGGCGGCGCGCAGGGCCACGAGGGCGTGATACAGCAGATCGGCCGTTTCCTCGGTGGCACGTTCCACGTCGCCGTCCACGCAGGCGGTGGCCAGTTCCACCGCTTCTTCTCCCAGCTTTTTCAGGCGCAGGTTGCGGTCGGCGAGCAGTCGCTGCGTGTAGCTCTCCGGTGCGGGTGCCGCGGTCGTGGTCGTGGCCGACTGCATGCGCGAGGCGATCGTGGCGTCGAGCGCCGAGAAGACGTCGGCAGACAATGCCTCAGCGCGGAAACAGGAGTGGGTTCCGTTATGGCAGGCGGGTCCGGCGGGGATCACGCGCGCGAGCACGGCATCGGCATCGCAATCGGCCGTGAGTGACACGACGCGCTGCACGTTGCCGCTCGTGCCCCCTTTGTGCCACAACCCGCGCGTCCGCGAGCGGTAGTGCATCTCGCCGCTCTCCAGCGTGCGCTCGAGCGCCTCGCGGTCGGCGTGCGCCACCATCAGTACGGCACCTGAAGTGGCATCCTGCGTCACCACCGTCACCAAACCGCTGCTTTTGGTGAAGTCCAGCGTATCCAGGTCGAGCGTGGCGGGGGATGTCATGCGGTGCCTCCAGTCAGGGTCGCGTCCGGCGATGCGGCGTGTGTCGGTGTGATCAAGAACGGCCGGACGACGTCGCCGAGGGCGGCGTTCGTGGCGATTACGTCACCACCGAACGCCGTGTCGGCGCCACGCCAGTCGGTGAAACGGCCGCCGGCTTCGGTAATGAGCGGATACACCGCCGCGGCATCCCACGGGTTGACGATGTCGTCGATCATGATCTCGGCGCGCCCCGTGGCCACGAGCAGATAGCCGTAGCAGTCGCCCCACGTGCGGGCCACGGCCACCTCCGACGCCAGCGACTGCCAGTGCGCACGCCGGTGCGGACGCTCCAGGAACCGGTCGTCGGTGATCAGCGCGGTGGCTTCACGTAGTTGCGCTGTGCGGGATACGGCGGCGCGGCTGCCGTTCCACCAGCACCCCTCTCCCAAGGCGGCCGCCACGGTTTCCTGCACGGCGGGATAGCAGGCCGCCCCAGCGATCACGGTGTCGCCTTCACAGCAGGCCACGAGTGTACCCCACAGCGGCACGCCGCGCACAAAGGCCTTGGTGCCGTCGATGGGGTCGAGAATCCAGCGCCGCGGCGCATCGGTGCGCTCATCGGCGAGCTCCTCGCCGAACACACCATCGTGCGGGAACCGTTCGGCCAGCCATGCGCGGGCCGCGCGCTCCGCCTCGCGATCGGCGATCGTGACCGGTGAGCCGTCGCTCTTGTGTTCCACGTCAACGCCGGTGCGATACCAGCGCATCGCGATTCCCGCCGCGAATTGCGCCAGCTCGGCGGCGGCCTGCAGCAGCACCGCCGGTGATTCGCGCGTGCTCATGCCGTCACCGGCGCGCTGGTGATGCGCACCGGCAGTCCGGCCTCGCGCATGGTCTGCTTGAGCGCTTGCACCGTCGTCACGCCGTCGTGCAGAATCCCGGCCACGAGCACCGCATCGGCGCCGCCCCGCACGATCCCGTCCACCAGATGCTGCGCGGTGCCGGCACCGCCGGAGGCGATCACCGGGACGTGCACCGCATCGGCCACGGCGCGTGTGATCACGAGGTCGTAGCCGGTGCGGGCCCCGTCGCGATCGATCGACGTGAGCAGGATTTCGCCGGCCCCGCGCGCCACGCACTCCTGCGCCCATGCCACCGCGTCGAGCGGCGTTTCTTCACGACCGCCCTTCACCCAGACCTTGTACTCGCCGTTGGCATCACGCTTGGCGTCGATGCTGGCCACGACGCACTGCGCGCCGAAACGGTCGGCGGCTTCGATGAGCAATTCCGGGCGCGTGACGATCGCCGAGTTCACCGACACCTTGTCGGCGCCGGCCCGCAGCGCCCGCGCGACGTCGTCCACCGTGCGCACGCCACCTCCGATCGTGAGCGGGATGAAGAGACGTTCGGCGGTGCGGCGCGCCACATCGAGCAGTGTGGCGCGCTCCTCGGCGCTGGCGGAGATGTCGAGAAACGTGATCTCGTCGGCGCCGTCCTGCTCGTAGCGTTCGGAGAGCGCCACCGGATCCCCCACATCGCGCAGGCCGACGAACTGCACCCCTTTCACCACGCGCGCGCCCTTTACATCGAGGCACACGATCACGCGTCGCGTCAGCATGCGATCACGCGTCCGTGATCTCGAGACGCACGCTGCCCTTGGTGCTGAATACGGCGCCGGTTTCCACGAGTGCCTCGCGCAGCGCAAACCCCAGTCCCTTGATGGCCGCTTCGACGATGTGGTGCTTGTCGACACCGCGGATCACACGCACATGCAGCGTGGCCTTGGCGTTGTCGGCGAACGAGCGCAGGAAGTGCTCGTAGAGATTGGAGGGCAGCTTGCCCTCGTAGTACGGACGGCCGCCGATGTCGAGCACGACCTGCACGAGCGCGTCGTCCATCGGTACCGTGCGCTCGCCGTAGCGCGCGCAGCCGGCCGGTGCGAAGGCCGCGACCGCCTGACCGAGCGTGATAGCGACGTCCTCGATGAGGTGATGGCGCATGTCGCCGGTAGCCTGCACGCTCAGGTCCACGCCGGCGTAGCGTGCGAATGCCACGAGCATATGGTCGAGGAACACGTCGCCGGTGGACACCGTGGCCACACCCGTGCCGGCGGTGATGGCCAGGCGGATCTGTGTCTCCTTCGATTCCCGAATGACAACGGTCATGCCCCGAACTCCTCGGCGAGACGGCGCGCATCGAGCACGCCTGTGTATAGCGCCATCCCCAGCACGGCACCGGCGAGTCCGCGGTGCTCGAGGGCGCGCATATCATCGAGCGACGTGACACCGCCCGAGGCGAACACCGGCCATGCGCTGGCGTCCGCGACATCCTCCATGAGCGGCAGGTCCGTTCCTGCCATCCGACCTTCCAGATGCACCGCCGTGACCAGCACGCCGGCCAGCGGCAGCGCGCTGAGTTCCTGCACAAAGTCGATTACGTCCAGCCGTGACGTTTCCGCCCAGCCACGCGTGACGACCAGTCGCTCGCGCACATCCGCGGCCACGATCAAGCGCCCCGGGAAGGCGTGCGCCATCTCGTGGCGCCAGTCTTCGTCTTCCACGGCGCGGGTGCCCACCACGACCCAAGTGGCGCCGTCGTCGAGCAGCGAGGCGATGCGGGACTCGTCCCGCACGCCGCCGCCCACCTGGACTGGCACCGTAGCGTCGCGGAGGATCTCCCGGATTACGTCCTGATTGTGTCCGCGCCCCGTGGCCGCGTCGAGATCCACCACGTGCAGGCGCGTGAAGCCGGTGTGCGCCCAATCACGGGCCACGGCGGCCGGGTCGTCGAGACGCACGCGCTCGTCGGCATAGTCACCACCGACCAGCTGCACGCACTTGCCGCCGCGCAGGTCCACTGCGGGTACCGCGATCATGATGCCCTCCTGAAAGAAGCCGCGAATTGCAGGAACTCACGCACGAACGCCACGCCGGGGGCGCTGGACTTCTCCGGATGGAACTGCGTGCCGATGATGTTGCCGCGCCGCACTGACGCGGGGAAGCGGTCGCCCTCGTGTTCGCTCCACGCACTCACGAACGGCGTGTGCGCCGCGGTGGGGCGACAGACGAAGCTGTTGGCGTAGTAGGCCACGTCGAGCCCCGAGGCCAGCAACAGTGGATCGGTAATGTTCTCGAGGCGGTTCCAACCGATCTGCGGCACCTGTGCGGCGTGCAGTTTCGTGACCTGCCCGTCTACGACCCCCAGCCCCATCCCGGGCCCTTCGTCGCTGCCAGTGAACAGCAGCTGCATCCCCAGGCAGATGCCCAGCGCCGGCAGTCCGGCCAACAGCGCGTCACGCATCACCTC
>JARIEX010000121.1 GCA_031127095.1 Gemmatimonadota bacterium
CACATATTCGCGCCAGCATCGCGTCACGATACGGTGAGCATCACACGACTCGGCGTTTTGAGCGGCCCACGCTGGTGGCTATTGCCCCGCTCGTGCTGCTCTATTTGATCGGGGCGGCCGGCTGGCCGTGGCACGACATCGGGTGGCCATGGCCCGGGGTGGCAGGGCTGCTCCCCGCAGAATCGCTCTCCACGGCGCAGATCTTTCGTCCCCTGGAGCAGCTCGCCGCGTTCACGCTGGTGGGGTACGGGCTCGCCGAATGGGATGGACGCGTCGTAGAGGACACGGGGGCGTTGGCCGTGCGGGTAGCGGGGCGGGCGGGGCTGCTGGCTGTCCTACTGGCCGTGGCCACCGCATTCCTGAACGGCCGCCCCGCGAGTGTGCTCCTCGCCGTACTCAGTACGGCGGCAGCAGCGGTGGGCGGTCGCCTGTACACCCTGCAGCGCGACCACGTCCGCGCCCTGATCCGCCGGAGCATCCGCACGATGCCCGCAGCGGCCGCGGCGACCGGCAATGCTGCGCAGAGTGGACCGGTAGGCAACGGACCGGTGGTCAGCGGACCCGCGAGCCGTCCCACCGCGCGCCCGGTCAGTCCGTTCCGCTGAGCCGCGGCACCGGCAGGCACAGTCCGGGCGCCTGCTGACCGCGTGGTGTCTGGCCATGGTGTCTGGCGGGTAGTAAGTATCACGCACATCGATGCCATGAGGGATGCTTCACAATGAGTGCACCGACGATCGCGGCCTGCATCGTGCTCGCCGCCCTGTCACTGGGCGCCGCCGCCGCGCAGGACTGCTCGGAGAAAGACTGGAAGGCGTGCAAAGGCAAGCCGTGGGTGATCGGCACGACGATGGACACGCCGATCGGCGACCGGTGGTGGCCGAATACGCTCTGGGGCAAGGACGATCAGGCCGATTCCACCAACTGGTACACCAAGCCCGAAGTGGTGCAGCGCGCCCTCGCCGAGGCCAAGACCGGCAAGGTGTACCGCAACGCCGCCCTCGACCGGCAGGGCATGAAGGGCTTCACGTTCATGCCGGGCGACGGCGTGTTCTTCTATGTCTTCAGTCCGGTGCCGTTCACCGGAGCCACCGGTTCACCCGGCGCGCCGCTGGCGATCCGGTAGCACACTCCAATCATTCAACGGAAGGTCATTCTCCATGCACCGACGTCTCGTCACACCACTGATCGGACTGGTCGCGGTGGCCGCCTGTTCCGACCCCTCGTCTCCCAGTGGTCCGGTACCCGCGGAATCGATCGCGTGGGTGACGGTCGGTGATCTCCGCAACGCGGTGGACACCGACCCCGCCGGCCTCGGTGCCGTGGCGACGTCGTTCCGGATCATGACGTACGAGTTCACCAACCAGCAATACGCCGACGTCCTCAACGCGGTGGCGAAAACCGACCGCTATGCGCTCTACAACGCCACCATGGGCACCGATGCCCGGGGCGGGATCACGCGGAGTGGCGTGGACGGCAGCTATGTCTACGCGGTCAAGCCGAACATGGGCGACAAGCCGGTGAACTACGTGAGTTGGTTCGATGTGGCGCGGGTGGCCAACTGGTATACGAACGGGGCGACGAGCACGTCGGGCACGGAGACGGGGGCGTACACCCTCGGCGGTGCGACCAGCGGCACGGCGCCGGCGGTGAATGCGGGAGCGACGTACCACATCCCAACGGCCGACCAGTGGTACAAGGCCGCGTACTACAAAGGCGGCAGCACCAATGCCGGCTACTGGGACTACGCCACGCAGAGCAACACGGCGCCCACGGCGGTGACCGCGGGTGCGACCGGGAGGGGTGCGGCGGGCGGCGCGGGCAACTACGCCACCTGGAACACCACCGCCAGCTGGAACCTCCAAACCGGCAATCTCACCACCGTCGGCACCAGCGGGGGCCCGAGTGCCTATGGGGCGTTCGACATGAGCGGCAATGTGAGCGAATGGAACGATCAGAGCGGCGCCGCCGGGGCGCAGCGTGGCGTGCGGGGCGGCTGCTGGGCGCATGGCGCCTCGCCCCTGTCGGCTGCGGATGGCTACGTCGATGTACCATCGACGGAGAACAGCTTCCGCGGCTTTCGTCTCGCCTCGGCGGTGCCGGCGCCGCGATAGGGCGTTCCCGCGCGCTCGGCCGCACACGTCCGGCGTCGGCGCCGTTGGGTGGTCCCCCGGCGTGCCGAGCGTGTACCCGGGCGCCCGTCCCGCGTCGCGTGACCGGGCACGATGAATGCCGTCGCCCCAAGGTAGAAGCGCGTGCCGGCGCTCACCGGGTGTGACAACACAGACGGACCGTCCGCCTCAACGCCTGATCGCCCTCGCACCGAGGTTCCGATGCGAGGGCGATCTGACATCCGGGCCACACGATGCAGCGTGGGGTGCTACGCGCGACGCCGACGATACGCGGTGCCACCCAACAACGCGAGACCCGCCAGCATCAAAGCGTAGGTCTCGGGTTCGGGGACCGTCGTGGTGGCCGAGGACAGATACGCGGACGTTGCGTCTTCGGATTTGCGCGTGGCGCTGCAACCGCTATTGCACTCGATAAAGTTCCAAGTGTTTCCGGACTGTGCGGTAGTCACCGCCAGATTCACGCGAGCGCTTGCGACGTCGAGATCCGCGGGGGTAACTCCGAAGCCAAAGCTAAAGGTGTCCCAACCCCCATTACCTACGAATCTCAAATATCCGCCAGTGTTCGATACCGTGTTGTCGTTCAGAACATTTGCGTATCGCAGTGGGGAGTTCTGACTGTAAGAGCCAGCATAAAATTTACTGCTCATGGCAATATCCCAGCTCAGGATTTGGTCCGTATCAGGAGCCCATTCAAAGCGACCGGTCGCCGTGGCTCCACCCGCGAACATGAAGTTGTTGAGAGTCCACACGACCGACGCCGTCGGTTGGGCGTGCGCCGCCGCGGGCAAGGCCAGCGCGGCTGCCGCCAGCAGTACGGTCTTCAGGAGCATCTTCTTCATCGTGGCCTGGCTCTCTTGGGAGGGAAATCGGGGGGCTGGCTGGACCGTCAGACGCAGGCGCGCCTGCATTCCATCGGTTCCACGCTCGATCGACTCGCAAGAGGCATGCCATACATTACGACTCATTCAGACATCGCAACTGCTTGTGCTGTAGTCGCTTGCGTGCAATGCACGAGCCTGCTCGGCAAGGCTGAGGTCGGAGCTGCTGCATAAAAGCGGCAGTCCCGTGTCACACCCCCAGCAGGTGCGTCCGGCGTCGGCGCCGTTGGGTGATGCGAGTCGCTGGCGTCCTGTCCCGACGCCTAGTGTCTCGGCGACTCACGTCGTATCGTCCTATGGAGTACGCCTTATTCGGTTCTTCCGTCCGCCCGGCTCGCACGCCGGACCGGCACACTCCCGGAGCACACTCGCCATGATGGCCCGCCGCCCGATGCTCGCGTTGTCGGTCCTGTCCCTGCTCGCCGGCGCCTCGTCGCTCGCCACGGCCCAGGCCGGCACGGAGCACATGCACCACATGGGCCCCGAAATCGTCATCCCGAACGGCGCGCGGTACACCAAGGCGGACGTCGAGTTCATGCAGGGGATGATCGCCCACCACGCGCAGGCGATCGTGATGTCGCGCTTGGCGGAAAAGAACGGCGCCAATCCGCAGGTGCTCAAACTGTCGCGGAAGATCGATCAGTCGCAGGTGCCCGAGATTCAGATCATGCAGCACTGGCTCGAGCGGTACGGCCAGTTTGCCCCGGACACCGCCTCGTGGCACGGCATGCGGATGGACGGCATGCTCACCGACGAGGAAATCGCCGCCCTCGACAAGGCGAAGGGCGTTGCCTTCGACCGCGCCTTCCTGATCGGCATGATCAAGCACCACGAGGGCGCGCTCAAAATGGTCGACGATCTCTTCAAGGTGAAAGGCGCCGGTCAGGAAGTGGACGCCAACATCTTCGCCAATGATGTGGTGAGCGCGCAGACCGCCGAGATCGGCATCATGCGCGGCCTGCTCGCCAAACTCCCCCCGAAGTAACCCGGACACACGACGCCATCCGGCGTTCCGTCGTCCCCCTCCCCACCCACTGGAGTGTGTACCGATGCGCGTCATGCGTAGCCTGATTCTGCTGGTCGCGACCGCCGTCGTGCCGACGCTCGCGTCGGCGCAGACGTACCCGAGCAAGTCCGATCCCCGGAACAACCTGAAGCCGGGTCGGTTGGACGCGGGCGTCGCGGCCAGCAACATGAAGCTGCTGTCGTTCACGCCCAAGCCGGCGCAGTTCGACACGGTGCGCGGACTCACGTTCGTCAACTCCGACCTCGCCTTCGGCACCCATTACGTCTATCAGGCCAACTTCGCCGGCTTCTCGATCTGGGACATCACCGACCCGGCCAAGCCGGCCATGACGGCCGTCGTGCAGTGCATCACGTCGCAGGGTGACCCGTCGATCTACGGCAACCTGCTGTTCATCTCCGCCGAGGGCGCGGGCAACCGCAACGACTGCGGCAGTGGCGGCGTGCAGGATCCGAAGGATCACATGGCCGGCGTGCGCATCTTCGACGTGTCCAATCCGAAGGCGCCCAAGCTCGTGAAGAACGTGCAGACGTGCAAAGGCTCGCACACGCACACGATCGTCCCCAGCCCGACCGATCCGCGCACGATCTACCTGTATGTGTCGGGACAGCAGGCCGCGCGCCCCGAGACGGAGCTGGCCGGCTGCAAGAACGGCACCGACCCCACCGATCCCACCAACTCGCTCTTCCAGCTCGACATCATCAAGGTGCAGCTCGATCGCCCGGAGCAGGCCAAGGTGATTCCCGGCGCGCGCGTGTTCACCGGCCTCGACGGAGCCAGCGAGTGCATGCGCTTCTGCGCGCCCGGCGACGCGCGTCGTGCGGCGGGTCGCGCCCGCCCGGTGGCGGATCCGGCCATGCCCACCGGCCCGCGCAACTGCCATGACGTGACGGCGTATCCGGCGATGAATCTGCTCGCGGCATCCTGCTCGACGCACTCCATTCTCGTGGACATTTCGAACCCCGAGAAGCCGTTCCGCATCAGTGCCCTCGCCGACACGAACAACTATCAGGGGCGGCACACCGCCGCGTTCAGCAACGACGGCAAGAAGCTGATCCAGACCGACGAATGGGGCGGCGGCACGGGCCCGATGTGTCAGGCCTCCAGCATGATCGAGCTCGGCGGCAACACGGTCATCTCCCTCGACGCGAAGAAGAAGCAGACCCAGCGCGCCTACTTCAAGCTGCCGTCGGCCCAGACAGCCGAAGAGAACTGCGTGTCGCACAACGGGGGCGTCATCCCCGTGCCGGGGCGCGACCTGTACGTGCAGGGCTGGTACCAGGGCGGCGTGAACATCATGGACTTCACCGACCCCGACAAGGCGATTGAAATCGGCTACTTCGATCGCGGGTCGATCGATCCGCCGCAGCCGGTGGATGTCCCGTCGGCCGCCGCGGCCGCACTGGCGCCGGGCGCGCGTCCGCGCAGCAACACGATCGGTGGTTCGTGGGGCGCGTACTACTGGAACGGCCTCATCTTCTCGTCCGAACTCGACCGCGGCATGGACATCCTCGAGCTCACGCCGAGTGCACAGCTCTCGGCCAACGAAATCGCCGCGGCGAAGCTGGTCACCTTCACGGACTACAACCCGCAAAGCCAGCCCAAGATGACGTGGCCGGCGGCGTTCGTGGTGGTGCGCTCGTACCTCGATCAGCTGGTGCGCGGCACCGGCCTCGCGTCTGAGCGCACGACGGCCATTTACGCGGCACTCGATGCGGCGGAAATGAAGTCCGGGCTGGCGCGCGCAACGGCGCTCACCGCGCTCGCGCTGCAGGTGGACAAGGACGTCGCTGGCGCGAAGGATGGTGCCCGCGTGAAGACGATGGCCGGTGAGATCCGGCGCCTCGCGGCGGCGTCGAAGTAGGCCGACACCGCGAGTCATGAACGACCGAGGGCGCCCTTCTCACGAGGGGCGCCCTTGTCGTTGGTGGTGATGCGGTGTGCGCATGGGTGATGTTCATGAGGAGGAACGCGGATTGGCGACCGGCGTGCCGATCCGCGAGATTGCGCCTGTTGATGTTCCGGCGCGACCTGCCCCCAGCCCTCGGAGATGTGATGCGAACAACGTTGATGGTGCTGTTCACGCTGCCGCTGCTCGCGGTGAGTGCCTCGGCGCAGGCCACAGGCGGCACTGGCGGCGCGGCACAAGCGGCGCAGCGCGCGGCGGCCGCGAACAAGCCGCGCACCATCGAGGGGATCAACACCGTGTGGCTCGAGGAACTCACGCAGCCCGAGTTCCGCGACCTGATCAAGGATGGCTACACGACGGTGCTGATCATGACCGGCGGCGTCGAGAACAACGACGGCAACCTCTCGATGAACAAGCACAACATCAACAACAAGTTGCTCGGCGAGATGATGGCGCGGAAAATGGGCAAGACGCTCGTCGCGCCGCTCGTCACGCTCGAACCCGGAAACGTCGGCCCCAACATTCAGCCCGGTCGCGCCGGCCCGATGCTCTCGCAGGCCACATACACCGCGCTGCTGTATGACATGGGCAACTATCTGCGCAGCATGGGCTTCACGGAGATTTACTACCTGGGCGACAGCGGCGGAAACGGCCGCGGTATGCAGGCGGCGGCTGATTCACTCACCAAGGTGTACGCCGACAGCCCGCAGAAGGTGTCGTTCAAGCACATCCCGGAGTACTACAACCACACGAGCGTGGTGCAGCCGTACCTCCAGAACGATCTCAAGATTCCCGAAGGAATCAAGATCGGCGCGAGCTCCGGCACCAGCGGTCTGCACGAGGAACTTGGCATCGATGCCACGATGGCGCTGGCCGATCCGCAGTCGATCCGCTTTGCGCAGCGCGTGAAGGCCGGTCAGGCCGAGATCAACGGCATCAAGTTCGAGTCGCTGCAGTGGCTGCAGGACCTCGGCCGCAAGGTGGCCGAGTTGCGCGTGACCACGACGATCAACGCGATCAACGCCTACCGGGCCACGCTGCCCACGCCGTAAGCGGGACGCCGGGCGCGCGTATCACGCGCGCCCGTTCAGCACCGCCCCACCCACGACGCCGGCAGACGCACGTAACTGATCGCCGCGTACGCCCCTCGCTCGAACAGCACCCCCACATCGCCGTCGGGGAGCACGGCCATCGTGGAATACGCCGCCGCCCCGGGCTCCAGCACCCGCGACACGGGCCACGTGGCACCGCCGTCGCACGACTTGCGCACCGTGAGCCGCTGCCTCGCCGTACGGTCGGCGGTGTTGCTGAACAACAGTGCACCGCCCGGCGTGCGGATCAGCGCGGCGTTGTTGGCCGGGTCCACTAAGGTGCTATCCGCGCGCAGCGCCCCGTAGTGCGCGCCGCCGTCGCGGGATGCGGCCACCAACCGGTACGGCGTGGCGCGCGCGTTCAGCTGCACCGTGCCATCGGCCAGCTCTACCACCTCGTTCTCGTCCACCCCCGGCCCCACCAGCGCCCCCATGCGCCACGTGGCCCCGTGGTCGTCACTCAATAGGCTCGCGCCATACGTGGCCCCCGCCATTCGGATCACGTACGGCTGCACCAGCCGTCCGGCGTGCGCCCCCTGCTGCAGCTGGATCCCCGCGCCCGACGTGGCGAACAGCCCACCCCACGTGGTGTCCTTGATCATCGACGTGAGGCGACGATGACGCCACGTGGCGCCATCGTCGTCCGACCAGCTCACATCGGCGTGCAGAATCTGTGGGTCATCGTCCCGATGCCCGGTGCGCGAACCCATGAACCCCTGCGCCACCGACGCGGCGTGAAAGAGGAACACGCGCCCCGTCACGCGGTCCACCACGAAACTCGGATCGCCGAAGCCGTACGGCGCGGTGTCCGACCGCACCACCACGCGCTCGCTCCACGTGGCCCCGCCGTCCGCGCTGCGACGCAGCACCAGCGCGATGTTGCTGGGCACGTCGGCCATGGCCGGCCGCGCATCGTACGCCGCCAGCAACGTCCCCGCCGTCGTTACGGCGAGCGCCGGAATCCGGAACACGGGCGCGCCGCTCCCGCGCACATCGAGATCGCGCACCGGCAGCGGCATGGCGGCGTGCTGGCTGTCCAGCCACGCGCGCATCTCGGTCAGCTGCGCCTGCACCGCGTCGGGGTGCGTGGACTGCGGCGTACGCTTGGCCCGCACCGATGACTGCGCGGTCACCACCCGCATCACGTCGGCGCCGAACTGTGGATGAAACATCCGCCACTCCGCCGGCGTCAACGCCTCGAACGTGCGCTGCTGCTTGAGCAGGTCACGCACCATCCCCCCCACCACCTCGTGGGCCGTGCGGAACGCCACGCCTTTGGCCACCAAATAATCCGCCACGTCGGTGGCCAGCAGGAACCCCGACGCCGCCCGCGCCGTGCGCGCCCGATCGAGCGTCAGCGTGCGCACCACCGTGGCGGCCGCCCCCGCCGAACCCATCACGGTGTCCTCCGCGTCGAACAGCGACTCCTTGTCCTCCTGCAAATCCTTGTTGTACCCGGTCGGCAGCCCCTTCATCGTCGTCAGCAGCGCCGTGAGATGACCGATCGTGCGCCCCGTCTTGCCGCGCACCAGCTCCATCGGGTCAGGGTTCTTCTTCTGCGGCATCAGACTGCTACCGGTGGCCACGGCGTCGGACAGCCCGAAGAAGCCGAACTCCTCACCCGTGAACAACACCACGTCTTCCGCGAGACGGCTCAGGTGCACCATCGCCAGCGACGATGCGTGCAGAAAGCTGCTGGCGTAGTCGCGATCCGACGTGGCGTCGATGCTGTTTGCTACCACGCGCGAGAAGCCGAGTCGCTGGGCGAGAAACGCCGGATCGACGGCGTAGTTCGTGCCCGCGATCGCCCCTGACCCCAGCGGCATAGCGTCGGCCTCCGCGCGCACGGCGTCGAAGCGCTGCACATCGCGGCGCAGCGCCTGCGCGTGCGCCAGCCAGTAGTGCGACACCAGCACCGGCTGCGCGCGCCGCACGTGCGTGTACGACGGCATCACCGCATCGCCCGCCGCGTCGGCCTGCGCCACCAGCGCATCGATCACCGCCAGCAGCGACCGCTGCACGTCGGGAATGCGCCGACGCACGTACAGCCGCAGATCCACCCCCACCTGATCATTGCGCGACCGCCCGGTGTGCAGCCGACGCCCCGGGTCACCGATCCGCTCGATCAGCACGCGCTCCACGAACGAGTGCACGTCTTCATCGGCCCCGGACAGGAACGTCGGATCGGTGCGCCCACGCGTCAGGATCGCCGTGAGCCCGTCGCGGATCGCCGTGGACTCCGCCGCGTTCAGCACGCCGGCCCGCGTCAGCGCCTCGGCCCACGCCAGACTGCCCGTCACATCGTCTTCGAACATCCGCTTGTCGAACGAGAACGACGACCCCCAGGCCAGCAGCGCCTTGTCCGGGGCGACATCGAAGCGCCCTGACCACAGCGGGGTGGCGGCACCCTGCGCCGACGCCCCCGTCCACGGCAACACGAACAGCGACAGCGCGAGCGACAAGGCAGCGGACACCAAACGACGACACATGGGCAGCATGGCGGCACGGACGGGCGGCAACGGGCACCGCGGTGGGGAGTGGGGACGCTGTCTGCAAATTGCCTCGGAACGCCCCATCCGTCACTTTCCGTCACCGACGTTCTCTCCTTCCCCGTGGTCCCATGCCTGCACTGTCCGTCACCCGCACCATGTCC
>JARIEX010000018.1 GCA_031127095.1 Gemmatimonadota bacterium
GCCGGTGCCGCTTCGCCATGACGCAGCGCCCAGGACGCCACCGCCGGCACATACGTGAGGGCCAGAAACAGCGAGCCGAGCACGGCGCACACCACGGTAAACGCCATGGGCTTGAACATGCGTCCTTCCATCCCATCCAGCGTGAAGATCGGGATGTACACCGCCACGATGATGGCGATGCCGAACAGGATCGGACGCCCCACTTCGACCGCGGCCCGCTCGAAGAGTCCCAGCCGGTGCGTGTCGTGATGCGATTCCATGCGGCGGATGAAACTTTCGATCATCACGATCGACGCGTCGACGATGAGGCCGAAGTCGAGCGCGCCGAGGCTCATGAGATTGGCCGAGTAACCGAACAGCGCCATGCCGATGAACGCCATCAGCATCGAAATCGGAATGACCGAGGCCACGATCAAGGCGGCGCGCACGTTGCGCAGGAACAGGAAGAGCACGGCGATGACGAGCAGCCCTCCCTCGACCAGATTTTTCACGATGGTACCCGTGGTGCGCGCCACCAGATCGGTCTGATCGTAGAACGGCGTGATCGTCACCCCGGGCGGCAGCGCCCGCTGAATCTCCGCCATCCGCGCACGGACGCGCGTGATGACATCGCGCGAGTCGGCGCCCTGCAGCTTGAGCACCATCCCGCTCACCACCTCTTCCTTGCCATCGTGCGTCACGGCGCCGTTGCGTGGCAGCGCCCCGAGCACCACGGTGGCCACGTCGCCCACCCGCACGGGCATCCCGTTCACCGCGCCCACCTGTACGCGGAGCACATCGTCCGTGCTCTCGACGCGTCCGAGCCCGCGCAGCGTGTACCGTTCCCCGCCCTGTTCGAGATAGCTGCCGCCGAAGGCGAGCGTGTTCCGGGCGAGCGCGTCATGCACGTCGGCCACGGTGAGACGGCGCGCCGCAAGTTTGGCCGGGTCCACGATCACCTCGACCCGCTCCGTGAGCCCCCCCCACGAGTTCACCTCGGACACACCCGGCACGGTGCGCAGCCGCGGGCGGATGGTGTAGTCGTGCAACGTCTTGAGCTCGGTCAGCGAGAGCGAGTCGCTGGTGAGCACGTACTGGTACAGCTCTCCCATCGGCGTGGACACGGGGCCGAGCGCGGATTCCACGCCGGCGGGCAGTGCCCCCTTGGCGTCGTTGAGCCGCTGCTGCACGAGTTGCCGCGCGACGTACACGTCGACGTTGTCGGGAAACGGCACCGTGACCAGCGAGAGGCCGAACTTCGAGACCGACCGCACCCCTTCGGCATCGGGGACCCCCATGAGCGACGACTCGATGGGATACGTGACCAGCCGTTCCACTTCCTCAGGCGCCATCCCGGGCGCGACGGTGATCACCTCGACGCGCGTCCCCGTCAGGTCGGGGAAGGCGTCGAAGGCGATGTGCTGCAGCGCATACAGCCCCGCGGCCATGAGCGCCAACGTGGCGCCGACGACGAGCCCCCGCCGGTGCAACGCAAAATGAATCAGTGCCTTCACCGGATCATTCTCCGTCCGGGGAGCGGCGCTTGAGCAACTCTGCCTTCGCGATCGCCGCACTCCCTGCGATCACGCGGCGGCCGGGGGATACGCCGGACAGAATCTCGGTCCGGTTGCCCGCGCGACGCCCCACACGGACGCGCACGGCCTCGATGTGGATGCCCTCGCCGCGCTGATCGGCCACGATCACCACGGTATCGCCTTCAAAGGCCTGCACCGCCGCCGACGGCACCGTGAGTGTGGCGGCACCGGCCCGACCGGCAATCTCGGCCTGCGCAAACGACTCGGCACGTCCACTCCGCACCCCGCGTGCGGGCGTGGCGATCACCTCGATGGTGCGGGTAAGTGTATCCACGGTGGGTGCCACGCGGGTCACGGTGGCGACCATCACAGCGGCGGGCGTTTCCGTGAGCGCGAAGCGCACGTCGGCGCCCGGCTGAATGCCCGCCGCCGCCTCGGCGCTCACGTGCATCTGCAGCTGCAACCGATCGGGATCGCCCACCGACACGAGCGGCGTACCCGGCAACACCACCGTGCCGGGCTGCGCGTCGCGCCCGGTTACCACGCCGGCAATGGGCGTCCGGATCAGGACGTCGTGCTCATCGGCGAGCGACGGCACCCCGCCCGTACCCACGAGGTGCTCAATCATGGCCGCCGCGCGATCGCGCTCGGCGACCGCCTGCTGGTACCCCGCGAGCGCCACGCGGCGGGCCACCTCGGCGCGCTCCACCTCGGCGCGCGACATCGCCTTGGCCTCGAGCAACCGACCGGCCCGCGCGGCCGAGCTCACGGCGAGATCACGTTCGGCTTCGGCGGCGGCCACGCGGGCGATCGCGGACGCGAAGGCGCCCCGCGCGTCCATGATTTCGTGGCTGTGAATGAGCACGAGCACCTGACCCGCCTGCACCCGGTCGCCGACGCGGACCAGCACGTGCGTGATGCGCCCCTCGGTGATCGAGCCGATCGTTGCGAGGGTCCCGGGATCGAGCATCAACCGCGCTGGTACCGACACCACGGAACGCCACGGCACCAGACGTGCGGTATCAAAGGTGAATCCACCGATCGCCACCGACTGCGCGGACAGTGTGGCGGTATCGACGCGCGCGACGGCAGTGGCCTCGGCAGTGGCCTCGGCGGCGGGCGACTCACCGGTCGCGCCGCACCCTGCCGCGAGCACGGCGCCGGCAACGAGACCGGTGAGGCCGAGGGCGCGGCGCGGCGCGCGATGATGCGGCGAGGGCAATCGTGTGGACATGGTCATGGTGCGGGCGTCAACGGGGTGGACAGCAGGGGCAGATCGAGCGGACTGGTCTCATCCAGGCGTGCGCCGAGGGCGCGCTCGAACTCGAGACGGGCAAGCCATGCATCGACGACCCAGCGCAGGTGGGCGTGCATGGCATCGCTGGCGGCGCGTTCCGCGTCGAGGAGTTCGGTGAGGGTCGCGTGTCCTTCGGCATACGCGACCCGGGCAATGCGGGCCACCTCGCGCCCGCGCGCGTCGAACGTGCCGGCCGACTGCGCCGCGGCGCGCGACGCCGCGTAGACGCGCCGTGCGGCGTCGACGTCGCCCCGGACCTGCTGGCGCATGTCGTCACGCAGCACCTGCGCTTCGGCGTATTCGCCGCGCGCCCGCTGCCGCGCCGCGTCGTTGCGATGGAACAGCGGCATCGGCATGCCGACGCCGATCTGCCCCGTCATGAAGCCACTGGTCTGTTTGGTGCCCCCCTGCACCTGCAGATCGCCGAACAGGCCGCGGCGCTCGGCCGCCAACCGACGGCTGGCCTCCTGAACCGCCGCCTCGCGTGCGCGCAACTCCGGCCGCGCCGCCAGCGCCATGACAGAGGCCGCGGCGCTATCGGGGGCCGCCGGCATGCCGGGCGCCGCGAGTGCGGCCAATGCGGGTAGCTGATCCATCGCGATCCCGAGCACGCGGGCCAGCTGTGCTGCCGCCCGGGCGGCGTCACCGGTGGCCGCCACCCGGGCCACGCGGGCGCGATCGGCTTCGAGCTGCGTCCGCAACCCGACCGCCTCCGAGACCAGTCCCTCGCGCAGTCGGGTCGCATCGACGTCGGCGATCTCGCTGAGCGCGGCGACCTGGCGGTCGGCGAGCTCCAGCGCGCCCTGCGTGGCGGCCGCCCGCAACCATGCCCTGGCCACCTCGAGCTCGGCCTCGCGCCGCTCGGCCACCGCGTCGGCTTGCACCCTCTGACGGCCTGCCCCCGTCGCTGCCCGGAGCGCCAGACGGCGACCCGTGAGGTCGACCGGGACATACGCGGTGACAAAAATGTCCGGTTGCAGCGCGCTACCCAGATTTTCGCGGCGCCACTCGAGTGTGGGATTGAGCCACTGGCCGGTTTCCCGCACGCGGCCGGTCCCCGCCTCTTCGCGGGCATCGGCCAGCTGGCGCAGCGGCCCGCTGCGGCGGGCCAGCCGGAACGCGGCGGGGAGGTCGAGCACGGCGGGGAGCGGGAGCGCGGCGGCAGGCCCCACCACCAACGGGGACGATCCCGTTTGGGCGGCCACCGGGCCAACACCCACCCCGCCAGTGGCGAACGCCACGGCAACGGCGCGGACGGCCCACCCCGGAAGACGGCGCAGCGGCGGGACCGCGCGTGGCTCAGGAGAAAGAGAAACAGTCATGCGCCAGTGTAGCGGCGCTTCATGAACACCGAATGAACAGACCGAATGAACAGACCGGAGGCGACTGGCGGCTGCCGGTCGCGGCATTTCCTCAAGTTGAAACGACCACCGGCCGAAGAAGACAGTGTGGCGCGGAATGATCCGCGTCCGGCACGTGTCCCCTGCGTCCTGTACCATGCCCGTATCCACACCCGCCTATTCCCACGCGGTGATCGATGTCGATCACCAGGCGCCTGACCCCCTCAGCCTGCTGGTGCGCGCCTACGACCGCGCCATCCGTGCCTGCGAAGCGTTCGATCATGCCGATGCGCGCGAGACGATCAGCGTGCTCCGCGGCGCGCTCGAGCTCGACACGGCGGCTTCGCGCAGCTTTGACGCCTTGTATTCGTGGTGCGAAGAGTCGGTGGACCATCACGACTTCGTCGGAGCGGCGCAGTGCCTGCGCTCGCTGCGCGATGCGTGGCGTCGCGCTACCCAGCCCGCCGCCGCGACCTTTTCCCGACTGCGCGCCGACCGGCCCGTCTGCTAGGCCGACGGGGTCACGCGTGCGGCCGCGCGCCCGGTGAGCGCCGTGGCAACCGGACCTGCATCGTGGTCCCACCCGCAGGACCTTCATGGGCCTCGATCGTGCCCTGATGCCGCCCGACGATCCACGCGGCAATGGCGAGGCCGAGCCCACTGCCGTCGGCGCGCCGACGGCGCGCCTCCTCACCGCGGAAAAAGCGATCGAAGATGCGGCCCCGATCCGCGACCGGGATCCCGATGCCGTCATCGATGACATCGAGACAGGCCCATGCACCGTCGGGGCGCACACTCACATGGACCGTCCCTCCGTCGCGACCGTAGCGGATGGCGTTATCCACGAGAATGCTGATCAGACGCGCCAGCAGCACGGGATCCCCCATGACCGGCGTTTCCTCGTGGGTGCCGTGAGCGAGCGTCAACGCGCGGCGCTGCGCCCGGGCGTGCCAGCGCGGCACTTCGTCCGCCACGAGATCATCGAGAAACAGCGACGTTACCTGCAGCGGGGCATCCTCGCCCGCGGCATCGGCGCGTGCGAGCTGGAGCAGTTCGTCGATTTGCTGCGAGACCGCCCGTAACTCCTCATCGACCGCCGTCAGCACGGCCTGGGCGTCGTAGGGCGAGTCGGGACGCGGCATGCTCGTGTCGGGAGGCCGGAGCATCGCCAGCTCCACCCGCGCCCGCAGCCGCGCGATAGGCGTCCGGAGCTCGTGCGCGGCATCCGCCAGAAAATTGCGCTGCTGCGCAATGGCGCCATCGAGCCGGTCGAGCACGGCGTTGAAGCGCGCGCCGAGCCGCCCGAGTTCATCGGTGGGATCGTCAATCGGCAACCGGGCACCGCTGGCGGGAGCGATCCGGGTTGCCGCGTCGGCCATGCGCCCCACCGGCCGCAGAGTGCGGCCGGTGAGCCACCAGCCGGCCATCCCGGCCATCGCCACCAGGAGCGGGATGCCGATCCCGAACCAGCGATCGATCCGCGCCTGCAGCGCCAGCACGTTGGCCGCACTGGCCTCGACCTCGACATCCCAGCGGGGCGCGAGATCGGGATCGAGCGGAAAGCGCACCGTGCGCACCGGGCCCGAGAGCGGCTGTCGGGCGCGACGCACCGGCGCGCCGATGACTTGAAACAACGAACCGTCAGGTCGTCGCAACCGGATCGCGCGCCCTTCGAACACCAGCTCGCCGGCGACGTGCGCCAGTGTGGCCTCGACGGTCAGGTACTCCTCGACCTCGGCGCGGAAGAATTGCTGCACGAGCCCCGCCGACGCCCGCACCGAGGCATCGAATTCACGGTCGAGGGCATCGTCCAGCGCCACGTGCAGCACCGCGGAGGCCCCCAGCAGCACCACCAGCAGCGTGCCCGCGTAGAGCACCGTCAAGCGCCGACGGATGCGCGGACGCGGCACCTCGACGACAGCCGCTCCGCCCACCGGCGTCACCGCCGACTCACGAGCGTGGCACCATCAGGCGGTAGCCGGAACCACGCACGGTCGCGAGCAGCGGCACCTCGTCAGCGCCGTCCACTTTCCGGCGCAGACGCGCGATATACACGTCGATCACGTTGCTCATCGCGTCGTAATTGTCGTCCCACGCATGCTCGCCGATATACTCGCGCGTGAGCACACGGCCACCGGCGCGCATCAGGACCTCCAGCACCGCGAACTCCTTGGTGGTGAGCGCAATGGGCCGGGCACCACGCCGCGCCGTGCGGGTGGCCGGATCGAGAAGCAGATCGGCCACCTGCAGCACGGTCGGGGCCGCATGATCGGGGCGCCGCAGCAGCGCGCGCACGCGCGCCACCAATTCGCCCAGCTCGTACGGTTTGACCAGGTAATCGTCCGCCCCCAGATCGAGACCGGCAATGCGGTCGCGGACATCATCGCGGGCGGTGGCCATCAGCACACGCGGCACCGGACGGCCGGCCCGCAGCGCCGTACACAGCGCAAAACCGTCATCGTCCGGGAGTCGCACATCGAGAATGACGGCATCGTAGGGGCTGACGGCAGCCAGCGTACGCGCCATCTTCCCCGTGGCCGCGGCATCGACCGCGAAGCCCGAGGCCCGCAGGTAGGCTGTTGCGCTGTGGCGCAGCGTTTCGTCGTCTTCCACCAGCAGGACTCGCATTCCGGAGAATCTACCGCGTGCATGACGGCAGCATGAACGTCCACGACCACAGCCCTCCTCACCCGGTGGCTGTCGGCGGTGTCGTCGGCGCCTTGCCGGTCCCGCGCATCGCGCCGCGCATCGGCTTGGTCTTTGGGGGAGGCGCGCTCAAAGGCATGGCGCACATCGGCGCGCTCAAAGCGATCCGTGAGGCGGGGATCACGCCGCGCCTGTTCGCCGGATCCAGTATCGGCGCCATGATCGCCGCGGCGGCCGCCAGCGGTCGCAGCGTGGACGAGCTCACGGAGCGGGCCCTCCGCTTCCGCCGACGCGACCTGTTCCGGATCAACCACGTGGGGATGCTGATGGAGCGCATGCTCTCGCGCTCGATCTATCTGGAGTCACCGCTCCGCAGCCTCTGCGACGATCTGGTCGCCGAGGGGACGTTCGCCGATTTCGAGACCCCGCTGTTGGTGACGGCGGTGGACATCGAGCGCGGTGTACCGCTGGTGTTCGGGCGCCCGGGGCTGCGTGATGTGCGCGTCCGTGACGCCGTGTACGCCTCGTGCGCCCTGCCCGGGTTTTTCCCGCCGGGGGTGGTGGGCCACCGGGTGTGCATCGACGGTGGCACCACGGATAACCTGCCGGTTTCGATCGCTTCGCTGGGTATGGACGCCGTGATCGCCGTGGACGTGGGGATCGCCGACGTGCCGCTGGCCAGCGGAGTTGCCGAACAGGGGTTCGCCTCGATCTTCATGCGGGCGGCCACCATGATGATGCACGAGCAGCAACAGGCCACCCTGGACCACTGGACCTCCCCGCCGCTGTTGCTGGTCCGCCCCAAGGTGTCGCACATCGGCTGGTTCAACTTCTCCCACGTCGAAGAGCTGTTGCAGTTGGGCTACGACGGCATGCGCGACGCGCTGACGCACCTGCCCACCATGCTGGCGGCCCCGGGCGGCATCTTTCCCCGGCGCGAAGTGGAGATCATCGTCGACCGCGCCCGGTGCACAGGGTGCGCGCTGTGCGTGGCACGGTCACCGGGGCTGCTGGCGCTCGATGCCGAGCGGAAGGCGTACCCGCTGGTCCGTGTGCATGAGTTTTCCCCGGCGGACGGGTCCGTGGCCCGCTGCTGTCCGGAAGACGCCATTACCGTCCAGCCGGCGGCGGCACGGGACCTGATCGAGGAAGTGCTCGACGTCAGCGCGTAGCCGTCCCCTCCCCTTCCCACGCGCGCGCCCCGATATTTCACATAGCCTCGTCGGAACCGGGTGCCACCCGCAGGGTGGCGTCACGGCGCGATGAGTGGCTCCGTCCAGCAACGCGTGCGGTCGACCCCTGGGGAAAGGCCCGCGCAGGACCAACCCTTCCATGTCGCATCCCAATTCGTTCGGCAGCCGCGCCACCTTGGTCGTGGGCGACCGCCAGTATGCGTACTTCCACCTCGGCGCCCTCGATGCGCTGCCGGGAAGTACCGCCCCCACGCTGCCGTTCTCGCTGCGCGTCCTGCTCGAAAACCTGCTCCGCGGGGAAGACGGCGCGTTCGTCAAGCGCGCCGATGTCGAGGCGCTGGCGCACTGGAATGTGAAGGCTGCCGTCGACAAGGAAATCGCCTTTCGCACCGCCCGCGTGCTGCTGCAGGACTTCACGGGCGTCCCCTGCGTGGTCGATCTCGCCGCCATGCGCGACGCGATGGTCGCCCTCGGCGGCGACCCGACCAAGATCAACCCGCTCCAGCCGGTCGACCTCGTGATCGACCACTCGGTACAGGTCGATGAGTACGGTACCGAAGCCTCGCTGCTGATCAATACGGAACTCGAGTTCGAGCGCAACCTCGAGCGCTATCAGTTCCTCAAGTGGGGTCAGACCGCGCTCCACAATTTCCGCGTGGTGCCGCCGGGCACGGGCATCTGCCACCAGGTGAATCTCGAGTACCTGGGCCAGGTGGTCTTTACGGCGAACGATGGCAATGAGACGCTGGCCTACTGCGACTCGCTGGTGGGCACCGACTCGCACACCACCATGATCAACGGCCTGGGCGTGATGGGCTGGGGCGTGGGCGGCATCGAAGCCGAAGCGGCCATGCTGGGGCAGCCGGTGAGCATGCTGATCCCGGAAGTGGTGGGCTTCAAGCTGCACGGCAAGCTGCCGGCCGGTGCGACGGCCACCGACCTGGTGCTCACCTGCACCGAGATGCTCCGCAAGAAGAAAGTCGTGGGCAAGTTCGTGGAGTTCTACGGCACGGGTCTCTCCAGCCTCGCGCTGGCCGACCGCGCCACGATCGCCAACATGGCCCCCGAGTACGGCGCCACGATGGGCTTCTTCCCGGTGGACGACGAGACGCTCAAGTATCTGCGCCTCTCGGGACGCAGCGACGAGCAGGTGGCGCTGGTGGAAGCGTACACGAAGCGCCAAGGGCTCTTCCGCACCGACGCGACGCCTGACCCGGTGTTTACCGACACGCTGGAACTCGACCTGAGCACGGTGGTGCCGAGCCTGGCCGGCCCGAAGCGTCCGCAGGATCGCGTGCCGCTGTCGCAGAGCAAGGCGATGTACCGCGAAGCGCTTACGGCGCAGCGTCTGGCCAACGGCAAGGCGGTCGGGAACGAGGCCGCGACGATGGTGGCCGAGGGTGGCCCGGCGGATTCGGTTGGCGTCGCGGTCGAGTACCGCGATCAGACCTTTACGCTGCAGGACGGCCACGTGGTGATTGCGGCGATCACGAGCTGCACCAACACGTCCAACCCGAGCGTGATGCTCGCGGCCGGCTTGCTGGCGCAGAAGGCCGTCGCACTCGGCCTCAAAACCAAGCCGTGGGTGAAGACGTCGCTGGCGCCGGGCTCCAAGGTGGCCACCGATTACTTCATCAAGGCCGGCGTGATGGACTCGCTCAACGCGCTCGGCTTCAACGTGGTCGGCTACGGCTGCACCACGTGCATCGGCAACTCGGGGCCGCTCCCCACGGTGATCAGCGAAGCGATCGACGCGGGCAAGCTCAACGTGGCCGCCGTGCTCTCGGGCAACCGCAACTTCGAAGGGCGCGTGAATCCGCAGACGCGCTTCAACTACCTCGCGTCGCCGCCGCTGGTGGTGGCGTTCGCGCTGGCCGGCCGCATGGACATCGACATGGCCACCGAGCCGCTTGGCATCGGCGCCAACGGCCCGGTGTTCCTGCGCGACATCTGGCCGTCGGCGCAGGAAGTGGAAGACACGATTCTCTCCAGCGTGAAGCGTGAGCAGTTCACCACGCAGTACGCCAACGCGTTCCTGGGCGATACGTACTGGCAGGCCATCGAAGCCAGCACCGGCGCGCGCTATGGCTGGCAGGCTGATTCGACGTACGTGCAGAACCCGCCGTACTTCGACGGCATGACGATGACGCCGCCGGGCATTCGCCCGATCACCAGCGCTCGCGTGCTCGGCATGTTCGGCGACTCGATCACCACCGACCACATCTCACCGGCCGGTTCCATCGCCGCGGCGAGCCCGGCCGGCAAGTATCTGCTGTCGCTGGGCGTCGAGAAGAAGGACTTCAACTCGTACGGCGCACGTCGCGGCAACCACCAGGTGATGATGCGCGGCACGTTCGCCAACATCCGTCTCAAGAACGAACTCACCGGCGGCAAGGAAGGCTGGTGGACGGCCACTGCGCCGGGCGCCGAGCCGGAAGCGTTGTACGATGTGGCGATGGCGCGTCAGGGAGCGGGCGTCGCGCAGATCGTCATCGCCGGCAAGGAATACGGCACCGGTTCGTCGCGCGACTGGGCGGCGAAGGGCACGATGCTGCTGGGTGTGCGGTCGGTGATCGCCGAGAGCTTCGAGCGCATTCACCGCAGCAATCTGGTGGGCATGGGCGTGCTGCCGCTCGAGTTCGTAAACGGCGACACGCGTCAGTCGCTCGGACTCACGGGCTTCGAGACGTACGACATCATGGGACTCGACGACACGCTCACGCCGCGGGCCACGCTCACGGTACAGGCCACGTTGGCGGACGGCTCGGTGAAGTCATTCAGCGCGCGTTGCCGCATCGATACGCCGGAAGAGATGCAGTACTACAAGAACGGCGGGATTTTGCCGTACGTGCTGCGGAGTCTGGTGGGGAAGTAGCCGATGGCTGGCTGATCTGGTGAGTATTGAGTTGTGAGTGCAAGTGGGAAGTCGTGAGTCGAACAACGACTTGGAGCTCACAACAAACGGGCTGCGGAGAGTTACTCTCCGCAGCCCGTCGTTGCACTCACGACTCGAAACTTGAACTCACCACTCCATACCCACGTGAGTGTCAGTCCTCTCGCCCATCTTTGTCATCATCCCGAAATGCCCGGAATGCATTCCGGATGTTGTTCTGTACCTGCGCCCGCACCTGCCCCGGCGTGTTCGCAGCGGCCGGCGAGTACAGCCCGCCGCTCGAGCGCAGGAACCACGTGCTGAGGTCGATCGTGACCGTGACGTCGTCGCCACCGGTGCCGACCACGAGCGGCTCGGTGAGCGGCACGGTGAGCTTCGCGTTCACATCGTTCACGAACACGAACGGCGTGCCATTGAAGGTGCCTTCGAGGCGCAGGCTGATGTCACGGAAGGTCGGATTGGCCTGACGGAACGCCACGTCGGCGGAATCGCTGCTCGTGACCTTGTAGAGCCACAGACGGATCGACGAGTACGTGCCGGCCGGCACCTCAACGGCCACCCGTGCGCCGTCGGCGCCATTCACCGGGACGTCCACCAGATACGGCCCCACGCGGATCTCGGCGCAGTCATCATCGTCGTCGTCGCGTGACGACGATCCCGACGACGAGCTGGACGACCGCCCTGTGGTCTCGTCGTCATCGTCGTCCGAACAGACCGCCGTGGCCGACTTGAGCTTGACGTTACGAACCACGAGCTGGGCCTTCGTGACCAGCAACACATCACCATCGCGCGCAATGCGCATGCCAGCCGCGCTGGTGGTAATGGTGGGAACAGTGCCGACGGCCGCGGTGCTCCCCGCCGGACCGGCCGCGGCGGGGGCCACCAGCGCAGTCGCACCGGACGTGCGGGCGAGCTGAAAGCCAACGCCGACCATGTTGCCCGACGACGGTCCTGTCCCGCTCTCGCACGCGGCCAGTGCGAGGGCGGACAGCGCGGCGACGGTCCGCATCGCGGTGCGTGATGCGATCCTGCAGTGCAACGGCAGCCTGGTCATATTGCGTTCCTCAGAGATACCACAGAGCGACGTGGCGCCGATCTGGCGCCGACGGGATATGTTGGGGGGATCGTTCGGATTCCTCCGTGATGCAACGCACACTCGGCCCGCTGTGCCATGTCATGGCCGGTACACGCCGTCTCATCGTGTGACGCGAGGCACGCGGTGTTATACCCCGCCCCCACCCTTGGTGTCCCATGCCTGCCCCAATCGTGCTGTTGGTGAACCCTGCGGCTGGCGGCGGACGGGCCTTGCGGGTGGCTCGTGCGGCTCAGGACGCCTTTACCACGGCGGGACTCGAGGTGGTCGTGCGCGAGACCAGCGCGCCGGGCGATGAAGCGCGGATCGCCGCCGAGGCCAGCCGTGCCGGGGCCCGGGCGCTAGCGGTGGTCGGGGGCGACGGCGCGATCAGCCATGCGGCGCGCGGCCTGCTGGAGGGAGAGGCCGGCGGCGGTGCACGGGTCCCGCTGGCCGTGTTTGCGGCCGGGACCGGCAACGACTATGCGAAGTCGCTCACGGCGCCGGCGCACGATGTCCGGCGAATGGTGGCGCATGTGGCTGCCGGTGCCACGCAGCGGGTGGACGTGGGCTTCGTGAACGACGTGCCGTTCGTCAATGCGGCCGGGTTCGGGTTCGACGTGGCCGTGCTGGAGCGGATGCAGACGCCGGGACGCCTGCGTGGTGCGGCCGCGTATGTGAGCACCGCGTTCGGCGCCTTGTTCGGCTATCGCGGGTTCCACGCGCGCCGCGCGGGCATCGATGACCCCACGCAGCCCACCGACCGCCGCCTGATGGTGGTGTACGCCAACGGCCGCTGCTTCGGGGGGGCCTTCCGCATCGCGCCCGGCGCAGCGCTCGACAACGGGGTGCTCGATTGCATCACGATCCGGGACGTGGCCCCGTTGGCCCGCGTGCCGCTGTTCGCCAAGGCGATGCGCGGCACGCACTTATCATCACCGCATGTGGAGGTCCGGCGCGACCGCACGTTCCAGCTGTCGTTCGCGGCCCCGCCAGTGTTCGAGACCGATGGCGAGCTCCATCGGTCCGCCACCAGCGACATCGCGGTGCACGTCCGCGCCGGTGCGCTCACGGTGATCCGCTAGTCGGCCACGCCGGTAGGGCACGCAGAACACCCCGCCACCGGAATCCCGGTGACGGGGTGTGCGTGCCCCTCCACGAAGCACGTCCAGCGCCCTCTTCCCTCGGGTCGTTGGATTTGCACAAGTCGTGCCACCGCGCCAATCCCGCGCGCCAGAGGCACGGCCGGCGGAAACAGACGCGACGCGTCCGACGTTGTCCTCTGGTGGCGGCAGGGGTCGTCCCCCCACGGGGACACACCGCCGAAACGCCGCCGGTGCAGCGGGCGGCGCCGCCAGCGCGTAGCATCCATGTCTGTGATTGTGTCGCGCGATTGGTCGCGTGCACCAACCCCTTCCCTTCGGAGTCGTTGATGTCCATCCGCTCGTGCACTGCGCGCCTTGCCTCGACGCTCGCCGTCGTCCTGCTCACCATCCCGTCGTTGGCATCGGCGCAGGCCCCCGCGTCGACGGCCCTCACGGTCGGCGCGGCCGCTCCTGATTTCACCGTCACCGTGGTCACGGCGGCCGGCGTGGCCGCCAAGCCGTTCACGCTCTCCGAGCACCGGGGCGAGACCGTTGTGCTGGCGTTCTTCCCGAAGGCACGCACGAGTGGCTGCACGGTGCAGATGGAGTCGTATCGCGATCAGTACGCGCAGACCTTTCAGAGCGGCAAGAAAGTCACGCTCATCGGTGTGAGCATCGACTCGGACACGGCGCTCATCTCGTGGGCCAAGGACGCCAAGTTCCAGTTCCATTTCGCGGCCGACACCGATCGCAAGGTGGGCGTGGCGTACGGCGCCAATGCAGGCACCGGGTACCACAAGCGCCATCTCTACGTGATCGACCCCAAGGGGAAGATCAGCTACATCGCCACGCCGTTCAGCCAGATGTCCGCCGC
Organism: Gemmatimonadota bacterium; assembly: GCA_031127095.1. Lineage (GTDB taxonomy): Bacteria > Gemmatimonadota > Gemmatimonadetes > Gemmatimonadales > Gemmatimonadaceae > Gemmatimonas. The sequence goes on from JARIEX010000018.1 coordinate 13,915, forward strand.
CGCGTACACCGACCTCGGCGCGGCCATCGTGCAGTCCGGCGGCGTGAAGTAAACGCCGCACCCGTCAGCCCGTAGGCCGCGTGACCACCACGCCGCCGCCCCGCGCCCTGCTCTCGGCGGTATACCACGCCGCGGTGCAGGGCGCGGCCCCGTTTCCGCGCACGCGCGACGCGGTACGCGACTGGTTCGCCGCGCGCCCCACCCTCCCGGCCCACGCGCCGGTGGTCGTGATCGCGCTCGGGAAGGCGGCCCCCGCCATGATGGCGGGGGCGCTGGACGCCGTGGCCAGCCTGGGGCGCGTGGTCCACAGTGGACTCATCGTCGCCGCACACCACGCCTCGCCGGACGCCCACGCAGGGAGCACGGGCGTCGCCGTGCTCCCGCCGCAGATTCGCGTGATGATCGGTGATCATCCCGTGCCCGGACCGGCCTCGCTCGACGCCGCCGACGCCCTCGAGTCACTCGTCCACGAGCTGGAACCCGGCACCATCGCGATCGTGCTGCTGTCGGGCGGCACCACCTCCCTGTGCGCGGCACCGATCGCGGCGCTCTCCCAGGCGGTCGGCGACGCCGAACGCGCGCAGGCGCATCTGGCCAATCTGGCGCAGACCCTGCTCGAATCCGGACTCGCCATCCACGAGATGAACGCGATCCGGCGCCGGGTACTGCGCTGGGGGGCCGGACGCCTCGCGGTGGCCCTCGTGGGCCGCGGCGCCGCCCACGTACCGGTGTTCGCGATCTCCGATGTCATCGGCGACGATCCCGCGGTGATCGGTTCCGGTCCGTGTACCGCCGATCCATTGGACGACGCCACCTTCCTCGCCTTGCTCGACGCGCACGACATGCGCGCCCGCGTGGAGCGCGCGATGGGCGTGGTACTCGGTCTGGAAGGGGCAGGCCACCCGCCCGTGGTGCCCTCGGCCAGCCATCCCGCGTTCGAGCGCGTGGGATACACCCTCGTGGCGCGGAACCGCGATGCGGTGCAGGCCATGGCGGATCACGCCCGCGCGACTGGCATCACGGCGCTCCACGTGCAGGATGCCCCACTCGAAGGCGACGCCGCACAGCTGGGGGATTCGCTCGCGCGACTCGCGCTGCAGATGGCACACCAGGCGCCGCAGGGGACGTCGCTGCTGCTGTGCGGTGGCGAGCCGGTGGTCAACCTGCGCGAAACCATCGACCGGGCACTGGCGCGCGGCGAGGAGGACGACCTGCTCCCCGCAGGGAGCAGCCTCCCCGTGGCCGATGAGCCGCTGCGCGGCGGTCGCATGCAGGTCCTCGCCCTCTCGGCCGCACTCGCGCTCGAGGAGGCCGCCCACGGCGACCCCGCGGCATGGCGCATCACGGTGCTGGCCGCCGGGACCGACGGCCGAGACGGGCCCACCGACGCCGCCGGTGCGATCGTCGATGCCGCCGTGCCCGGGCTGGCCCGTCGTGCCGGGCGGTCACCCGAGGCGGATCTCGCCACCGGGCGGTCGTGGCTGCCGCTCGATGCCGCCGACGCTCTGCTCCGCCCCGGTCCCACGGGCACGAACGTGATGGACGTGGTCGCGCTGCTGATCCGCGACGGCACACGCGGCTGATCCGCCGCCGCCGTGCGTAGCGGTGCGCCGGTCGGTATCGTTGGCGGATGCCCGCCAAACGCGCCGTCCGTTCCGCCGCCCGTGGTACTGCCCCGGGTGGCACTGTCCGCAGCGCCACCCGGGTCGCCGACGATGCCGTGCCGGCATCGGGCGCGGGCGCCTCAGTCGGGACGGAGATCGCCGCCGTGCCCATGACGGCCCCGGAGGCACCGGCCGCGGACGCCTTTCGCCGGCGCCCGCGGCAGTCCAGAGGACAGGCGCGAGTGGAGTTGCTGCTCGATGCCGCCGCAGCCGTCATTGCGGAGCAAGGGCTGCAGGCCGCCACCGCCGAAGCCATCGCCCTGCGCGCGAAGACCGCGAAGGGATCGCTGTACCAGTTCTTCCCCAACCGGGACGCGGTGCTGGCCGCGCTCGCGCTCCGGTACGCCGACGAGATGCGCGCCATCCACGAGCGGGCGTTTCCCATGGATCCGCACGGCGTTCCGCTGGACCGCTTGATCGATCGCATCGTCAAACCGCTCGCCGAGTTTCACGACACGCACCCCGCGTTCCGGCGCGTGTTCGCCACGGTGGAAGGTCCCGCCGATGACACGCGGTCCGCGCCGACGCGCCTGCGGGCGCAGCTCTTCGAATCGTTCGTGGATCGGCTCGACGTGCTCTTCGCGGCGCGCAATCCCACGCTCACCACGCGCGACCGCCGTCGCGTCGCGCTGGTGGCCGCTTCACTCGGCCAGTCGTTGCTCGCGCGCCGCGGCCGGGCGGTGCCCGCCGAGAAGAAGCCGCTGCTGGACGATCTGCGGCGGATTCTGCTGGCGTATCTCCAGCCCGTGCTCGACCCGCCCGCGGCGAAGTCCCGGTCGCCGCGCAAAAAACGGTGACGCGACCTCGTTGCCCCCGGCCCCGGGATCGGTGACTTTTCAGCATGGCCAACATTGTGCATATCGGTGTCATTCAGGACACCGCGACGGACGATCTCGCCGGCAACGTCACCCACGCCATCGCCCGCGTACGCGAAGCGGCGGCGCGCGGCGCGCAGATCATCTGTCTGCAGGAGCTCTTCAACGCGCCGTACTTCTGCAAGAGCGTGAAGCCCGAACGGTTCGACATCGCCGAACCCGCCGACGGCCCCACGGTGCAGACGTTTCAGGCGCTCGCGCGTGAACTCGATGTGGTCATCGTGGTGCCATTCTACGAACGCGAGGCTGCAGGGCTGTACCGCAACTCGGCCACCGTCATCGATGCCGACGGCCGCGTGCTCGGGACGTATCGCAAGATGCACATCCCGCACGATCCGCTCTTCGAGGAGAAGTACTACTTCGCCCCCGGTGACGTCACGGGCGACCAGCGCCACGACACCCATCCGGGCATCAACGGGTTCCGGGTGTGGCGCACGAAGTACGCCGACATCGGGGTGCTGATCTGTTGGGATCAGTGGTACCCGGAAGCCGCGCGCATCACGGCCCTGCTGGGCGCGCAGATTCTGTTCTACCCCACGGCCATCGCGTGGCACCCCGCCGAGAAGGCCACCTTCGGCGACGCACAGGTCGATGCGTGGCGCACCGCGCAGCGCGCGCACGCGATCGCCAACGGCGTGTTTGTGGCCTCGCCCAACCGCGTGGGCTTCGAGGCGGAGCCGGGCACCGACGGACTGGAGTTCTTCGGGCAGTCGTTCATCGCCGATCCGTTCGGACGCTATCTCGCCCAGGCCGGCACGACGCCGGAAATTCTCGTGGCCGCGTGTGACCTTGGCCTGATCGAGGAGACCCGTCGGAACTGGCCGTTCCTGCGCGATCGTCGCATCGATGCGTACGGGCCGATCACGCAGCGCTGGCTGGGACGTTGAGCGGAGTGATCGCGCCCACGGCGCTCGGTCCGGTGCGGATGCCCGCCGAGTGGGAGCGCCACGACGCCACGTGGATCGGCTGGCCCACGCACGAACCCGATTGGCCCGGCAAGTTCGCCCCGATCCCGTGGGTGTACGCCGAGATCGTGCGTGCTCTCGCGCCGCACGAACGGGTTGAGATTCTGTGTCAGGACGACGCCGTGTGCGACAGTGCGCGCGCTGCGTTGACCATGCACGATGTCGAGGCGTCACGGTATCGCCTGCACGTGCAGCCCACCGATCGCGTCTGGCTGCGCGACTCGGGGCCCACCGCGGTACACCGCGCCGACGGCCGCGTGGCGCTGGTGCACTGGGGGTTTGACGCGTGGAGCAAGTACGACAACTACGCGCTCGATGGGCATGTCCCCGAGGCGGTATCCCGTGTGACGGCGCTCCCGCGCGTGGAAGCGGTGCGCCACGACAACGGCCAGCGGCTCATCCTCGAGGGCGGCGGCATCGAGACCGACGGTCAGGGCACGCTGCTGGTGACCGAAGAATGGCTGCTCTCCGACGTCCAGGTACGCAATCCGGGGTTTACGCGCGCCGACTACGAGCGCGCATTTCAGCAGTATCTCGGGATCACGCGCACCATCTGGCTGGGTGAGGGATGTGTGGGCGATGACACCCACGGGCACGTGGACGACATCGCGCGGTTCGTGGCGCCGGGCGTGATCGTGCTGGCGCACGAAGAAGATCCGGCCGACGACAACCACGCACGCTCGCTCGACAACCTGCACCGGCTGCACCGCGCCACGGATGCGCGCGGTGAACCGCTGGAAGTCGTCACGCTGCCGTATCCGCGCGCGGTGATCATGGACGGAACGCGCCTGCCGGCCAGCTACGCGAACTTCTACCTCGCCAACGGAGTGTGCCTCGTGCCCACGTTCAACGACCCGAACGACCGTGTCGCGCTGAACACCATGGCGGCGCTGCTGCCGGAGCACCGCATCGTGGGGATCCACGCGGTTGACCTCGTGTGGGGATTGGGCACGCTGCACTGCCTCAGCCAGCAGCAGCCGGCGGCGGCCTCATGACCATCCCGCCGATGCCACCAAGCGCCGACGACGAGCGTCAGCCGGCGCCACGACCCGAGCCCGCGCCGGACTTGCCCGGCTGGGCGCGCCACCGACCGAACGCCGAGGTCCCCAGCGAGGCGGTGATGGCGGCCTACATCGGCGCCAAGTGGGACCGGGTGTATCGCCGGAAGCTGGCCCCGTTCCTCGAGGACCCGTCGTTCGTCCCCACGTGGAACTGGAGCGCCGCGCTGGCGTTTCCGCCGGCCTGGTTTCTGTACCGGAAGCTGTACCTGCCGTTCGCGATCTTCTTTCTGCTTCCCGGGCTGGCCTTTCGCGTGCTCACGGGGACGGACAAGACGCTCACGATGCAGGCGCTGCAGCAGCCGGAAAACGAGTTCCTGCTGGTGATGAACGCCGCCATCTTCGTGTCCACCGTGATCGCCTCCGGGGGGACGGCCAACTGGTTCCTGTTCCGCCGCGCGCGGGCCGCCAACCGGCTCATCGTCCAGCAGCAGTTGCCCGCCGCCGAGGCGGAGCGGTTCCTCCACCGGGTGGGCGGCACGAACCGGATGGCCACGGGGCTCTTCGTGGCCTTCTCGCTGATGCTGGCCCTGGCCACGATCGGGGGATGAGCGTGTGTCCCCGCCGTGCCCGGCTCGGCCCCGGCGGGGCCGGTGACGCGCCGCCCGGTTGGGGTGTTGTACGACGATGACCGATGCGGAGCTGGTCGTGCGGACCCGCTCAGGTGACCCCGACGCCTTCGGAACACTGGTGTCGCGGTATTACGACGCCTGCTGGCGGTTCGCGTACCATATGCTGGGTGAACGGGCCGATGCGGAAGACGTGGTGCAGGATGCGTTCCTGCGTGCGTATCTCGCCATCGGCCGGTACGACGAGCGCGACCAGTTCCGTGGGTGGCTGTTCCGCATTCTGACCAATCAGTGCCGCAACGCCCTCACCGCTCGCGGGCGTCGCACCCGACGATTTATCCAGGACGAGATGGCGCTCGAGACCGCGCCGGCCCCGCCGACAGGCCTGCCTGTCGGCGTCGAAGACGCCGTGCTCAGACGCGCCCTCGGGCAACTCGATCCGTTGCAACGTGAGGCGCTGTTGCTCAAGTATGCCGAAGGGCTCGAATACGGTGAGATGTCGGCCATGACCGGTGCCGGTGAGTCCGCGCTGAAAATGCGCGTCAAACGCGGCAGCGAACGGCTGCGCGCGCTCATCGGGCGGTCGCTTGACTGACCCGCGCACGGAGCCGGGATTCTGGGTGGACGACGAGGCGCTCGCCGCGAAGGTGCGCGCGTCGTACGCGGCGCTACCGGCGCCCGATGCCGCCCAGATCAGCCGCTGCACCACGGCGGTGCTGGCCGCGGCTATGCACGCGCCGCGTCATCCCTGGGGCGGGGCGGTGCGCCCGCGCTGGTGGTGGGGCGCGGCGGCCGCGGCGGCGCTGCTCGTAACGGTAGGCGTGCGCCCGTGGCGCCCTGTGGCCACCGTGCCCGTGGGCGCCACCATCGAGGGCACCGATGCCGTGCGCTTCGACCTGCAGTTGCCGGAGCGCGCCCGCGCGGTGGCCCTCGTGGGCGACTTCAACGGCTGGGACGAACAGGCCACCCCGATGGTCCGGCGGCGCAACGACGGTGCGTGGTCGGCGCGCGTGCCCCTGCCCCCCGGACGCCACGTATACGCGTTCGTGATCGACGGACGCCGGTGGCTGGTGGACCCGCTCGCCCCGCAGGTGCCCGACGCCGGCTACGGCCCCGCCAACGCGGTCATCGTGGACGGTCAGCCATGACGGTGTCGCGCCACAGACTGGGCCGCGGTGCGCGGTACGCGCTGGCCGCCATGATCGCCGCGCCGGGGCTCTCGCCGCTGGCGGCTGCCGGGACGGCCGGCGCCGCCTCGGCCGTGTCAGCCACCGCCCTCCCGATCGGGATCGACACGGTTCTCTTTCGCGATGGCCAGGGGCAGTTCGACGCGGCCCGTTTCGACACGCTCACGGCCAGCGCGCTGCGCACCCTGCTCGAAGAAGCGGCCGCGCGCGGGCTGCCCACCGCGCCGCTGATCAACCGGGCGCTCGAAGGGGCCGCACGCCGGGTGGGGGGGGCGCGCATCCTCACGGTCGTGCGGGCACACGCCGCGGCCTTGGCCGACGCCAAAGCCGCGCTCGGTGACCGGAGTTCCGTGGCCGAACTCGATGCCGGTGCCACGGCGATCCGCGCCGGTGTCGATGCGCAGGTGCTGGCCGCCGTGCGCGGCGCGCGCCCACTGGGCGCGGCGGTCACGCCGCTGGTCGTACTGACCGACGTGGTCCGACGTGGTGTGCCGGCCGAGACCGCCCGCGACGCGGTCACCGCGATCGCGGGCCTGCCGCGCGCCGACGAGGTCCTGCTCGGGCTGCAAGCCACGGTGGCCAAGAATGCACAGCGCGGTCCCGGGATGGCCGTCGATGCCCTGCATCGCTATGTTCGGGCATCGGTTGCCGGGGTCGTGTCGCCGTCCACTTCCGCGACGGGCGACCGCAAACCGGCCCGTCCTCCACTCCCGTGACGCCCGCCCGCCGCCTCTCCCGCGCGTCGCTCCGCCGCTCCCGCACGAGCCGGGGAGCGTCCGCAGCATGGTGTCGCCTCCCGTTCGGTCCGCGCGCGTGGGCCGCGCTGCCCTGCGCCGTGGGCGCGCTCGCCTGGGCCCCGGTCCTCGCCGCGCAGGTCCGCGGCGACGCCCCCATCGCGCCGGCCGCCACCATCGGACCGGTCACCGACGCCTCCACACTGTCGGTGCTGGGGATCGCCGCGATCCCCGACGGCACCGGCAACCCGCTCGCACAACGCAACGACGTCTGGCTGGGCGCCACCCAGCCGATCGGGCGCATCGGGCGCGTGCGGTTCGCGGCCCTCGGCACCGGGACGTGGCGCCTGTACGACGGCGTCGGGGCCGATGGCTCCCTCGAGGGCACCGTCGCCCTGCGGGCGCGCGCCCGCGTGGGTGCGCAGCGTATCTGGAGCGCCGTCAGTTACGGACATGCGTCGGTGAGCGGCAACCCCACCACCGATATCCTCAGTGCGGGCATGCCCGCGGGGATGAACGTGGGCGACTGGACGCTGCGCGCCGTCGACACCACCGTCTCGCGGCGCGTCGATGTCGGCGCAATCAGCCGAGCCGAAGCAGGCGTGGTCACCAACATGGCGGGGATGGAGCTGTCGCTCGGCTTCTCGGTGGAACGCGCCACGCGAACCACGACGCAGACGCTCACGGTCGACGAGAGCGATGCCATCACCCTCCCGGCGTCGATGCCGGGCGATGCGCAACTCACGAGTCGTCGGACCACGCGATCGCTGCAGCGGCGGGACATCGCCACCGGGATCGCCTCGCTCGGCTTCGAGACCGGACCGACCACGTGGCTGGTGTCGGTCACCGCCCCCGTGGCCAGCTGGATTTCGCAGGATGCCCTCGCGCCGGTCCCCGCCATGCTGCCCACCGTCGCCTCGCTGGCGGTCGTGCAGCCGGTCACGGCGTGGCTCTCGCTCGTGGGGGCCGCCGCCACGAACACCGCGACCGTCGGTGGCACGGCGCTCCGCGACGAACTCGACACCAGCCGACGCCGGTTTGCGCCGGTCGTGGCGCTGGGCGTCCGGATCGCCCGCCTGCCCACACGCGGCAACGACGGCACCCCGCGCGGCATTCTCGCGTTCGAGACGCGTACGATGGGCGCCGTCGATGCGATGACCGTCGCCGACGGGGTCAGCGCCCCCGATGGCGACACCCTGCGCGTGGTGCTGCTGATCGACGCCCCGCGGGCAGAGTCGGTGGAGCTGATGGGGGACGCCACGGAATGGACGGTGACGCCATTGCGACGCATGCAGAGCGGACGGTGGCGCGCCGAGCTCAAGCTCGCCCCCGGGGTGCATCGTGTGACGGTGCGCGCGGACGGCGGCGCGTGGATCGCGCCACCCGGCCTGCCCATCGGCAACGATGACTACGGCAGCCCGGTGGGCATGATCGTGGTGCGCGGCAAGCGCAACTGAGTTACTTGCCGCCCTTCACGCGGATCACCTGCGTCGTGCTGTCCGTCACACCACCGCCCGACACCATCAGCGTGAACTGGTAGTCGCCCGCGGGCACCTGCGGGAAGTTGATGTTGAGACTGCGTCCCGGTCCGCCGTCCGGCCGACCGTTGTCGTTGTACTTGATCGACACCGGCGTCACGGCCTTCGAGAGGCCGAATGAGCTGCCCAGTTTCTGCAGGAAACCCGCCCCGACGCGCGTAGCGCGGAGTGACACCTGCAACGGCTGCCCCGGCGTGGCCGGCCGGTAAATCTCCCAGTAAATGCCGATCGACGTGCCCGCCTCGATCTCGTTGCTGCCATAGGCCTGCAGCGCATTGCGCTCCAGCATCGGCGTGGCCGACACATCGCCGCGCTGGAGCAAGAGGTACTCCGAGAGCCGCGTGCCCGCCGGGAGCGGCTGCACGGCCGTGCGCACCCGGGCCGCGCGCTTGCCGACCGGCGCGAGGACTTCGAGGCTGGCCAGCATCTTCGATGGCAGCGGCAGCAGCAGCGCCCCGTTGGCCTGTGCGCTGTCGCGCCGCGCCTGCGGCGCGGCCGTGCCGTCGAACGCGTCGAGGGTCATGGCCGCGGTGTACGGCGCGCGTCCCATTTCCAGTTCGCGCATGAGCCGGTAACCACCAGCGAGAATCGTGGTATCGCCGCGCAGGAACCGCGCGAACTGATACGGCAGCGCGCCGAAGCCGCTGGCGTACCGGGGAGCGTACCGCATCCGGGCCTTGGCGCGGCGCGGATTCCAGTCGCCCGCCGTCGCGGCGACCGGCGTCGGCACGGCCGCTGGCAACGGCATGAAGTCGTAGCTCGGCGTGGGCTCGTGCCCGATCACCGACGGCGGCCGAGGATCGGCCACGCCACCGTTCTGCACCGACCACGCCGTGGGCCAGCCGTATCGCACCTGCGATTCGAGCAGGTCGTCGCCCCACTGCAGGTCGTACGGAATACGCGCCAGCGAATGCACCCGCGACATCGTCCGGCGCGCGTAGAGCTCGTTCTGCACGTCGTTGGCCGGCAGCATCCACAGCGGCTGCGCCAGACGCGCGAGGCGCGTGTTCTCGGCCCCGCGATCGGCGCACGCCCTGGCCTTGTACGCCGCGTGCATCGTGGGGTCCAGCCACCACGTCATGTCCGTCCACACACACTGCTGGGCCGGCGGCATCGTGGACAGCGCCCGCGCAAACGCCGCGGTCGCGCTCTGATGCTGGTTGGCGTTGTGCAGCGCGAGCCCTTCGAGGGCGCTGCACCACCACGCCGTCCCGGCGCACGCGCGCGCCGCCGCCACGGCGACCTCGCGCTGCTCCGATTCGATCGCATAGCGCACGCGCATGCCACTCACCCAATCGTCCTTGGGATCGGCCGCCTGCGCCTGCGTGAGCAGCTCCATGAGCTGTTCGCGCTCGAGCTTCGCATCATTGCGCTCGGCCGGCGGCGGGACATCGCCGTTGTTGTTCCAGTAGCAGATCCGCCCGAGCGGGACCTCACACGAGGCGTCGGCGCCGCCGTTGTAGAACCGCAGCCCCGTGCGGTGATTCCGTTCGAATCCGTCCTGCATTGCCCGTGCTTGCGTGCCGAGGGCGCTGATCGCCGACGGCGTGCCGCGCAGCGGATCGGGCGCGGGCGGCGGCAGCACGACGCGGCTGGAGTCGCCGACCGGCGGCGCGCCGGCCGGCGGAGCGCCGGAGGACTGGGCCGACAGCGTGGGGGCCGGACACAGCGACACCACGGCCGCGCACACCCACGAGAGCCGGGCGGCGGCGACGAACCAGCGACGACGGATCTGATGCACGAAGGGCCTGCTCCTGAGAGAGGACGACGCACCGATCGGCATGCCGGCGCGTCGGACAGATCGTGGAAAGATAGCGGCCAGCCGGCCCGTCGGGCGGACCGGCCCGGGGTTATTCCGACGACTCCGTGTCGTGCGGCACACCGCGCAACCGGACGGCCTCGCTTTTCGAGCGCGCCCGGATGTTCAGCATCTCGACGAGCACCGAGAAGGCCATCGCCATGTACGTGTATCCCTTCGAGATGTGCTGCCCCATACCCTCCGCCACGAGATTCGTGCCGATGAGCACGAGAAACGCCAGCGCGAGCATCTTGACCGTGGGGTGCCGTTCCACAAACTCGCTGATCGGGGTGGCCGCCAGCAGCATCACCGCCAGCGCGATGACGTTGGCCGCGATCATGATGACGACGCTGTCCGCCATGCCGACGGCGGTAATCACGGAGTCCAGTGAGAACACGATGTCGAGGACCGCGATCTGGGCCACCGTCGCCCACAAGGACGCCCCACCGCGCGTCGTGGCCGACGACTCCTCCGGCCCTTCCAGCTTGCTGTGGATTTCCATCGTGGCCTTCCCGATCAGGAAGAGCCCTCCGACGAGCAGAATCAGATCGCGCCCCGTGATCACGTGACCGATCAGCGTGAACAGCGGCGTCGTGAGCCGCATCACCCACGTGATCGAGAGCAGCAGCGCAACACGCGACAGAAACGCGCCCATCAGGCCGAAGCGCCGCGCCTTGGGCTGATCGACCGGCTGCAGCTTGCCGGCGAGGATCGAGATGAAAATGATGTTGTCGATGCCGAGGACGACCTCGAGCACCGAGAGGGTCAGCAGGGATATCCACGCCTGCGGATCAGAAAGCACGTCGATCATGCGTACAAACTAATTCGCTATCTTACACAGATGTCCGAGATTCTTTCCCCGTCCGCGCCCAGGGACGCCGCGTCCCCGCCGCGTCCCGCCGTCGTCCTCCTGTCCGGTGGCCTCGACTCGGCCACCGCCCTCGCGGTGGCCCGGCGCGACGGATTCACACCGTACGCCATGACCTTCCGTTACGGCCAGCGGCACTCGGTCGAGATCGACGCGGCCCGACGGGTGGCGGCGGCACAGGGTGTCGCCCGCCACGTGGTGGTGGATTTCGACCTGCGGCAGTGGGGCGGATCGGCACTGACCGGGGATGTGGAGGTGCCCAAGGACCGTGACGTGGCCCATCCCTCCGACGAGATTCCGGTCACCTACGTGCCGGCGCGCAACACGATCTTCCTGTCGTTCGCGCTGGCCTGGGCCGAGACGCTGGGGGCGGAGGCCATTTTCATCGGGGTGAACGCGCTGGATTACTCCGGCTACCCGGACTGCCGCCCGGAATACATCGCGGCGTTCGAGCAGATGGCCAATCTCGCCACCCGCGCGGGGGTGGAGGGCGCGCATCGGCTCACCATCCACGCGCCGCTGCAGCACCTCACCAAGGCCGACATCGTGCGTCTGGGGGCGTCGCTGGGCGTGGACTACGCGATGACCACCAGCTGCTATGATCCGGCGGCCGATGGCACCGCCTGCGGGCACTGCGACGCCTGCCAGTTGCGGCGGCGCGGATTCGCCGAGGCGGGGTCACCCGACCCCATCGCGTACGCGGTGGACTGACCATGGCGTACACGGTGAAGGAGTGCTTCTACACCCTGCAGGGCGAGGGGGTACAGGCCGGCCGGGCGGCGGTGTTTTGCCGCTTCGCCGGCTGCAATCTGTGGACCGGGCGTGAAGCCGACCGGGGCACGGCCGTCTGCACGTTTTGCGATACCGATTTCGTGGGCGTGGGGCCGGACGGCGGGAAGTTCGCCACGGCCGCCGAGCTGGCGGCCTTCGTGAAGAGCCAATGGCCGGCCGATGCCCCGGCGGATGTGCGGCCGTTCGTGGTGTGCACGGGCGGCGAGCCGCTGCTGCAGCTGGACGCCGCCGCCGTGGCGGCGCTGCACGCCGAGGGGTTCGAGATCGCTGTCGAGACCAACGGGACGCAGGTGGCGCCGGCGGGTCTCGACTGGATCTGCGTGAGTCCCAAGGCCAACGCGCCGCTGGTCCTCACCCGGGGCGACGAGCTCAAGCTGGTGTTCCCGCAGTCCACCGCGCTCCCCGAACGGTTCGAGGGGCTCGATTTCCGGCACTTCCTGCTGCAGCCCATGGACGGCCCCCGCGCGGCGGAGAACACGGCCGCAGCCCTCGCCTACTGTCTGGCGCACCCGCGCTGGCGGCTGTCGGTGCAGACCCACAAGGCGCTCAATATCCGCTGAGCCGCAGGCGGACCGAACGTTTCCCGTAACGTGATGCCAGCCGGTAGCGTGGCGGCAACGGCCGGGCTAGCTTTTCCCCTCCGCTTCCACGCCGCCCCCCGAGCACCCGTCCCTCGTGATGCGTTTTCCGCGCCAACTCCTCTCGCTCAGCTTGTGCGCCGCGTTCGTCGCGGGCGCGCCGGTCGTGCGGGCGCAGTCGGTGGAATCGCTCGAGTCACGCAAGCCGTTCGCGGCCTTCAGCGCGTCGGCGCAGGGGTTGCGCGATTCCATCGTGGCCAAGGCACGCGGGCAGATCGGCACGCGCTACAAGCTGGGCGGCACCAAGCCCAATCTCGCCCTCGATTGCAGCGGCCTCGTGAAGTACGTCATGGGTGCGCTCGATGTGGTGCTCCCGCGTACCGCGCAGAAGCAGTCCACCGTGGGTCGTGAAGTGCCGAAGGATCTGGCCGCGCTCAAGCCGGGGGATCTGCTCACCTTCGGGCGTGGCAAGCGCATCTCGCACATCGGCATCTATGTGGGCGAAGGACGGATGGTGCACGCCAGCACGTCCAAGCGCCGCGTAATCGAAACGCGGATCACCGAACGCTCCCCGCTCATCCGTCAGTGGAAGGGTGTCCGCCGTCTGGTCGATAGCGCTGGCACCTCGATGCGCGACTCGCTGCTGGCCTTCGCCGACTCGCTCCAGCAGAAGTAGCGCCGCCCGCCGGCGGACCGTGTGCCAGTTGTTGCCAAGCAGCCGCTCCGCCCCCAGCATTGGGGGCGTTTTTGTTTTCGAGCCGCCCTCGCGAGGAATCCATGTCCAGACTGACCGTCCGCTCCGCCCGCGCCGCGTTGTTGGCCGCGCCCCTATGTGTCGCCGCCCTGCTGCCGGGCGATCTCGCCGCGCAGCCGGCACCGCCGAAAGACCGCCTCACGGTCGCCGACTATTTCAACTGGGAAGACGTGGCCGCACCGGCGATGTCTCCCGACGGCAAACAGATCATCTACACGCGCACGTGGATTGATCAGCTCAACGATCGACGCGAGTCGTCGGTGTGGATCATGCATGCCGACGGCACCCGGAACCGCTTTCTGGTGAAGGGCTCCGATGCGAAGTGGTCACCGGACGGATCGCGGATCGCGTTCGTGGCGCCCGGCGAACCGGGTGGCGCGCAGATCTGGGTGCGGTACATGGACGCGGAAGGCGCCACCACGCAGGTCACGCGACTCACGGAGGCACCGGCCGACGTAGAATGGTCGCCCGACGGCAAGACGATCGGCTTCGGCATGCTGGTGCGCGGCACGGACACGTGGCGCATCGCCATGCCGGCGGCCCCGAAGGGTGCCAAGTGGACGGAGGCGCCGCGCGTGGTCACCAAAGTGAAGTACCGCGCCGACCGGCAGGGCTTCCTCGAAGACGGACTGCGTCAGCTGTTCACCGTGCCCGCCGACGGCGGCACGCCGAGTCAGGTCACCAGCGGTGACTGGGCCGCCAACGGCACCACGTGGATGCCCGATGGCAAGAGCTTCGTGTTCACGTCGCTGCGCACCCCCGACGCGGAATATGCGTGGCGCCAGAGCGACATCTACAAGGTCGACATCGCGAGCGGTGCCGTGACGGCGCTCACCACGCGCAACGGCCCGGACAACGCGCCGGTCCCGTCGCCCGATGGCCGTTTCATTGCGTACACCGGCTATGACAGCACCGACGCCACGTGGAAAGACGCCACGATGTACGTGATGGATGCCGATGGCCGGAACGCCCGCGCGCTCACCGAAAAGCTGGACCGGTCGCCCAGCGGCATGCTCTGGGCCCCCGATGCGAGCGGCGTGTACTTCAACGTCGAGAACGAAGGGTCACGCAACCTGTATTTCGTCTCGCTCAAGGGCGAGGTCCGGGTGGTGACCAAGGGCGCGCACGTGCTCACCGTGAGCGACATCAACAAGAATTTCATGGCCGTTGGCGTGGCGACATCGCCCACGAAGCCGAACGACATCGTGACCTTCGATGTGCGCACACCGGCCATCAAGCAGCTCACCGACGTGAACGGCGACGTGCTGGCCGGCAAGAAGCTCGCGACGACGGAAGAGGTGTGGTACACCTCCTTGGATGGCTACCGCATTCAGGGATGGATCGTGAAGCCGGCCGACTTCGACGCGAAGAAGAAGTACCCGATGATGCTCGAGATTCACGGTGGCCCGCACTCGATGTACAACGTGGGCTTCAATTTCGCGCGCCAGGACCACGCGGCGAACGGGTTCGTGATGCTGTACACGAACCCGCGCGGCTCCACGGGGTACGGATCGGCGTTCGGGAACGCGATCAAGAATGCGTATCCCGGCAAGGACTACAACGATCTCATGGCTGGTGTCGATACCGTGGTGAACCGCGGTTTCATCGACACCAACCGCTTGTACGTGTTCGGCTGCTCGGGCGGCGGCGTGCTGACGGCGTGGACCGTGGGACACACCGACCGCTTCGCGGCCGCCGCGTCGCAGTGCCCCGTGATCAACTGGCTGAGCTTTGTGGGGACCACGGACGGGTCCAGCTGGTACTACAACTTCGCGAAGTATCCGTGGGACGATCCCAGCGAGCATCTCGCACGGTCGCCGCTCATGTCGGTGGGCAACGTCAAGACGCCGACGATGCTCATGACCGGCGTCAACGACCTGCGCACGCCGATCAGCCAGACGGAAGAGTTCTATGAAGCCCTCAAGGTCCGAAAGGTCCCCACGGCGATGATCCGCTTCAACAACGAATGGCACGGGACCAGCTCGACGCCGTCCAACTTCATCCGCACCCAGCTGTATCTGCGCAGCTGGTTCGACAAGTATCAAGCGCCGCCCAAGGGCGCCCGCGTCACGCAGGATCAGCCCTGACGTCGGCGGGCCATCCGCCGGCCGCGGCGGATGGCCCGGCACGTGACCCGCGACACTTTCTTGCGGGCCGCGTGCCCGGTACGTTTTTGCTGCCGTTCTCCCTCACGACAACCAACACCATGCCCCGTTTCCTCGCACGCTCGCTCACCACGGCCACGCTGGCCGCCGCCGTTCTGCTCACGGCCTGCACTGACACCGAGGCCCGCGCCCGCGCAGATTCGCTCTCGGTGGCACTGGCCAGTGCGAGCGCCGAGCGCGATTCGCTCCAGGGGCTGATGCAGGGCAGCACGGCCGACAAGGACCGGGCGCTGGCGCAGGTTGTCGAAGCCTCCAAGTTCGCCGACGACGTGGACGCGGAACTGCGCAAGGTGCGCGGCCTGTCGTCGAAGGTCGGTGTCACGAAGAGCGATGAATCGGGGAAGACCGAGGCGGCAGCGGCGCAGAAGGATATTCTCGATCGCCTGTCGCAGATGCGTCAGCGTCTCGCCGCCCGGCAGCGTCAGGTGCAGGCGCAGCTCGACACGCTGAAGTCGATGCGCGCCGACTCCAGCATGACCGCCACGCTGCTGGCCGATCTCAACGGCCGGCTTGCCACGCGGGACAAGGAGATCGCCGCCTTCCAGGACGAAGTGCGGGCACTGCAGTCCAAGAATGCACAGCTGACGGCCGAGAAGTCGGTGCTCACGGACACCGTGAAGGCGATGGACGTGCGGGAGAACCGTGTCTTCTACCTGGTCGGTTCGCGCCGCCAGCTGCTGGCCGACAAGGTGGTCACGGAAGAGGGTGGCTCGCGCGGCCTGCTCATCGTGAAACTCGGCAAGTCGCTGGTGCCGGCGCGTTCTCTCGACGAGACGCGCTTCACGCGCGCCGACCGCCGTGAAGTGCTCACCATTCCCCTGCCCCGCAGCGATCGTCCGTATCGCATCGTGTCGCGGCACGATCTGGCGCTCATCGAAGTGGCCAAGAAGGAAAAGGACGGCGCCTTCCGGGGCGAGAGCATCCGCATCACCGACCCGGTGAAGTTCTGGGCCGCCTCCCGCTATCTGATCATCGCCGAGAAGTAGTCAGCAGCGGACGCCCGTCAGACGTGCGGCAGTTCCCGGTCACCCATGTCGCCGCCCTCGCGATGCCACACCAGCTCCTCCGGCGAGAGCGGCCGGATGGCCAGATCGACCGCCAGCCAGGTGGTCTTGGCAAAGGGATAGCAGAGCACACACCCCGAGAGCATTAGAAACGCCGTGACGTAGGTGATCAGGTCCCAGGGCGGATCGGGCCACGTGACGTACACGAAGCCACACACGCAGAAGAACAGAATGAGTTCGACCGCGATCAGATTGAACAGATAGGCGCCGACGAAGTAGTCCTTCTCGCCGCGCTCGAGACGGATGCCGCAGCTGGGGCACCGCTCCGCGAGTTCGAAGAACGACGTGAAGATCCCGCGGCCGCCACAGTGCGGACAGCGCAGGCGCAGCGCACGGACCATCAGTTGCGTGATCGACGGGTGCGCCACCGTCGCGTCGGGAGCCTTCATCGCTGCGGCAACGCGGCGAGGAAGGCGCTGAGGTATCCGCCCCACACGAGTGGCGCGGAATGGGTGCTGTGCCCGCGCGTCTGCGGCGACAGCGGAATGAGGATGAACTTCGTGCGCGGCATCATCGCCGCATACCGCTCGGCGATGCCGAGCTCCGGCGGGTTCACGGTATCGTCGGCTGAATTGATATAGAGCGCTGGTGCGGTGATGCGCGTCACAAAGGGCGACGGGTCGTAGTCACGGGACGCGTCGAACTGGTACAGAAAATCATTGGCGTCCGTGGTGGCCATGCGCGCGTCGAGGTAGGCGCGTACCACGCTGTCGGCCTTGTCGCGCGTTGGCCCCTGCTGCTGCTGAATCACGGGAGCACTCGACATGATGAACAGCATCATCAGGGCGCTCCGCAATCCTGTCGGCGTGCTCGTGTACTCACCCCCCTGCCACGCCGGATCGTTGCGGATCGCATCCATGGCCATGGTGCGGATCATGCGGTTGCGTCCCGCGATCGGGACCGGCGCGCAGGCGAAGGGTGCGAGCCCGTCCATGAAGTCGGGGTAGGTGTATCCCCACACCCATCCCTGCATACACCCCAACGACGTGCCCATGAGCAGGCGCAGGTGGTTGACCTTGAGGTGTTCCGTCAGCAGCCGGTACTGCGCGGTGACCATGTCGTCGTACGTGTACTTCGGAAACCGGGCATGCAGCCCGTCGCTGGGCTTGCTGGAGCCACCGTGGCCGATGCCGTCCGGCAGCACGATGAAGTACTGCGCGCTGTCCAACAGCTTCCCCGGTCCGAACAGTTCGCCGGCGTACCCGGTGGACATGAAGCTGCGCCCCGTCCCCCCCGTGCCGTGCAGGATCATGACGGCGTTCCGCACCACCCCCTTGGCGTCTCGCCGGGGCGTGCCAAGCGTGGTGTAGTGGAGCCGCAGTTCGGGCAGGCGTTCGCCCGAACGGAACGGGAAATCACGCACCACGAAGTCGCCTTGTAGCCCCGCACCGGCCCAGCCGGCGGTTGGGGGAGCGGCCTGGGCTGACCCGGTCGACGCGGTAACGGCTGAGCTCGCATACGCCAGCGAGCTGAGCAACATCCGGAGAACTAGCGCTCGTCTCATACTGCAAGGTAACAGACTCGACGGCGCACGCGCAGACCGGGGCGACGGGCTGGTGTGGGTGGTAGCTTTCAGGAGCTCAGCGGACCGCGACGCCGTCGTCCCCTGCTTGTTCATCACCGTTCGATCTCTTGCATCGGAATTCGTGGACGTGCGCAGGGTGTGCCCCCAGTGCGGGATCGAATACGACCAGTCGGTCGCGTTTTGTGCCAAGGACGGCACATCGCTGGTGTCCCCGACCACGCAGTCCGACCTCGTCGGTCACGTCGTCGGTGGCCGGTATCGCGTGGTCGCGAAGCTGGGTGAGGGCGGCATGGGCCAGGTGTATCTGGCTGAGCATGTGCGCATGAAGCGCAAGAGCGCCATCAAGATCATGCGACCGGCGCTCGTAGGAGACGCGGACGCGCTGCAGCGCTTCACACGCGAAGCGGAGAACGCCAGCAAGATCTCCCACCCGAATGTCGCGTCCATTTTCGATTTCGGCGAAACGGACGACGGCCTCGTGTATCTCGCGATGGAGTTCGTGGACGGCGAGGCGCTCTCGGCCACGCTCAAGCGGGAAGTGGCCATGCATCCCGTGGTGGCGGCCGACATCGTCGGTCAGGCGGCCAATGCGCTGCAAGCGGCGCACGAACTCGGCATCCTGCATCGCGATTTCAAGCCCGACAACCTGATGCTGTCGAAGCGGACCGACGGCACCTTCGTCGTCAAACTGGTCGATTTCGGCATCGCGCGCACGATGGAGCGTGGCACGCAGCAGGTGACGCGCACCGGGTTCGCCGTGGGCACACCGGAGTTCATGTCCCCCGAACAGCTCGCGGGCGACGTGCTCGACGGCCGGTCCGACCAGTACTCGTTGGCGCTCGTGGCTTTCATTACGCTCACGGGGCACGATGCCTTCGCCAACTCGACATCGAAGGAATCGCTGATCGCACGGCTCACCAGCCGTCCGCGCCGCCTCGACGAAGTGCGCAGCGATCTCGACTGGCCCAGCTCACTGCAGGAGGTCTTCGACCGGGCACTGGCCCCGGACCCGGTGGACCGTTTCGAAACCGTGGCGGAGTTCGGCCTGACTCTGGGGTCGGCGGTCATGGAGATGACGCCGACGCAGACGGCGGAGATCTACCGGCACGCGCTGGGCCAGCGCATGGTGAGCGTGGCATCGCTCACGCCGAACGACATGCGGCGCGTGGGCACGCCCGCCGCCGGCATGGCGACCAGCAAACTGCAAGCGTCCGCCCCACCGCCCAAACGGCGCGCCGATCCGGTCGGCGTGCGGCGGCGCCCCTCGGTCATGCCCTACGTGCTCCTGCTCGGCATCGCGACATGGGGCACGTGGTGGTACGGCGCGCAGCAGCCCGCCGGTACGGCGCGTGCCGCGTCCGACGCGATCGCGCACTACGCCGGTGCCGCACGTGCGCTGGTGCGCGGGGTGATCGACCGGACACCGGCATCGGCGGCGGCACCAGCGACCACACCGCCGCCGCCGGTGCGCCGTGCGACGACGAAACGACGGACCAACGCCACGCCCTCCGTGGCCGATACGAGCGCGCCCCCCCCGCCGGACACCAACCAAGCCTCGGCCGACAGCCTGATCCCCCAATAACGTGACCATGCCAACACTGCGTTCCTCCACTCGAACGGTCGTCGCTGCCCTCGCCCTGTTGTGCGGCCTGTCCCTGTCCGCCGCGCCGCGCGCGGGCGCACAGGGGGGCGGGTTCACCACCACGCCGCCCCTCCCGTGGCCCCCTGTGGCCACGTTCTCCATTCTGGGCTACGACCCGGCCACCGGCGAAGTAGGCGGCGCGGTGCAGTCCCGTGTGTTTTCCGTGGGCAACGGCGTGCTCTGGGCCGAAGCGGGAGTGGGCGCCGCCGCCACGCAGGCCATCGTGGACGTGAGCTACGGACCGCAGGCCATCGCCCTGCTGCGGCAAGGCGTGAAGCCGGCCGACGTGGTCACGCGCGTGTGGCAGAACGATCCCGATCCCCGCCCGGCGGACTGGACGAAGCAAGGCCGCCAGTTCGCGGTGATCGATGCGCAGGGCAACGTGGCGGCGTACACAGGGCCCAAGGCCACGGAGTGGGCCGGCGACAAGCAGGGGAAGTACTGCACCGCGCAGGGGAATATTCTGGCCAGCGCCGAGGTGGTGAACGCCATGGTGCAGGCCTTCGAAAGCACGACGGGCCATTTGTCGATGCGCCTGCAGGCGGCGCTCGAAGCGGGGCAGCTGGCTGGCGGCGACAAGCGCGGCATGCAGTCCGCCGCCATGCTCATCGTGAAAAAGGACGGCGGGGTGTGGCTGCACAACGATGTCGTGCTGCGCCTGCAGGTGGACGACAGCCCCGAGCCGATCAAGGAACTGCGACGTCTGGTGGAGAAGGCCGCGACCATGCGGCGACCGCGCTAATGCGGTGGCGATGCGTCGGTCGCGTGTCGGCGGCGCTTGGGTTGGTGCTCGCCGCGACGACGCCGCTCGCGGCACAGAGCACGATGCGGCCGCCAGCCGCGCTGCGCACCGAGTACGTGATTCTGGCGATCTCCGACGGCGTGCGCTGGCAGGAGGTGGTCCGTGGTGCCGACGCGGCGCTGATGGGGAAGGCCGGCAAAGTGTCGGACACGGCCGCGGTGCGGCGTGACTTCTGGCGCGACACCCCACAGGCGCGCCGCGAAACGCTGTTCCCGTTCCTCTGGGGAACGATGGCCACCCAGGGACAGCTGTTCGGCGACAGCGTGAGCGGCAGCGTGGCGCGCATCACCAACACGAAGAAGTTCTCGTATCCGGGCTACAGCGAGACTTTCACCGGCTTCGCCGATCCGCGCATCGACAGCAACAAACATCCGGCGAACGAGAACACCACCGTGTTCGAGTGGCTGCACCGCGACGCCGCATTCGCGGGGCGTGTGGCGGCCTTCGGCACGTGGAACGCCTTCAGTCGCATCATCAACGCCGACCGCAGTGGCGTCCCCGTGTACGACGGGTGGACGCGCGGGGTGGCCCCGTCCACGTCACCGCAGGCCGCCGTGCTGCGTGATCTCTACGCCACCACCACGCAGCTGTGGCCCGACGTGGCGCCTGATGCCCTGATGCAGCAGTCGCTGCTCGACTATCTGGGCTCGCACAATCCGCGCGTGCTCTTCGTGGGGTATGGCGAAACCGACGAATGGGCACACATGGGCCGGTACGACCTGTATCTGCGCTCGGGGCAGCAGATGGATGCGCATCTCGCGCAGCTCTGGGCGCGCGCGCAGGCCGATCCGCGCACGCGTGACAAGACCACGATGATCGTCTCCACCGATCACGGCCGCGGATGGGGACGCGACTGGACGGATCATGGGGAGGATGTCGCCGGCGCCGAGTTCATCTGGACGGCGGTGATCGGTCCGGACACGCCGGCGCGTGGCGTCCGCGCGCAAACCCCGGTACAGCAGGCGCAGGTGGCGGCCACCATCGCCGCCTTGCTGGGGCGGGATTGGCAAAAGGCGGAGCCGAAAGCGGCCCCGCCCTTGCCCATCTTCAAGTAGCGCCGCCTACACGGCGCGGGTGATCTACTGCCCGCGCACCGGGGCGTCGGGCACCGTAATCCCGGCCACCTGCAGCGACTTGAGCAACGCCGGCAGGCGGACGGATTGCACCGCCGCCGCGCGGGCGCCGTGCTGCGCCAGTTCCCGCGTGAGGCTCTGCAGCGATGACTGCTGCGCCGCCGACACCGGGAAGCTGCTGTTCAGCGCACTGTTCAACATCGCGGCGCGGCCCGTGAACGACCCGTCGGACTGCCCTGACGCACCAACATCGTCGTCACCGCCGGCCGGCGGCCCACCGGCACCACGCGCCCGCGTGGCGGTCGCCTGTCCAACCTGCTTCACATAGCTCGCGAGCTCCTGGTCGATGTCGGCGAGCTGCTGCTTGAGCTCGGGGGTCATCTTCGCGGCATTGACCTCCGCCGCCTTCTTCACCGCTGCGAACCGCGCCACCACGCTGTCACCGCGGGTCTGCTGCGCCGTGATGGCCTTCTGGAACTGCACCACCTTGAACCGGAAGGCATCAAGTGCCTTGAGCTCCCCGTCGGACAGCGCCTGTTCGGTATCGCGCCGCAGCGCGAACCGCTGCGACAGCACCGTGCGGGCACCAGCCTTGGGGATGATCGTGAGCCGCACGGTGTAGCTCCCCGGGGCGGCCGTGTACGTCGGCGTCGCGCCACGTCCGAAACCACCACCAAACCCACCGCCGCCGAAACCGCCCGCACCAGCGCCGCCAGCCGGTGTCCGCCCGGCGGCCACGTTCGTATCCACGGCCGCGGTGAGCGGCGCGCCCACGCGCATATCCCACACCGGCCGGAACATGCCGGTACGACGCGGCACCGGCAGTTCACGCACGATGCGGCCGGCCGCGTCGATGATCTCGAGCGTGGCTTTATCGTCGGCGCTGATCGCGTTGATCAGATACGCGAGACGCACGCCATGGTCGGGATTCTGGCCGGTGAAGCCGGTGGAGCCCATCCCTGAGTTGCGACTGCCGTTGAGCGTCATCGCGATTTCATTGCGCGCCGGGAAGAGATAGGCCACCTCGGCCCGCTTCGCCTCGGCGAGGTGCTCCAGCGGTGACAGGTCATCGAGGATGAACACCCCGCGTCCGTGCGTGCCGAGCACCAGATCGTTCCAGCGCTCCTGAATCTGCAGGTCCCACACCGGCACGCCGGGGATGCCCGTTGTCAGCTGCGTCCAGTGCACGCCGTTGTCCACGGTGAAGAAGGCGCCGAACTCGGTGCCCACGAACAACAGATTCGGCTGCCGGTGATGCTCACGGATGACCTGCACCGAGCCACCGTCGGGGAGGTCGCCGGTGATGGAGCTCCACGTGCGGCCGAAGTCCGTGCTGCGCATGACGTACGGCTTGAAGTCGTTGCTGCGATGGCCATCGAACGTGGCGTACAGCGTCCCTTCGTTGTGCGTCGAGAACTGCACGCGGCTCACGAAGGTGGTGTCGGGCACGCCGGGGAACGTGGCGGTCTTCGTCCACGACTTGCCGTCGTTCTGCGTCACCTGGATCAGGCCGTCGTCGGTGCCCACGGCCAGCACGCCGGCGCGACGCGGCGACTCGGAGACCGTGGAAATGTTGCTGAACTCGGCGGTGCCTTCGTGCAGACCGAGCACGTCGCGCGCCGGCACGGCGCCACGCATCGGCAGGACGTCGCGGTCGATGTTCCGCGTGAGGTCCGGGCTGATGGTCGTCCACGAGTCGCCGCGATCGGCGCTCTTGAACAGGTGGTTGGCCGCCAGGTACACCGTCCGACCGGTGTGGCGCGAGGGCACGATCGGCGCGCTCCAGTTCCAACGATGCCGCTCGCCGTTCTTCGGGTACGGCTTGATGGACTTGGTCTGTCCGGTGCGGGCGTCGTACCGCACCACGCCGCCATTCTGCGATTCGGCGTACGCGATGTTGTGATCGAGCGGATCGGGCACGTTGTAGAACCCGTCGCCGCCCGCCATGCGATACCAGTCGGCGTTGGACGGCCCGAAGGCGTTGCGCGTGCGGCTCGGGCCGCCCCACGTCTGATTGTCCTGCAAGCCGCCATACACATTGTAGAACGGCTGCGCGTCATCGACCGCGATGGCGTAGAACTGCGCCCCCACGATGTTCTCCACGTTGTACCAGGTGCGGCCGCGGTCGTTGGAGATGTCCACGCCGCCGTCGTTACCCAGCACGATATGCTCGCGGTCTTCCGGATTGATCCAAAGCGCGTGGGCGTCGCCGTGCACACCACCGCCGCCCGCAAATCCGGTCCACGTCTTGCCGCCGTCGTACGACTCCTGCGAGTTGGCATTGAGACGGAACACGTGCTCGGCGTCAGTGGGATCGCAACGCACCTGGCTGTAGTACCACGCGGTGCCGTTGCTGCCGTTCACCAGTTTCCACGTCGCGCCGGCATCATCGCTGCGATAGAACCCGTTGGCGGCCGCCTTGGCGTGCACGGAGGCGTACACCGTGCCGGGGCGCGAGCGGCACACCGTGAGGCCGATGCGGCCGATCTCGCCGGTGGGCAGACCATTCGTGAGCTTGGTCCACGTTTTGGCGCCGTCGGTGGTCTTCCAGATGGCGCTCTCCGTGCCGCCGGGGAGGAATCCGTATTCGCGGCGCTCGCGCTGCAGCGACGCGGCGTAGAGCACGTCGGGGTTGGCAGGATCCATCACGAGTTCCGTGAAGCCCGTCTGCGCCGAGATGCTCTTGGTGTTGGTCCACGTCTTGCCGCCGTCGATCGTCTTGTAGAGACCGCGGTCGCCGCCTGGTGCCCAAAGCGGTCCCATGGCGGCCACGTACACGATGTCGGGATCGCGCGGGTCGATCACGATGCGGCCGATGTGCTGCGTTTTGGGCAGCATCGGCTTGGACCACGTTTTGCCGCCGTCGGTGGACTTGAACACGCCCACGCCCCACGACGAACTGCGCATGTTGTTCGCTTCGCCGCTGCCCACCCAGACCACGTCGCCGTTGGACGGTGCCGCGGCCACGGCACCGATGGAACCCACGCCGATGGAGTCGGAGACAGGGGACCACGCGATGCCGCCGTTGGTGGTCTTCCACACGCCGCCGGTGGCCACCGCCACGTACATGGCGTTGCCGAGCCGTCCACCGCGCAGGACGCGCGGCGCTTCGATCACGGAGATGTCGGCGATGCGTCCACTCATGGACGCGGGCCCGATGGCGCGGAACGCGAGCGGGCGCACGAGCAGCGAGTCGGCCAGTGGCCCCTGCGCGGCCGCACGGGCGGGGAGTGCCGCGATGGCGCCGGTCGCAACGGCGCCGGTCGCGATGGCGCCGAACGCCAGCCGCAGCGTGCGCGCGGCGGGGCGGGAGAACAGGTGAGGCATGACGGTGTGAGGCGGGGGGATTCGTCGGCCCGAGCGGCCCGGTATCGTAAAAGCTACGCGGCGGTGCGACCTCCCGTTGCTATCCGCGACCGCCACGCCACAAGGCGCGGCCGCGGCGTCAGTGCCCGTGATCGGCCATCGCGTCGCCGCGGGCCAGCGCGAGGTGGTGCGCCGCGTGGTGATCGCCCTGTACCATCAGCCCGATGAAGCCAAGGGCGCGGATGCGCGCGATCGCGGCCACGTCGGCGCTCTCGCGGGCCGTGACCACCAGCTGCACGCCGTCCGCGACAACCGTGCGCGCGATCCGCGGGCCACCGCCGGCCGACACCATGGCGGTGTGGGCGGCGGTCAGGCGCCGGATCGCCGCGACCGCCTCCCCCCGGCCGCGCACGAGAAACCGCGCGCCACCCGGCACCGGCGTGCTCACCACGCGACTGTGCAGCGTGATCAGGTCCATGTCGATCAGATGCCGCCGCAGGCGTTCGAGGTTCACCTTCGACCAGTCGGTGGCGGGATCGGCCTCCAGCATGGCCACGATTTCCGCGATCGCCGCA